>JBGSYQ010000272.1:0-6740 GCA_041750795.1 Pirellulales bacterium | reverse complement strand
CACGCCAACCTGACTCTGCTCAGCAAATCCCGACGGGGGCCGAAGAAGAAACGCCGAACCCCCAACTGCACCAACATCCGACACCTCTCCACCAAACGTGTCCTCGACAAGTACGGCTAATGCATGTTGAAAGGGGTGGTCGGGCCGTTGGCCCTCAGTTGCGAGGCATGCGGTGCGGAAGATGCGAGGTATGCGGTGCGGCAAGGGTGTCAGGAACCGTTTTGGTTGACGCGTACGGTACGATCGTGTAGTGCTCTCTTGTCTACTCCGTCCGTAAACACAAATTGGGCGCCACCATGAAACACGAGCATGAAGAACTGCCGTCGGGCAAAACGGTTGTGCGCACGTTCGATGAGGATGGAAGAATTACATCGGAAGCGCACTCATACGGCCTTCTCGAAATTGCTTGTACGTTTGAGTTCGCGGCGGGCAAGAAAATTGCGGAATCCTATTTTGTAAAGAAGCGAATGGTGGGAAGAGCCAGGTATGAAAAGACTCGTGCCCAGTACTCTGACATGCCGGAAGCCGACCCGACCATGCCCGACACTGGAGCCGAGTTGATCAGACTTGCTGGAAAAGAAAGGAAGCAAAAAGCGGCAGCGAATAAGCGAAGACGCGAGAACCCACTTACCGAAGACCAGCAGAAGGAGGCTGCGCGGCAAATTCCGTTTTTCCAGGCCGCAGGCGGCGAAGAGATCGACGCCTTGAGACAATTCTTGGACGCTGGTGAAGACCCAAACGCCGTCGCTCTCGGCCGGGGTTTCACTCCGCTCTATAGCGCATGTTTTGGCGGTTTCTTTGCTCCCGAAAAGTCGCTTGCCGCAGTACGGTTGCTATTGGAGCGAGGCGCCAACCCGAATCAGCGTTTCGAGTACGATTCGCCGATCGATGGACGGCTAGACCGTGGCTTAACAGCTTTGATGTTCGCATCGACGGCAGACGTAGCAAAGGCGCTGCTGGACGCGGGCGCAGAAGTGAATGTGGCGGACGAGCGCGGAGTAACGCCGTTGATGCGGGCAGGAGGCAGCGGGCGGGTGGCCGTCGCGAAAGTGCTACTAGAAAGTGGTGCGGATGCGGACGCCCAAAGTGCCGTTGGGCACACTGCGGCTGACCTTGCTCGCTCGAAGTTGGATTTCTTCACCCAAAACATTGAGCAATGTAAACCGGGAAAGGCAGAAGAACGCATCCATGCGTACCGGGAGATTTTGCGTTTATTGGATGAGCGACGCTGATACGGAACTTGCAGGCCCTCTCGTATCCGGCGACCGACATGCGGCAGCCGACACGCCCGGTGAGCCGGTCGAATTGGCCATCGCGTGGCGTGCGTCGTAATCAGACAACTTGTTGTCTGGGTCTCGCAGGGACATGAGGCGTTGCTGCTCGCCCCGGTGTTGGCGGGTTATCGCTCGCGTGCTGGCGGCGCCTCTTGTTGCTGCGCAACCCAGACACCGTGCCGGTGTCTGGCACTAGGTTAAGGAAAACCGGCCGGCTAGCGAGCGCTTTTGAATTCAAATTGGGCATTGTGAGGTGCGGTGAAGATATGTCTCTCAGACAAAAAATCCTTACCGAGATCAGAGGTGACTCTAACCTGAAACTCTAAGACATAGCCCCTGCACAAATGGCCGTTGACTTGTCCATCCACGCTATCTGAGCGTTTCTTAATCATCAGCTTTGCAGTGTGGATTGTGGTCGGGGTCAGTCCGGCCTTTTTCAATTGCTCGCGGAACCGCTGTGAGGCAATAGTCGCAGCAAGTCTGACGACTGTATCCGTCGCCTCCGAGTCGCCTAGCAGATCGAATTCCAATTCTCCTAGCTTATCTACGACGAAGCCGAAGAGCCAATAGCCCCTGTTTTCTGTGTAGCGGCTCGTATATGAGCCGAGGAAATTGTGCAAAACGCTCTGGATGGTTCGACGTGTTGGCACTGTCAGATTATACCATCTGCCGAGCAAGTCCTACCGCCGTCCGATTGGCGGCTGCAAGGAGGTCGCTGATCCTTAGTGCTCTCGCCGCAGCCACGTTGACGTGGCTGTTCGTGCCCGTTGCGCTTTGGAGTTTACGCAAACTGTGGCGGCGGTGGAAACGCATCCCTTAACCTAGTGCCAGACACCGTGCCGGTGTCTGGGCCACCCCGGAGTGCATCGAGTGGCAACAAGATCCTGGTCAGGCGGGCGACCAGCCTTTGACGTTTGCAGGCGCAGGGGCGGGTTCGCTGCGCTGGGCGGAGAGGGCGTCTTGCACGACTTGCTCCAGCACGCTGATGTATTCGGCAAAGCGGCTGCGTCCTTCGGGGGTCACGTGGCAGACGGTTTGCGGGCGGACTCCGTCGGTGAGCTTTTGCACGACGACCAGGCCGGCGTCTTGCAGCACCTGCAGGTGCCGATTCAAGTTGCCGTCGGTCAGCGCGCACAGTTGCTTGAGCTCGGAAAAGGCCAGCCCCGCGGCGTGCGAGGCCAACGACGCCAGGATGCCCAGCCGCGCTTTCTCGTGAATGACGCGCTCCAGTCCCTCGTAAGCGTAGGGAGCGGCCGGCTTGGGAGTTTTCGGTGCCTGAGGGTCCAGGGGCTGATTCATCCGCGACGCTCCAACGTCCAGTACAAGATTCCCGCGGCCAACAATTGCCCGCAGGCGAACGGCAAACCCATGCTCCAGGGCGACAGCGACATGCCGCCGGCGGCCAGCAGCAGCACGACCACCCCGCACACGAAATAAAACGCGCCGATCAAGAAGATGGCTTTCGGCAAGACGCGGGCCGAGGCGAAGATGCCCAGCCCGAAAAAAATCTGCCACAAACCGGGCAACAAGGCGACGTGCTCGGGCAGGTAGCGGGCGATGGCCGTGGTGACCAGCGCCCCGGCGATCACCGACGGCACGAACTGCTCGACGGCCAGCCGGGCGACGACGAAATGTGTCCACTCGCGCACCAGGTTCAGCCGCCAGGTCATCTCCAACGCCAGCGCCGAGACGCTAAACGCGGCCGCAAGCAACCACAGGCCCAGATACAAGGCGAACTGCTGCTCGGGATCGGCAACCACCAGCGGTTGCATGGCGGCGGCCGCCAGGGCCACCACGCCGGAAAAGGCGACCGGCGCCGCTCGATAGCCGCGGAAGACGTCGCCTTTGGCGATCTGCTGGCGGATTTCGGCGATCTGCAAAAGTGCGTCGCGAAGTTCCATGTCCGGTTCGGGTTGGCGCCGTGGTGCGTGGAAGGTTCTGCGGGCGTACGAGTTTAACGTAACGGTCTGGCGGGCGTTGGTCAATTGCGAGCGAACGCGGTGGGCGTTTCGGTCCTTGTCGTGGTGGAAAAGGGCGCGAGTTCGGAGGCGATGCGCTGCGGGAGGCTGAATTCTTGCGAATCCAGCTACGGGGAAGACGGGCGGCTGAATTCTTGCGAATCCAGCTACGGGGGCGAATGTAGCTGAAGTCGCAAGACTTCAGTTGAACCAAGGCGGACTGTCGGCGCGCAGGAACGCGGCTGAATTCTGGCGAAGCGAGGTACCGGGAACGACGGGCTGAATTCCGGCGAAGCGAGGTACCGGTGCTGCGGGCTGAATTCTTGCGAATCCAGCTACGGGGGGCGAATCCAGCTACCGGTGCGATTACTTCACGCCGGTTAGCAGGCGGATGCCGGTTTCGCGGACGATGGGGGCGGTGGCGGGGCCTTGCGACATGGTCTCTTCGTATGAGTTGTCGCGAAAGTCGTATTCCGGAATGATGTAGCCGAGTTGATCGTTGGCCAGGCCGATGAGCATGCGCGGAAAGCCGTCCATCTTTTCCTGGATCTCGAAGCTGACTTCCGGCAGCAGTTCGCCGGGGATGGTGAGCAACTCCGCCTCGCCCAGTCGCACCAGCGACATCTCGGTGACCGTGCGGCCGCGATGCAGGCCGCCGCGCGCGTCGTACAGCGGCTTGAAGCCGGCGTTGGTCATGGGGATTTCCAATCGGCGCGTGTCGACGGAAAAGTCGAACGTGGCGGGCGGCTGCGCCGTCTGGGCCAGATCCTTCACGAGCGCGGCCAGCCCCAGTCCCATCACCTTGGCTTCCTCGTGCGTGCGGGCCTTGTTGTCGCCGGAGACCATGCCGCCGACGGCGCCGTTGAGAAACACGGCCTGGCCGCCGCCGTCGGCGCGGATCTGGTCGCACATATAGCCGGGGAAGTCGGCGCTGATGCCCGAGCCGTCTTCCAGGCCTTCGACGTGGCAGGCGAAATTGACGACGGTGGCGATCGGCTGGTCGTCCTGGCCGATGGCTTGCAGGACGGAGAGCGAGGGATCGACCAGGCCGACGTTGCGGGCGTTGCGGAAATAGCCGATCACGCGTCCGCCGTCCATGGGCAGCTCGCGCGAGGCCTCGCGGAATTCCTTTACCGGCCGCAGGTTCTTCACCGCGTCTTCGATGCCGCGGACCACCTGGTCCTGGAGGAAGGCGATGTATTCGGCCGGGTAATGGCCGTACACGCCGATGGTGTCGGGCGCGGCGTGATTGTGCGACATGGCGAACATGACGAACGGCACGCCGGAATCGGCGGCCCATTTTCGGATGGGCATGATATCGGCCGACGTCATGCCGAACAGGTCGGCGCCGACCAGGGCGATGCGCTGCCCGTCCTTCTCGAACACGACCGTGCGGGACAGCATTCGATCGTGTATTTTGAAGCTGGCGCGTTGCTTGGGCGGCAGCCATTCGGGCGTGAAGGGGGTGATGTCGATTTCCGAAGCGCCGGCTTTCAGGTCGCCCAGGTCGGCCGGGCTGGCGGGGCGCGGCTGCGGACCTTGCCGCTGGTGGCTCAGATCGATTAGCTTTCGCGCGCCGTCGTGGACGCGTGCCTGCATGTGCGGAAAGTAAGTGACGCCGATGGTCTTGCCCTGGTTGTCGAAGATGAAGCGCACGCCTTGGGCCGAGTAGTCCAAGAGGGAGAAGGTGGCCATGCGGATTTCCTGCTCGGGGTCGCCGAGCTTGGAGAGCACGACGTCGCGCGCTTCGTAGCCTTGGGGAATGCTGGCCGCTTCGACGCAACTGAACGTGCCGTCCTTGCCGTGCAAGTGGACCGAGTCGATCAAGCCGCTGCGACCGGTGGCCGGATAGAGCATCTTGTAGGCATACCATTTGGCTTCGTGCGTCGGCTGGCCGAGCGCTTTGCGCACGTCGGCCGCGGACGACAGTCCGGGGATCAGGCCGTGATAGGTGAGCGCCGGCGGCGGATCGGTCGGCTTGACTTCGCCCTTGGGCGCCTGGGCCAGGGCGAGCACTGGCAGGAGCGAGAGCGAGGTCGTCAGCAGGATGCGCAATGCCGCGAGACGACCGTGGAGAGCAGAGCGAGTCATTTGCACGAATCCTCAAGGAATGCCGGCAGCGCCGGCGCTGATGGGGACTTTTTGACGGTTCGCCAACAGGCCCATCTTAAGCCAAAGGGCCGGGCGTTGGAATTGGTGCCGGGATGTCGCCGGCTTGGGAATTTCGACGCGGGGTGGCTATAATCGGCGTGCGAGCCCGATTGCCCACCGAGTGGACCCACCTGCCGTGACACGTTCCTTCGACACTCGCCATCTGCGCACGCTTGACCGCCGCGAGTTGCTGCGCGCCGGGAGCCTGGGCTTGTTCGGGCTGGGGACGAGCCAGTTGCTGCGGGGCAGGGCGGCGGCGGCAACACCGGACGGCGCCGCGGCGGTAACTCCGGAAGGCGGCGGCGCGGCGACGTCGACCTTCGGACGGGCCAAGAGCTGCATCCTGTTGTTCATGTGGGGCGGGCCGGCGCATCAGGACACGTGGGATTTGAAGCCGCAGGCGCCGGCCGAAGTGCGCGGGGAGTTTCAGCCGATCGGCACCAAGGTGCCCGGCATCCACATTTGCGAACATTTTCCGCTGTTGGCGCAGCGGACGGATCGGCTGGCGATCGTGCGCTCGATGACGCACACCGACGTCGATCATTTGACCGGCACGCACTATCTGCTCACCGGCCAGCCGCCGCCGCAGACGCCGGAGCTGCGCAATGATTGGCCGCACATCGGCGCCGTGCTTGCGCGGCTGGGACGCGGCGGCGATCCGCTGCCGCCGTTCGTGTCGCTGCGTCCGAAGCTGGACAACGACGTGCCGCGGTTCGTCGAGCAGTGTCACGGACAGTCGGCCGGCTGGCTGGGCCAGTCGTACGATCCGTTGTCGATCGACGCCAATCCGGCCGAAGCCGGCTATCACGTGGGCGATTTCCAACTGCCGGCGGAGATATCGGTGAGCCGGCTCGACGACCGCCGCACGCTGCTGGACGATCTCAACGGCCAGCTTCGCCGCCAGGGCGAAAACGAATCGGTCAAGGCGATGGACAGCCACGTGCGGCGCGCGTTCGACATGCTGCACTCGGCCACCAGCAAAGGCGCCTTCGACCTGACGCAGGAACCGGCCGACGTGCGCGAGCGTTACGGGCTCAACCCGCACGGGCAATCAGTGCTGCAAGCGCGGCGGCTGGTGGAGCGGGGCGTGCCGCTGGTGACGGCGTTCTGGCCCAGCGACGGCACAAAGAACGTGAGCGTTTATTGGGACACGCACAGCCGCAACTTCATCGATCTGCGCACGCGGTTGATGCCGCCGGCCGATCAGGCGTTTTCGGCGCTGTTGGACGATCTGGCCGAGCGCGGTTTGCTGGACGAGACGCTGGTGGTGTGGACCGGCGAGTTCGGCCGCACGCCGAAAGTCGGCCAGCGCAACAGCGACGCCGGCGCCGGCCGCGACGGCCGCGATCACTGGCCC
>JBGSYQ010000271.1:0-7099 GCA_041750795.1 Pirellulales bacterium | reverse complement strand
ATCGAGCACCTTTCCAAGGGGCTGACGCCGCGCGACGAGATCTATCGCTCGCGGACGCTGCTGGCCGAGCTGGAGCAGGCGGCCGCGTCGGCCCAACAGGAGTGGCGCGTCGCCAGCGCGCAACTGACCCGCGTGCTGCGCCTGAACCCCGAGGCCGTTGTGGTTCCGCTGGAGCCCGACCATCTGCAAGTGAGCCTGATATCGCAATCCGCGCCGCTCGACGAGTTGATTCCGCTGGGCTTGCGCAACCGGCCCGAATTGGCCTCGCACCGCGCCGTGGTCGAGGCGACGCTGGCGCGACTCAAGCAGGAGCGCATGCGTCCGCTGATTCCCAGCGTGCTGGTAACGGGCAACGGCACGCCGGACTTTTTGTTTCAAGGCGGCGTGTTCGGCACCGGCAGTGGCTCGCTCGACCAGTGGGCCGGCCGCTCGGACGTCGGCGTGCAAGTGATCTGGCAGGCCGAAAACCTGGGCTTCGGCAATCGATCGCTGATCCGCCAGCGCCGCGGACAAATGCAACTGGCGATGGTCGAGCTGTTCGAAGTGCAAGACCGCGTGGCCGCCGAGGTGACCCAGGCCAAGTCCGAGCTGGAATCGGCCGCCTATCGCGCCGTGCAGGCCGAGCGCGGACTGAAGGAGAGCCTGGCGACGTACAAGGGCAATCTGCGCGGGCTCGGCCAGACCACGCGCTTTGGCGATCTGCTCACACTGGTCAATCGCCCGCAGGAAGTGGTCGCGGCACTGACGCAGTTGCAGCAGGCCTATTTGAACTACTATCGTTCGATCGCCGACTTCAATCGGGCCCAGTTTCGCTTGTACTATTCGCTGGGCTTCCCCTCGCAGATCCTGGCCTGCCAGACTCCTCCAGGCGAAGTCGAGCCAGTCGACACCTGCCGCCCCGGTTACATGCCCGCGGTGCGGCACTGCCCGCCGTGTAATTATTGCCGGTGAGCGGGGGGATGTGCTGGGGTGTCACTGCTTGCTGGTCAAGCAGTGTCGGGATTGGCTGCGACGGCTAACAGTCCGTTGAAAAACGTCACAGGATCAGCCAGAAGAAAACCAGCGATGAGAGTCCGCCGATTGTCATCACTCCCACGTAGGCGCCCTGCGACGTCTTGCCGAACAGCGAACCGAAGGCCACAAACGGCCCGATGGCCACAGACATCATGAGGACGAATCCGAGCAACACGCGTGCAGCGCCAGGCGCCGTCGAATACGTCGCGGCCAACAACACACCAGCACCAAATACGGCAGCCCACCAGGCCGTGAAGTGCAGCATGCGTCGAATAGTGAATTGAAACGGCTTCGGTGCTGCACTGTCGACCACACCCGGCACACGTTCCACGGCACACGAAGCCGTTGCCTCTTGCATCGGGCCGTACAGGCGCGTGTACGCGAATCCGACAACGGCAAAACCCAGAATAACCTCAGCCAACCGGGCCAGTGCCAGTGGCACACCGCCCTTCACGAGTCCGACCACTGCCGGAAAGAACAGCAAAGTAAGAAGGACTGCGGCGAGCAATCCGCGCACGATGCGATTGATCCCGCGCTGGCATCCATCATGTGAGGCCGCTCGCAGCCCAGACTGCATGGCGCCACCCATGACCGCTCCCCACGCAAAGCCGACGCCCGCGAGCCGCCACTCGCCATGCAGCCAGTGACCCGCAACCGCGATCACGAAGAGGGCCATCAACCTGAGTGTGACTCGCAGCCAGCGGCGATTAGGGGTGAAGATCATGATGATCGCCTACGCACTCGCCAAAGGGCCCATGCCACCACCGCAGCGATGGCGGCAAAAACGCTCAGGTCGAGCCAGACTGGCGTTTCGATGATGAGTTGATAAGTTGTCGCTTCGTCGTCGATCATTGGTGCGAACATTGCACGCGCGAGGGAACGTTTGGGTGGTTGTCGCGCCTCAATTGCTGGAACTTGGAGACGATTCGGGTTCGTCCACGACCAGATTCGCCTCGGGGAATGTCGTCCGAACGCGATGCAATTCGTCCCGCGTAAATGTGCTTGGCATGACTATCTCGATCGCCGCATGGTCGCCCAAGATCCGGCGAAATCCTGGGATCTTCATGCTCTTCTGCTCCAGCTCAGGATGTGTTGGGTAGGCATTCACGTAGCCTTGGCGAATCCATTCGACGTCTCCAAACTGGTAACCGTCCACGATGCCATTGTCCGCGACCACCAGCCCGCCGCGTTCCTCGATGTGCGCCTTGACGGCCTGCCGGTCTCGTATGACGAAGAGTTGCCACCCCAACCAACACGCCAACACCGTCACCACGACGAACAGCGTCCGCAGCGAAAATCGCAGCCAGCGGCGGTTAGGGGTGGGGGTCATGATCATGGCTACTTGAACGGGTCGGTCGCTGGAGAACCTGTGGAGACTGAGGGCCTTGGATATACTTCGATCAGAGTGGCTTCGGGGAATAGTGCCCTTGCGAGTTGGACTTCCTGGTAGGAATCCATGGATCGTGATTCGTCAAATTGCGATTCATCGATCAACCACGCTAGTTCGACAATGCCTGTTTCGCCAAAGAGCCATAGCAATCCCGGTGCTCGCGGTGGCGTTTCCTTCGGAAGTTGCACAAGCAGGTTTACACCTACTACTGTTGTTTGATCCCAATGGAGAACGTCGGGCCGATTGAGCAGTTGGTGCCGCTGTCGAACCCAATTTAACTCGTAGCCCAACCAACTCGCCAACACCGTCACCACCACGAACAGCGTCCGCAACGAGAACCGCAGCCAGCGGCGGTCATGGGTGGCGTTCATCTTCTCACTCGCTTGGCCAACCATGCGGCAGGGAGAAAAATCCGGCGACCGCACTGGCAAATGCGATCCACAGGCCGCCACCGGGAAACACGCTAACCGCGAGAATGACAGACGCCCCCATCGTGAAAAATGGCACTACGGTCAGCAGCACCGGCGGCACAGGGATGTGATGCGGATCGTTGCTCATCGTGGCATGGTAGCAGGGCTAGTGAGTTAGCGTGTTGGTCTGGCGGACTTCGTAGGTCGCCAGGTTAGCGGAGTTTGGAACAAGCGACGATCCGCCAGTTCGCTTGGCGCAGAGCCGTCAAGCGCCACTTCCCACAGGCTCGCCATTGGCGTTCCAGTGGGCCCCTCTGGCCACTCGACTCGGAGAAAAAACACTCGATCGCCCGTTCGACTGAACACGGGGCACCTACAACTTCCGATGTCCGGTGTCAGCAACCGTTCCGAAGAGCCATCCGAGTTGGCAACATAGATTTTGCAGTCTGGTTCGTACTTTCCCTTGACATAGGCGACCAACGTTGAATCGGGCGACGGTACCGCGCCGTAGGGAAGTCGGCTTTGTTTCAGCGTCTCTGCAACGTGGATGGAAACGGCACTTTGTCCGCTCTGCGTGAAAAACATTACGGAGCGCCCGTCGGCAGAAAATCTTGGTGCCTGCAAACTGTCCGTCTGCGGTAATCTGCCGTTCGTTGGCGCCATCGCTTTGCACAGTGCAGATAACGCTACCCTGCCAGTTGGCGGCGAGCCCGCCCCAGTTGTACGTCGGGTTTCGAGCAAACACGACCAATTTCCCATCGGGAGAAAACTTCGGCGATAAATCGTTGCGATCGACACGTGTCAATTGCTGGGAGCGCCCCCCCGCCACCGGACGAACAAATAGATGGTCCGCTCGATCGCCGGTAACGCCTGCCGCGTAAACCAGGTATTTGCCGTCAGCCGAAAAGCTGGGCCAAGTTTCGTATTCGGGCGTCTCGGCAACTCGCGAAACGCTCAGGTCACTGAGTCGCAAAAAATACAGGTCTCGCCCGCCGGCCCCTTCCGCGTTGAAAACAATTACGTCGCTCGTAGGCGAAACATCAAACGTCACGTCCGTGTGTCCGATCTGCCTGGCGTGATTGCCTGAGTTTGGACAACCGCCCAGACAAATCGCGACCAGCACGAACACTATCGGCAACGAAAAGCGCAGCCAGCGGCGGTTAGAGGTGGGGGTCATCAGGTTGCTCAGCCAAATTTCGAAGAGCCTCATCTGTCCGGCTCTTGCCAAAGGCACAAGCCATGACGGCGATCATGGCGAGCATCGCCGCAATAACTGCAGCCATGTCTCCAACAAAGAATCCGATAAGCGCGCCCGCGATCACTCCGGTCGAAACCAGGCCGATCGTCGAATACCAGAGGCTGCGCTTCCATATTCTCTGACGGTCATTCATCGTGGAACTTGTGACGAAGCGCGAATGGAGTTTAGTCCTTGGGTTCTTTGCACCTGTGTTCAAGTTTCGCGCGACGGCTGTAAAGCTCGTCAAAGTCGACCTCTTGCGTGCCCTGCCGAGTGAGCAGTTGATCGAGGAAGTCGACGAATTTGGATTGTTCGACCTTCGACCAGAGTCCTGCCTCAAACTGTTCGTTGAGAACTGGCTCGCAGCTCGCTCGAAATCTCGCGACAATCTCGGCCGCGTGATGCGCCGGCAATCCTTCGCGCTCCAAATCGGCTGCCAGTTGCGCATACATCCCGGCGAATCGTTTGGTCGTGACGGCACGGTAGAATGCAGGGTCGCCCATCCCGGCATTATAGCAAGGGGACGATTCATGTCGTGATCGATCACTCGACACCCGCCCGCCCAAAAACCCCGTGATGTTTCCTCGCCGGCCGATTATCATGGCCTCTGCTCCTGCTTGTTGATGGGCGGTGAGCGTCGGCATCAAAAGACGTTTCTGGCGAGATCGATTATGCTGCGTGCAAGTTCGTTGCTGCGGGCCGCGTTTCTTGTGGCAATCTGCTGCGCTGTGCTGGTTGACGGCGGGGTGGCTTTGGCGGCTGAGTTGCGGGTGCTCTTTTTGGGCGATGCGGGGCATCATCAGCCGCGGGCTCGCTTCGAGCAGTTGCAGCCGGTGCTGGCGCAGCGCGGCATCGAGCTGACGTACACCGAGAAGCTGGCGGACTTGAACGCTGAGACGTTGGCCGAGTGCGACGCGCTGGTGCTGTATGCCAACATCGACGCGATCGAGCCGGCGCCGGCCAAGGCGCTACTCGACTACGTGGCGGGCGGCGGGGGCTTTGTGCCGCTGCACTGCGCTTCGTATTGCTTTCGCAACTCGGCGGAGCTGGTGCAGTTGATGGGCGCGCAGTTCGCGCGGCACGGCACGGGCGTGTTTCGCACCGAGATCGCCCAGCCGGATCATCCGCTCATGAAGGGCTTCGGCGGCTTCGAGAGCTGGGACGAGACCTACGTCCACCGGCTGCACAACGAGAAAGACCGCACGGTGCTCGAATACCGCGTCGATGCCGAAGGGCGCGAGCCCTGGACCTGGGTGCGGACGCACGGCAAAGGGCGCGTGTTTTACACGGCCTGGGGCCACGACGAACGGACCTGGGGGAATCCCGGCTTTCAGAGTTTGGTGGAGCGCGGCATCCGCTGGGCAGCCGGTCGGGATCCCGCCGAAGTGCCCGACTATGTCTCTGACAGCGGCTTTCCCGTGCCGCGCATGACGCCAAAACGCAGCGACGTCGCGCCGTTCGAATACGTCGACGTGGGCGCGAAGATTCCCAATTACGTGCCCTCGAAGCAATGGGGCGAGCAGGCCGAGCCGCATACCAAGATGCAAAAGCCGCTGCCGCCGGAAGAGTCGCTCAAACACCTGGTCGTGCCCGAGGGCTTTCGCGTCGAATTGTTCGCCGCAGAGCCGGACCTGGGGGGCAAGCCGATCGCCATGAACTGGGACGAGCGCGGCCGGTTGCTGGTGGCCGAAAGCTACGACTATCCGAACGAACTGCAACCGCCGGGGCAGGGGCGCGATCGCATCCGCATCTGCGAAGACACCGACGGCGACGGCCGCGCCGACAAGTTCACCGTGTTTGCCGAACAGCTCAGCATTCCCACCGCCATCCTGGCCTGCCGCGGCGGCGTGCTCGTGCAGGACGGCGCCGAAACGGTGTTTCTCCAAGACACCGACGGCGATGACCGCGCCGACGAGCGCCACGTGCTGATCACCGGCTGGGGCATTGCCGACACGCACGGCGGGGTGAGCAATTTTCGCTACGGCCTGGACAACTGGATCTGGGCCATGCAGGGCTACAACCGCTCGCGCCCGGTCGTCAACGGTCGGCCGCTGCAAGAATTTCGCAACGGCTTCTTCCGCTTCCGTCTCGATAATAGCGATCCGCCGCAGGTCACCGAGCTGGAGTTTCTGCGCTCTACGAACAACAACACCTGGGGTCTGGGCATCAGCGAAGAAGGGATCGTGTTCGGCTCCACCGCCAACCACAACCCCAGCGTCTACCTGCCGATTCCCAACCGCTATTACGAGCGCGTGCGCGGCTGGACGCCATCGCTCGAGCTGGGCACGATCGCCGACTCGCACCTGTTCAAGCCCATCACCGACAAGGTGCGCCAGGTCGACCACTTCGGCGGATATACGGCCGGCGCCGGCCACGCACTCTACACCGCGCGGCAGTATCCGCAGCCGTATTGGAATCGCACGGCGTTCGTCAACGGGCCGACGGGGCACCTGGTGGGCACGTTCGTGTTGACGCCCGACGGCAGCGACTTTCGCTCGACCAGCCCCTGCAATCTGCTGGCCAGCGACGACGAGTGGACGGCGCCGATCATGGCCGAGGTCGGACCCGACGGCAACGTGTGGGTCATCGACTGGTACAACTACATCGTGCAGCACAATCCCACGCCGCGCGGCTTCCAGACCGGCAAGGGCGCGGCCTACGAAACCGAACTGCGCGACAAGAAGCATGGGCGCATCTACCGCGTCGTTTGCGATTCGGCTGAGCCAGCCGCTACGGTTTCGCTGGCCGATGCCACGCCCGAGCAACTCGTGGCGGCGCTGGCGCATCCCACCATGCTCTGGCGTTTGCAGGCGCAGCGCTTCCTGGTCGAGCGGCGTTGCGTGGAGATGCTGCCGGCGCTAGCGAAACTGGTGGCCGATCGGAGCGTCGACCCGGTCGGGCTGAACGTGGGCGCGATTCACGCACTGACGACGCTGTCTGGCTTGGGCCTGCTCGACGGCGCGCATCCGGAAGCAACCGCGGCTGTCGTGGCAGCGCTCGTGCATCCGTCGGCCGGCGTCCGGCGCAACGCGGTGACGGTGCTGCCGC
>JBGSYQ010000270.1:0-2146 GCA_041750795.1 Pirellulales bacterium | reverse complement strand
TCGCCTTGCGCAGCTCCGTGGCCGCGTCTTTGAGCTCGCCATAGGCGGCGGGGTTTTCCCAGTTTCGCGCCGTGCCGCCCCCTTGCACCCTGGCGTGGTCGCGAATGACGTGCAGCTCGGCCGACAAGAGTTGGGGCTCGTCGATGGACGCCAGCGCCGACAGCTTCTCCAGCAACACGTCGCGCCGCGCGCGCATTTGCGGATGATCGGGAACGTTCTCGCCGAGCACCCGCAGGACCATAGCCGCTGCCGGCGACTGGGCCACGCTCCGCGCGATGGCCGGCACGACGCGCTGCTCGAACAGCGCGTGCCACCTTGCCACCTGCTCGGGCAGGTCAATCTGCAGCCAGGCGTCCAACTCGTCGTCGCGCGCTTCGACGACCAGCGTGCGCACCAGGTCCTGCAGCGCGTGCAAGTCGTAGCGCGTGGCCAGCTCGACGGTCGCCACGTCGCGCTGGGCCACCAGCCGGCGCAGTTCGTCGTCGATCGCTTCGGATAGCAGTGTTTCCGTCTGCGCTTGCTCCAACACCTCGAACTGTGGATCCAGCCCGGCCTCGACGGCGTGCGACCGCAACAGCGCCGCGCAGAACGAGTGAATCGTGCTGATCCGGGCGCTGTCCAGCCCGCGAACGATCTCCGACCAATAGCCGGCGGCAGCGGCGTCGGCGCGCAGCAATTCATCGTAGCAGGCGCGGCGGATGCGATCGCGCATCTCGCGCGCGGCGCGTTCGGTAAACGTGATCGCGACCAGGTGGTGCAGGTTGTCGTGCTGCAGTGCGTGCGGATCGTGCGGATTGAAGTAGGCGAGGTAGCGGCGCGTCAGCACGAACGTCTTTCCGCAGCCCGCTCCGGCCGACAGCGACACGGACACCTGGCGAGTCTCGATCGCCTGGCGCTGTTGGCTGGTCCAAGAGGCGGCGGGATTGGCCGAGGCGTTGGTCATCTTGCCTCCTCGACCGGCGGCAGCCACTTTTGATCTTTTTCCAGCGAGCGCACCTGGTTGACGCGGCACACCGTGCTATAGGCGCAGCGGCTGGTACACTTTGGGTCGGCGCTGGCCATGGGGAACTGTCCGTCGCGCACGCCGCGCACCAGCGACAACAATCGCGTCGGCAGTTCTTCCAGCAGCGATTGCCAGGCGGCGCTGGCGCGGAGCGTTCCCTCGTCACGATCGGAAAGACGAATGGCCTCGTGGCAGCCTTTGCCGGCGACGTGCCAATAGCCGATGTGGGCGGGCACGGCGTCGGCGCCCATGAGCAGTTGTTGCGCCGCCAACGCATACAACGGCAACTGCAGCGCCGTGCCGTCGAGAATGGCCGCGGCCTTGGCGCTCTCCGAGCGACCGCTCTTGTAGTCGATGATGGAAAAAACGACTTGCCCGGCGAATCGCCCCACGTCGATGCGGTCGATGCGCCCGGCGAAGCGAATGGTCTGGCCGCGATGCGCAAGCTCGAAGGGCGCTGCGCTCGATAGCTGATCCGTGGCGTCTGGCACTTCGCCCGCTTCGAGGTCGGCGCCGCGCTGGGGGCCGAAGGGCACTTCGAAATAGGCCGGTTTGAGCGGCGCGTCGAAGTCGTCGAACAGCGCGTCGTAGGCGGCATGCTGGCGGTAATACTCGACCAACTGGGCCGCCATCCGCCGCACGTCGATTTCGAGCAATCCGTCGGCTAACGGGCGATCGCCGGTGCGCAGCTCCAGCGCCGCGGCCAGCAATTCCTGCAGCAACACATCGAAGGCGTCGGCGGCCATCTCGCCGGGCGAAGTGGGCCGGCCCGTTGCGTCGTTCATGCGGCGGTGCAGCGTCGCCAACAGCCGATGAAGCATCTGTCCGCGCGCGGCGTAGTCGACGGCCAATGCCGGTTCCTCGCAGGACTCCACGCTCAGCACTCGCTGCAGAAAGAACTGATAAGGGCACAGGGCATACTGCTCCAGTTGGCTCGGGCTCCAACAGTGCTCCGGACCAAACCGCTGCGCCAGGAACGCCCGCGCCGCGTCGGAAGTCAACATTCCTTCGTACGGACCGAAGGCTTTGTGGTCGCGGCGCGAGGAGACCGTCGCCAATCCGGCCAACACGGCGGCGGCGGTCGATGCCGTTTGCGGATGCGCCGCCAGCCGCGCCAGCAACGTGACGTCGCCGGCCAACGCC
>JBGSYQ010000269.1:0-7691 GCA_041750795.1 Pirellulales bacterium | reverse complement strand
CGGTCAGATGAGCGGTGGTAACTTGACGCATGTCAACTCCCGTGTTCGTTCGGCTCAGATCGTCTGGTCACCGGCGTAGGAGGTGCGCCCCTTGGGGTCGCCCAGCCGCCCGGCGGTGTCATTGAGTAGCCGCGCCAACTTTTTTGCGCACCCCTTGAGAGCCTGATCCAGCGTCGCCCCTTGATGACTCACGGAGATCGGCTGCAGGCTCGCGGGGCGGGCTTCCATGACGCAGCGTTTGTCGTTGTCGCGGGCCTTCGAGCCGCTGCTCTCGTCGCTGAGTTGGACTTCCACCCGGGTGATCCAGTCGCTGAACCGACCGAGTGAACCTTCGACCACCATCTCGACCTGGCGGGTTAGTTCCTCACTGCCCTCGACGTTCTTGTCGGTATTGACTTGGATTTGCATGATGACCGCCTCCGTTATGTTTTGTGGGCAGGATGTTTCTCAACCCCGCGCAAGTTTCGACACTTCTTGAAACAGGTTGTCCGGCGACTTGTCGCCCAGAGCGTCAAGGGCAAGAACCGGTTGGGGGTGGCCCGCGAGATGCTGTTCGCGGTCGGGGTTGACGGTCACGTAGCGAATGCCATCCTCGGCAGACTCCACCAGCCACTGGAGCAGATCGCTCGGTGGAAGTTCGCCGATCTCGTTGGTCTGGCTCCAACCAGAGCGGTCGAGGTATTGCTGCGCTCTTTGGCGATCCGTGAAGAGGGCCACGGCTTCTTCATCGCCCGACTCACCGGCATGGAAAACGGGTGTGTCCAAGCAGTCCATGCCCTTCTTGGCGATAACGAAGACGGTTGTAGCTTCGGTGTCCCCTGCGGAGTCAGGCCGGTGGGCAGCGAGCTGGGCGTCGGCAGCCCGCTTGTCCTCCCTCAACCCCTTTTCCAGTTGGGCGGCAGAAGATTGTTCGGCACCTGTCCCTCCACTAAGGGGCCTGGATTTGTTGATCCGCTGGCTCCTATCGCCGACTTTGAGGATGCGCTTGCGCGCATCGCCATCCTCGCCCGGTACGTCTCGACTGTGACAACCACCCGGCTGTGAAGGTGCTTCGCCTTTCAGGCGGTCGGACTCGGCGGCACAATGAGGGTGACTTTGGTCAGAGGGTTCCATGCCTTGCTCCTTGCCTTCTGTGCTTTCATAACACGTCTATTGCTGGCCTCTAATCGGGACGTGACGCAGTACACCGGCCGTATTGACCACGCTTGGCCCGGGATTCTCCCGGCGGGCTAAGTGGGGACATTTGTGAACTACTGTGGCCGCTGAAGAGACGCCAGCTCCATTGCTGAACCGCCAAGCCGTATTGAGCAGTCCGCTCATTCTATGCAAATCGCGTACCGGCGGCACAAGCTCACGTTGCCGAGGGGGTATTACAGCAAAGTCATTCTGTGAAATACTTTACGGCATCCATTCACCGCCGCAACTCGGCTTCCCAGCCCCGGATGCCGGCGATAAAAAGTTCTAACCGTGTCCAGTCGCCCCGATCTCTTCTCATGGAAGCCCTTCGGCACACCGCGTCGAAGGGCTTTCCTATTTCAGGAACAAGAGTTGCATCATCGAGGCGGCTGTTCAATAGCGTGAGGCGCCGCTGGGAGTTTCTTTCGCCGCCGACTGGAAGCACTTGCTACGGTGCGACTTGCCGGGTTCAAAGTCGCTTCATCGTATCGAAGTGCATGCGCCAGAGGCGTCGGCGTGGCGGTTACGCAGATGTGCGCGTGCGGCCGGAGGATCGTCGTGCGGCCTTCGCCGGCTTGCTCACTCCGCTTGCGGCTGTCGCCGCCTTGTCGTCTGCTCGCTTGGCTGCCATTTTCTTGCGGACTGCTTTCCCGGCCGCCTTGGTTTTACTCGCAGACCGCTTGGCCGCCGCGATCTTGGCTGCTCCTCGCTTGGCGGCCGCCGGCAGGGCCTTGGATTTAGTGCGCCTGGCGGACGCATTTGTCCCGGCAGTTCGCTTGGCCGGCCGTTTTGCCCCGCGTAAGTCGGGCTGATGTTGCGCGCCAGGCTGGCCGACTTCCGGAGCAGTCCCAGATGCGGCTGCCTTGCGGCGCCGGCGGGACTTCGTCGGCGCTGCGACTTCCAAGTCAATTCCGAACAACTCGCCCAGATCCTGATCGCCCAAAGTGGCATCGGCCGACGCGGCAAGAGCGCCAGCCAGGTTGCTCGCGTCGACGGCTTCACCCACCAACTCCAGGTGATCGACGTCGCGAAGTGCGAACAACAGCTCGGGGTTCGCGTCGAGTCGCGCCCCCACACCATACAGCGTGGCCGCTACGTGTTTGCAAAGCGTAGCCCAATCCGGGCAGGTGCAATGCATCTTGATTTCGCGAGGCTTGGGAAACAGCCCACCCTCGGTTTGCATAAGCCGCCGCATGACCCCCTGATCGAAGCGTCCCTGCAACAAATCGATTAAGGAAGCGATGGCCTGCGAGCTGTCGCGCTTGATCTGCTTCCACGTCGATTGCGCCAAAGTTTGGATGTCGATCGTGACGCGATAGATCTCAGACCCGCTGACAATGGCCGCGACGTTGCCCGGCTGAATCTGCAAGTCGATGACGGATCCATTGCGCACGTAGGTCCGGCCGCGGGGCAGGCGGTTTTCGAAGTCGCTATAGCGTTCGAGGTTGTCGCACCAAGCCTGGCCCCAGAACGTCGTCGTGATCTTGCGGCCCGTCAGCTCAATCGGCTCAAGCGTGCGCTTTTGCGACTTCGCCAACTTCTTGGCATAGGCAGCGGCGCGGGCGCGCCGCTTGGCCACGGGAACATATGGCCTCCATTCTCCGTACCAGCTCATCGGCGGTTCCTCGATTCACTCGATACGCTTCGACGCCGGCCGCGCGCCCGCCGGCAGCGCTCGAAGTCTAGCAGCAGGCCCCGGAATCGGCCAAGACCCATGCCAGCAGTGCTAGCGGTTCAGCATACCATTGTCGGAAGTTGGGCCTGCTGTGGACGTCAATCGTCGACCGCGGCCCGTTGGATATCCAAAGCGACGAACTTCAGGAGCTCGCTGTCGTTCATTTCGGTCAACATGGTTTCACCGTCGCGCTTGAACAACTGGTCGGCAACGTCCTGCTTGCTTTGGATCAGGCTGTCGATCCGCTCTTCGACGGTGCCGCGGCAGACGAACTTGTGCACCAGCACGTTGCGTTTCTGGCCGATGCGGAACGCGCGATCGGTGGCCTGATTCTCGACGGCCGGGTTCCACCAGCGGTCGAAGTGCACGACGTGCGAAGCGGCCGTAAGGTTCAAGCCGCTCCCGCCGGCCTTCAGCGAAACCACCAGGAACGGCGGACCCGACGCTTCCTGAAACTGTGCCACCAGCTCCGTTCGTTTGCGGACGGGTGTGCCGCCGTGCAAAACCAAGCCGGGGCAATCGAACACGGTGGCCAGAAAATCGGCCAATGGCTGCGTCAATGTCTGAAACTGCGTGAACACAAGCATCCGCTCCTGACGCTCGACGATCGGCTCGCAGAGCAACCGCAGTCGTTCGAACTTGCCGCTGTCTTTCGGTTCGTACGAACCGGTGCCCAAATACTGCGCGGGATGATTGCAAATCTGCTTCAAATGCATCAGCGTCGCCAGCACCAGGCCGCGGCGGGCGATACCTTCCGCCTGTCGGAGCCGCTCAGCCAGCTCGCTCACCAGTCGGCCATACAGCACCGCCTGCTTTTTTGAGAGCCCGCACTCGGTCCGCATCTCGGTTTTCTCGGGCAGGTCCGGCACGATGCCGGGGTCGGTTTTGAGGCGGCGGAGGATGTAGGGGCGCACCAGACGCCTCAGCCCGCCGAAGGCCTGCGAGTCTTGTTGCCGATTGAGCCGCTTGACGAACTTTCTGAACTCGCCGGCCGTGCCAAGCAATCCGGGGCAGCAGAAGTCGAACAACGACCACAGGTCTCCCAGGTGGTTTTCCACTGGTGTTCCCGTGAGCACGATCCGGGCTTCGCTTGGCAGTCGCTTCACGCTGCGGGCCTGGATAGACGCGGGATTCTTGATCGCTTGCGCTTCGTCGAGCGCCACCAACGGCCAGCGCACACTCGTCAACCACTCGAAACGCCGCACGAGGCCATACGTGGTTACCACCAGGTCAAAATTGGCCAACTGCTCGCGCGGTCGCTCGGCCACCTTAGCCAGTTCTTCCGGGCCGCATTCCGCGCGGTGGGCAAAGAACGCGCGCAACTGGGGGGCGAATCGCGCGAGCTCCTGACGCCAGTTCCCCATCAGCGAGGCCGGGACGACCAATAACAGTCCGGGCCCCTCGGCCTTGCGGCGAGCGAGCCGCTTGCGCTCGAGCAACAAGTCAATCACTTGGATCGTCTTGCCCAAACCCATATCGTCGGCCAGGCAGGCCCCCAGCCGCATCTCGGTCATGAACCATAACCAGCGGACGCCTTCCTGTTGATAAGGACGGAGCGTGGCGGACAGATCATGGCCCGGCTGGCAAGTGTTTTCGGCGCTTCCGTCACGGAGGCGCGACAGCGTTTCACGCAACCAATCGCCGGCTTCCACTCGAGACCACTTGGCAACGTGCTCGTCGGCTGAATCGTCTTGCAGTCGCACTCCAGCCAGCAGCCGCATGCCTTGCACGAAGTCGATCCCCTCCGCATGCTGCCGTTCGAGTTCCTTCCAATGACCCAGCGCCTCGGCGAGTTGCTCTTGATCGACCTCGACCCATCTTCCCTTGAGCAACATCAAACCTTCGGTCGCACTCAGGATCTCTCGGCATTCAGACTCGGTTAGGCGCTCGCCGTCGAGCGACAAGGCGACCTCGAAATCGAGCAACTCATCGATCGCCAGAGAGCTCGCGGGCCGACCCCCGATGCGAATGTCGACCTGCGGGCGGGGCGGCTTGCGCGCCGACCACCAATCGGGCACGCGGACGACAACTCCGGCCGCTTCGATCCGAGGCGCCTCGGTGAGAAAGCGGTGCGCCTGGCGGATCGACCAGGCCTGGGGTGAAAACAGCGACTTGGTCTCGAGCAGCTCGCGGGCAAGGTCGCTGGCCTCGGCAGCTCGTCGGACCGGCTCGAGCAGCGTGTCGAGCTTTTGCTGGTCGCGCGTGCTGGCATACTTCTTCAGCGCCTCGGCCAACGGCAGGTGCTGCAGCCGCGAATGGCTCGACAGTCGATGCGTGAACGTCGCCAGAAACGCGAAGGGGCGCGCGGCGTCACGCTTGTTTTCCGCCAAATGGAAGGTCACTCGCCCCAACAGGTGCCAAAGCGGGTTGACCGCATGCAGAAAGCCGGCCGGACCATCGCCGCTCGCAGCCGCACAGGCCGCCACGTGATTGCGCAGCTCGCCCCACAGACGCCGCAAGAGATCGGCGGTCAAGTATTCGAGTCCGCGCATCGGCGGAGCATCGGCGATCCACTGGGCGAGCGCCTCGTCGTAGGGCGGGGAGATCGTCTTCCACTTGTCGTAGCCGTCTTCCCCCAACTGACACAGCGCCTGCATCAACTGCCGCGCAAAGCTTCGCCAGAACACGAGCGCCGGCGGCAGTTCTTCGCCAATCTCCTGCCCCGCCAACAGCAGCAGCCCCGAACCGTTCGATCGGGCGAATCCTTCATGCAGCCGCGCAACCACTTGCTCGGAAACTGACGGCTGACTCTCGGGATCCGAAACGACTTCCAGATCGCCCCGGGGCGTGATCGCAAGGCTCAGGCTCATCTCAGAGAGAATAGCGAATGAGCAACAGACCCTTCAATGCGAGGCTGAATTTACTCCGCAGCGCTGCGTTCATCCCGGGCCTGATACGCTTGCCATGTCAAGCAATGCTCCAAATTCCTTTTTACTAGGATTTGACGAAGCACTAGCGTCCGGTCGCGGGTGCGACACTTGAATGCAGATCGGCGAGAACCAGTTCTCGCATCGCTTGCTGCGGAATCATGGCGCCCCGGCCGTAGTTGGACATGACAGCGGCGGTCCAGCCCGAACCCAGGAACATATCCAGGTTCGAGTTGATGCCGATGAAGCCGCCGCCGTGTCCGGCGATCTTTTCCTCGTCGTCGATGGCGAAACCGTAGCCGTAGCGGGGAGACTTGAGTTCGGGTTTCGCGGACAGCAACAGCTTGACGGACTCGGCGCCCACCAGCTTGTTCGATCGCAGCGCCACGTCGAACTTGAGCAAGTCTTCCACGGTCGAGTACCCGCCGCCCTGGGGTCCGCCGCGCATGACGTGCTCGAACAGGTTGTTGCGGAACGAGATGCCGTCTTCGCCGTAGTGCTTCTCATAGCCGACGGCCAGATTCGGATTGACTTTGTCCAGCTCGTAGCAGTCGGTATTCGACATTCCCGCGGGCGTGTAAATGTTGTCGCGCACGTACTCGTAGTAGTCCTGACCCGATGCGACTTCGATCACTTTTCCCGCGACCAGCATGCCCGTGTTGCTGTATCGGTGGCGCGTGCCGGGCTCGAACAGCAACCGTTCGTCGGCCGCGGCCCGTTTCATCTGGTCGTCGACGGTGCGATACAAGGCGCGCGAGGAGTCCTGCCAGGGCTTGGAGAAAAAGCCGCCCAGCCCTGCCGTGTGCGTGAGCAAGTGCTTGATCTTGATTTTCTCGGCCGACGCCGGGTCGGGAAAGTCGGGCAAAAACTTCGACAGGGGATCGTCGAACGAGAACTTGCCACGCTCTACAAGTTGCGCAATGGCGACCGCCGTAAACATCTTGTTCATCGAGCCCAGATTGAACTTCGTGTCGATCTGATTCGGAGCGTTGAAGTCCTTGTTTGCCATGCCGTACGCGCCTTGAAAGATCGGCACGCCGTCGCGCGCCAACAGCACAGCGCCGGAAAACAGGTCGGCGTCGGCCAGCTTCTGCATGAGCGTTTGCAACTCTTGCCTGATTTCATCGTCACTCCGCCTGGTCGACGGCGCGCCGGCGGGTGGATTTGGAACCAGGCCCAATCCGGCAATGCGATGGGGCGCGTCCGCCTCGACGCGAACGTCAAGCGACACCCAGCGACCTGTCAATTTGCTCTTGAATAGCGCCGTTGCCTGGTTCGGCCTCGCACTGTCGATCGAGTGCAACTCAACGCCGCGGGTCTGGTCGTGCATCGCCAGGAAGAAGTCCAGGTGACGCTCCATGGGGACGTTCAAGAACCTGGGCGAGAAGTTCTCGGCCGCGTACTTCTTGAATTCGGCGCTGCTACCCGCATCGAGCAGTATGGCGATTTCCTTCACACGGCGTTCGGCGGCGTCACCGGCCGCGGGTGACTTCGCCGGCGCAGCCGGGTTTTCCGAAGCGCGCGCGGCGTGACCGACGGACATCACCGCCAAGAGCAATACGATCCACAGCAGGCGTGACATTTCGTTCTTTTCCTTGGGTTAAGCGGTGCAGCGCGACAAATCGGTTCGTTCCATGAATTGCCAAGAGGTCTTGCAGTCGTGTCGATTCGCGACCCGATACGGAGGTCGCCGTTTCTTGTCGCTCCTACGATTCGTCGCCGTCCGGTTCGGCCGGCCCTGCAGGCGATGCTGGACGCTCAGGGCGTTCCGGTCGGCGCGTTCGCGGTGCGCGATCGCCGCGATCCTCGCCCAGATGATGGCGTAATCCTTCGAGTTGGCGCTGCATTTCTTCCATGCGGCGCGCCATCTCTTCCAAGCGGCGTTCCAGTCCTCCGCCGGGGCCACCAGGTTCGTGTCGTTCGAAGATGCGTTCCTCGGGACCGCGCGGGCCGTCGTGACCCTCGGGACCGCG
>JBGSYQ010000268.1:0-33333 GCA_041750795.1 Pirellulales bacterium | reverse complement strand
AGTTGCGCACATCGCCGCCAACGCGGTCGATTCGCCGAGCACGCGGTCCAGCGCCGCGTCTTCGCCGGCTTGGGCGTCCGGGCGAGCGTGGCTGGGGGTTGCCGGATCGTTGACGCTGCGCTCGACCAGGTAGACCGGGCGCCCCCGTACCTCGTCGTAGATGCGAGCGACGTAGGCACCCAACATGCTGATGCCCAAGGCGTTCACCGCGCCGAAGAAGCTGCTCTGCAGCAGGATCGACGTCCAGCCGGGGATGGCCATATCGGTGAACAGCTTGCAGTACAGCGAGAAGCCGCTCAAGCCGAGGAACACCAGCAGGGCCGAATAGCCGATGAGCGAAAAGACGAACAAGGGGAACGTCGAGAACGAAAAGACCGCCGTTTTGGCCAGGCGGAACAATCCGCGCAGCGAGACGCGCGGCCTGCCGTCGTAGCGCGCCTCGCGTCGGACCTCGACGCCCTTCTGGCGATAACCGACCCAGGAACGGAGGCCCGGCAGGTAACGGTCGCGCTCTCCCAGCCGTACGATCTCGCGCACCACGCGCGCGTCGATCAGGCTGAAGTTGCCCGCGTCGATCGGAATAGGCGTATCGCTGATCGCCGCCAGCATGCGATGAAATATCGCGAACAGGCAGCGTTTGATCCAAAACTCCTGCCGGTGCGAACGGACGGCATACACGACGTCGTAGCCGGCCAGCCACTCGATCAGGAAGCGCGGCAAGGCCTCGGGCGCGTCCTGCATGTCGCTGTCCATCAATAGCACGACTTCGCCGCGCGCGTGGGCCAGACCGGCCTGCACGGCCGGTTGATGGCCAAAGTTGCGCGACAGGTGCAACACGCGCACTTCCGGACAAACGGCCGCCAGTTGATCGAGCACGTCCGGCGTTTCGTCGCTCGAACCGTCGTTGACGAAGATGATCTCCGCCCGAGCGCCGGTGAAGGCCACGGCGTCGCGCACGCGGCGATACAACGCCGGCAGGATCGACTGCTCGTTGTAGACCGGCAGCACGACGCTGATCGTGATGTTCCTGGGGGCATGGCGTTGCATGGCGGTTCTCGGTTAGTCGCGGCGACTTCGCGCGGCGAGCGCGAACGTACACAACAACAAACCTAGGCCACCGACCGAGACGAACTGCCCCAACAGCAGGCTGCGCGGTCGAAACTGCAAGTCCACGACGTGCTCGCCGGGCTCGACGACACACCCCAGGAAATCGCCGTCAACCCGCACCACCGGCACAATCCGACCGTCAATCCGTGCCACCCAACCGCGATGATAGCTTTCGGTCGTGACCAGCAACTGGCGCGACGGCGCATGGCACTTCACAAGCAGGTGTCCGGGCACGTCGATCGTCGCGCGAGCCGTGCCGGCTTCGCCCGCGGCGAGCGTTAACGACGGCTCCGTCGCGACCACGCCCAGGTCGACCGCGTTGTTGACGACTTGCTGAAAAGGCGCGACCCGCGTGACGAGTCGAGCACGTGGCGCCGTGGCCGCAACCGGCTCCCAGCGAACCGATGTATTTGCCGTGCGCGACTCGGGCACGAACACGTGATTGACTCCGGCCCGCTGGCGAGCAGGCAACGTCGAGTAATCCAGACGCTTTGCGGCCTCCAAGCCCGCGTAGCCGTCCACCCGTGCGACTCCGGCCAGCAGCATGCGATTGCCCGTGCGCAGCCGGTCGACCTCCTCAGCCACGATGCGTGGGCGTGGCTCGCCGGGCGGCATGGGTGTGCCTGCGGCGAACTGCTGCAAATCGGCCGAGCGCCGCCAGACGGCATAGCTCAGCCCGTAGGCGCTGAGG
The DNA here is from genome assembly GCA_041750795.1 of Pirellulales bacterium. Classification (GTDB taxonomy): domain Bacteria; phylum Planctomycetota; class Planctomycetia; order Pirellulales; family PALSA-1355; genus JTS-RE94. Next base: position 31,535 of record JBGSYQ010000268.1, on the reverse strand, counting down.
TCGACTGCCGTGAAGAGTGCCAAAGCGATCATCGCCCCGCGAGCTTGCCTGTCCGCCAGCGCGATCAGCGCGACGCCGAGTGCGACCAGGGCCGGTCCGGTCCACAACAGCGCGCCAGCGGCAACATAGTCGGGCCACACCCACGGACCGATCGCGGCCAGCGCAATGCTGACGCCCAAAGCAGCGAGTAGGGCGCGATCGCCCCGCCAGCGACTATCAGTTTCTCGATTGGGCTGGCTCCGGCCCAAAATACAAAACGCCGTGGCGGCGCCGGTGGCCAGGGCCAGTTGCACCAACACGATGGCACGGCAGGGGAAGCGGAAGCGACTGACGACCGGCAAGAACTGCTGAACGCGATACAGCCCGCCGACCTCGCCCAGCGCCAACAGCAGCGCCGCGCCGCCGAAGAACAACGTTGCCCAGACCAGCGGCGCGAATCGTCCCCAGCGCTGGCGCTCGGCTAACAGCCACACACACAACAGGAACGGCACGGCGCCGGCATACATCCCCAGTTCATGGGTGTTTTGCCCGACCACGCGCGTTCGAAAGAGATAGGGCGCCACGAGCTGCACCAGATTCAGCGGATGAAGTGCCCCAGTGTTGGCAAAGCCCGGATCTGCAGCATGACGCGTCGAATCGCGCAAGGCGTCGAGCGTCGGCAGCCATTGCACACCCGCGGCCAGCAGGCCGAACAGCACCACCAGCACTAGCGAGCCGACTCGCACCAGCGACACGCGCAGCGAAACAGCGCGCCAAGCCGCGTAGGCCGCTTCCGCCAACAGCGAGAACCACACGTACTGCGGATAGCCCAGTAGCAATTGCGACGCGGTGAGCAGCCCGATGGCCAACAACGCCGTCGCTCGCCGCGGACCGGCAGGCCCGGAAAGCGCCAACTCGATTGCCAGTAGCAGCCAGGGCAAATGCGCGACGATGGCGATTGCGTTCGGGTGAACGAAGTGCAACAGGTTGAAGCCGCCGAACGTGAACGCCAGCGCGCCGAACAAGGCGGCGCTGCGCCGCGAGAGCCAGTGCTGCAGGAGAAAGTACATGCCCGCAAACAGGAACGGATAGCTGATGAGCAATTCCAGATCGAAGGCCGCGCCCAACGGCAACGCGCGATAGAGCGCCAGGTGCAACGGGTGGTAAGCGCCCAGTTGCCCTTCGGCCGTGACATAAAAGCCGCCGTACAGGCTGGGCATCCAGTCGAACGGCTGGCCGGCGGCCAGTTGCCGGGCATAAAAGGCGCGCAGCGGCAAGTGAAACTCGCCCAGATCGTCGGCCACGTACACCTGCCCCAGGAAGAAGGGGACCGCCAGCGCGACAAAGCAGCCAACCGCCGCCACCAGTACCCACTCCGCCAGCCGGCGCTCGCGCCGCGCCGCGGCTGCCGGCTGTCGAGCAGCGACCACTTCTTGTTGGGCGGCCATCAGGTGCATGAGCGAAACCTTGGGTTTTGACTTAAGTGGCGCGCTCGCCGTCGGCGCGCAAGCTTTGCAAGCGTGGATCGTCGATGATCGCGAACGGGCTGGCCACGCTTTGCCAACGTTCCCCGCGCTGCTCGATGCAGTTGTCGTCGACCGGTCCGAGTTGGTTGGCGGCAAGCCTCAGGTACTCGACGCGCGACGGGTCAAAACCCATGATGCGTCCGACGGTCGCGTCGACGGCCGTGGGATTGGCGCCGATGACGAGCAGGCCCATCGACTTGGCGCTGCCCATGATCGGCCCGTCCCCTTCCATGCCGACAATGCCGTCGACGATGGCCACGGTTTTGGGCAGCGACGCATTGATGTCATAGATCGACTGCGGAATGCCGGCGTAGTGCAGCACGTTCTTGGGCCAGCCGTACTTAATGCCCGGGATCACACCGTAAAGGTTCTTCATCGAGGCCGTGTAGCCGACCCAATGATGGGTTTTCATTTTAGGCAGCGACACGATCAGGTCGGCCTCGACCACCTGGCTGGGGAAGTAAAAGCCGTGGAGCTTGCTGGCGCCGCCTTGGTTCTTGGTCCAGCCGACCTGGCTGTAGTTCAAATCGGCAAAATCGAGCCGCGCGTCGTCCAGCGCGTCTTGCATGCCGGACTCGATCAGCGCGCACTCGGTATCGCGCATGTGGCCGGGGCCTTCGCCGACGATCACTTCGGCGCCCCAGCCTCGAAACACGTCGGCCGCAGCCAGCACAACCGCCGGATGCGTGGTCATCTGGGGACAGGCGCGAGTCGGCTCGACCAGGTTGGGCTTCAGCAGCACGCGCTTGCCGCGTACGCCTCGCGACTCGAAGCCCGTGGCGATCAACCCGTCGCGAATGGTTTGGGCCAACGGCCCGTCGTAGCGTTGATTGCGGGCGACAAATGCCGGCGCGTGCAATCGCATTGCCCGCCGCACCAGGGGCACGCTGACCAATCCGGCCAAAGCCGCGCCGGTGGCAATCAGCAGCGTCCGCCGATCGATCGTATTGGCGTGCGGATCACCGGCGCCGGTCGATTCCGCAGGTAACTGGTTGTCCGTCACGGCAGCACCTCCCTGATTGCCGTGGGAATGAGCGAGCTGGCTGTTCCTTGTTGGGCCAGGGCCAGCAGTGCCAACTTGTAGGGGGCCGCATCACGAGCCAGCGTGCGCTGCATGGCAGCCGCTAGCCACTGGTCGGCCTGGGGCGGAAGTGCATCGTGCGCGGCCAGCCCCAGCAAGCCATAGCACAAGGAAGCGGTTGCCGTCGTCGCGGGGAGCTCGTTTAGCAGAAAGTCGATCGACTTGCGCGTGCGATCGGTCGTGTCGCGGTCGCCCTTTAGCGCCATGAGCGCCAGGCCGGTCGGCTGTACGTGGGGCCGAAGCGCCTGGCCGAAGACGATGGTGTTGCCATAGTTGCAGCCGCCGTTGGGCAGCATGCGGTCGTGCAGCAGGTGTACCGCGTCGACAGCACGAACGTGCGTATCGTGGCCCGTGTGCTTGAGCGCGAGCAAAGCGATGGCCGTGGGCTCGAGCCAGGCGTGCGTGCCTTGCACCCAGGGCCAGCCCGGAATTTCGGTGTCGTGTCCTGTCGTGTCGTTGTGTTCGATGAGCTCGCCTTCGACGCCAACGAGCCATTCGAGCCCGCTGTTCATCGCGGCGTCGAACTTTGCGTCGGCCAGCTTACTTGCCTGGGCCTGGCGCCAGGCGATGACGGCCCAACACGTGGGCCAGCACGGCGCCGCGTTGGTCTCGTCGACCCCCAGGCTGCCATCGGCCGACTGACGTTCCAGCAGCCAGTGCAGCAAGGGCGCCGCGGACTGCTCGCGACCGGCGGCGATCAGCGCGATGGCAGCAAGTGCCACGGGCTCGGTAGCGGAGGCAGCGCCGCCGTGGTATCCAAACGACCGGGCCGTTGCCAGCCGCGCGATTGCCTCGTCGGCAATGTCCATACCAGCCTTCCGTTCGTCACAGGCAGTGCAAGCGGTGCGCAAGGTGGAACACCGGGCCGCGAGTTCCGTCGCGCCCCAATAGGCAAATATACCTTCCGTTAGAACCGTGCGCAGCCGCAAGGCGCCCCCCATTCGCCTGATCCTGGCAGTCGTCCGAGCCGATAGGGTGTACGCCCGTCCGCGCGATTGGCCTATGGTTGCGATGCTGACCTGCACACGTTCGACACGCGTATCTGGACGCCATGGCCACCATCGAAACGACCGTCCGCGAGGTTCGCACTGCCCCCCGGCTTGTGCTGCAACGGGTCTCCTGCCGGTCGATCTTCTTGTGGACCAATGGGCTGGCGTTGTTGGCCGTGTGCGTGTTTCTCCGTTGCTGGCACCTGGGCAACATTCCGGGCATCAACGGCGACGAGGCCTGGTATGGCGTGCAGGCGCTGCACGTGGGCAGTGGGCAATCGATCGCCTGGCTGACGCCGACCGGCAATCCGCTCAATCCGTTTTACTTGCTGCCGCTGGCGGGTCTGCACTACTTGCTGCCGCCATCGGTGGTGTTGCTGCGGGTGGTGGCTTTGGCGAGCGGGCTGGCGGCTCTGCCAGTCAATTACTTGCTATGTCGCCGCGCTTTTGATTTGCGCACGGCACGCGTATCGACGCTATTGCTGGCGCTGTTGCCGGTGAACATTGCCTATAGCCGGTTCGGCTGGGACGCCAGCCAGAGCCTGCTGGCGACGCTGCTGGTGATGTATTTGCCGCTGGTGCGATTGCGCGATAGCGGGGGCAGGGCGGCGGTAGGTGCGGGCGCTATGTTTGCGGCTGCCGCGGCGATTCTCGTGCATCCGACCAACGTGTTCGCGTTGGTTCTGCTGCTGTCGCCGGTCGCGTACGTGCATCGAAAAGCGCTAAGTCGCCATGTGCGGCGAGCGAAAGTGACTGCGACAACCTGGTCGTTCGCGGCGCTGGTCGCCTTGGTGGGGCTGTCGGCCTGGCTGGCGTGGCAGTGGGCCCCGCACGTGCTCATCCGACTGAACGGGCCGGGCGAAATTGGACCGTTTCTGGGCGGATACTTGCGATTGTTTTCCGGAACGACGGTTTATCGATTCATCTCCGGCGCGGGATTGGCGACGACGGAGGCCGGCTGGTATGCGCATACGACCGTGGCTTGTACTTTGGGCTTTGGACTATTGGGCTTGTGGGCGCTGTGGGGCTTTGTGCGACGGATTGGCACGGCGCCTGCCGCGAATGACGCGTGCCTGGCATGGGGTTGGTTATTGATGCTGATCGCGTTTTTCGTTGTGGCGGGGCCGCGTGCGTTGGCTCCGCACTTCGAGCGATATGCCATTTGCCTGGTTGCGCCGGGCACGCTGATTCTAAGCCGGGGGCTTTGCTGGTGGATGGACGAGTCGCGGACCGACGGCAAGCGATTGGTCGTCGCACTGGCGCTTGCCGCCTGGCTCTGGCCGGCTGGCTTCTACGTAAATTATTTTCGCCCATTTTTCGAACGAGGCGGGCTATCGCACGCGACCTTTCGCACCGGCCAGATCGACCTGAAGCAGAGCGCACTGCGATACGTGCTCTCCGAACGGACCGCGCAGCAGCCCATCGAGATCGTTTGCCACGAATGGTGGAGCTATTGGCCGCTGGCCTACCTGGCATTTCACGAACCGGACGTGCGCGTGCTGACCAGCGACCAATGGCAGGCCGCTACTGCGCAAAGTTCCGGTCGTGCCGCGGAAACATGGTTTGTCGAATACAGCGGCAGCAGCGGTGAACGGCTGGCGTTGCGCGCTGCCGCGGGCAGGAAAGCTCGGCGCCACGCGTTGTTCGACTATGGATGTCGCCCCACGATCCAGGTGATCGGTCCGGTGGAAAAACTTTCTGGGAATTATTAAAGCTTGCGATTTGACTTCGCAAGGAGTTGAACTACTTTTCAAATACGGAAGCGCGGCACGAGAGTATCGCGGCTTTCGAGATGTCCGCAGGGACATCGCACACAAGCCCTTCGAAATGCCGGTTTCCCGGCGTACACAACAACCGCCGTTCGGCATCAGAAGCTCTTGCGTGTGAGGCCTGCAGCCATTTCATCCTCGATAAAGGCAAACCGGTCGTGAGGCCGGGACGCAAAGCCAAGGGGCCACGGCGCGAAAGCGGCGTGGTAGCCCGGTTGCCGAAGGGAAATCAGTTTCTTCGGAGCTTGAGATGAAAGGCAAGCGATTCGATTTTCGGGGCTTTGGAAACTGCAATGCAGGCGAGCGCCGGCGTGAAAGCGCGGGCGCTGCGGTGGAGAAAGCCCCCATCAACCTTTTCCGTGTTCCGCTCGATGGCCCATAAGCGGGCGGCGGACCGAAAATTGCCGGAGGATACTATGAAGAGCCTTGCCAAGAAGATGCAACGTTTCCTCGTTTCCGAGGATGGGCCCACCGCCGTTGAATACGCCGTGATGCTCGCGCTGATCATCATCGTGTGCTTGACCGCGATCGGCACGATCGGTACCAACGCCAACACCACGTTCACCAACGTCGGTAACTCGATCGGCAGCTAACCAACAACGCGGCGTGCAAGCTCGCGCGACTTACGTCGCCGGGCTTGCATCAGGAAGCAACCAGACCCCTCGGTCCGTTACCACGGCCCGAGGGGTTTTTCTTGGTGCCCGTTCGAACCGCGACAGTCTGTACCGGGGGAATTATTTCCCCCGAATTGCCGCAGCTTCGCAATCGGCATGCTAGGTTTTTTCTAGCGGAGTGCCTCGGCATGCCGCGTTTTACCCGGAATTCAAACCGCGCCAACGCGCGATGTGAGACGATTGCCATGTGTCCCGCACTACCAACCGAATTACTGGCCGGCGCGATCCAGTTGGCTTGTTATTTTCTGACCATGCTGGTGGCCATGATGGGCTTCCTGATGGCTCGGCAGTGATTCGATGAAACGACGGCGATTCGATGAAACGACGGCGCGCTATCCAATCGCGCTGGCCGCACGAATCCGAAATCCAACCGACGCGCGACGTTGGCCGCGAGCGTCTCCCTCGTACGTCCAACCTGTAGTCCAAAGGATGCTGGTATGATTGACTCGTCCCTCTTCGGTGACTCGCTATTCGCTCACTGGCCGGCCTGGCTGGTGACGATCACGCTGGTGGTCGCCGCGCTGATCGACGGATACAAGCTCAAGGTCCCCAATTGGCTGACCTTCCCCATGATCCTCAGCGGCTGGGCGTTCAGCGCCGCGTCGTTCGGTTGGGAAGGTTTGGCCTGGAGCCTGGTGGGCACGGTGGTGGGATTGGCGCTGCTGCTGCCCCTGTATGCCATCGGCGGCATGGGCGCCGGCGACGTCAAGCTGCTGGCCGGCGTCGGCGCCTGGGTCGGCGGCACGATCACGCTCTATGCTTTTTGCGTCTCCGCGATCGTCGGCGGCGTCATTGCCCTGGCGATGGTGCTGCTCCGCGGCGCCTGGCAGAAGCACTACGGCCAATGCCTGATGATTTGGAATGAAATGATCACGATCCGCGATCCAGAGAAGCTGTCGGCCATCGCCGCCGAGCGAAAAAGCTCGATGCTGCTGTTGCCCTACGGCATTCCCATCGCGATCGGGACGATCGCCTATTTTGCCTACGCGGGCATGCTGCTCTAAGCCCCGCTCGGGGTTTGATAGCATCCCGGAAATCGCCTTGTGAGTCTTTTTTATCAAGTTTGCTGCCTGCCGACGCCAATGTTTGTAGTGAGACGACCCGGATTTTCGTCCAGCGCTCAGGTCGTAGACGAATAGGGGAACCGGGTTAGGCGGGGGATTGCGCCGGCGACGAGCCGGCCGGTGTGGGAGAACTCGATGCGCTCCAAATCAATCGTTCTATTGGCTGTGGCACTGGGCTGCGGGCTCATCGCCTCGATTGGCATCAGCCAATGGATGGACAGTGGCAGCAAAGGCGGCGACACTGGCGAAAGTCAGCCGGTTTTCGTGGCCATGACGGACATCAATGCGTCCGACGAACTTACGGCGCAGAACATCAAGCTGGAAGAGTGGCCCAAGGCTATCGTCCCCGCCGGAGCGCTCACCCGGCTGGAAGACGTGGAAGGCAAACGCAGCCGGATGAAGATCTATGCCGGCGAGCCGATCCTGTCGTCCAAGCTGTTGGGCCCCGACGAATCGATCGGCGCAGCCAAGGAGATTCCTCCCGGATATCGCGTGGCGCACGTCACCGTCGACGGGGCCACGGGCAGCAACAACTTGATTCTGCCGGGCGACCGCGTCGACGTGCTGGTGTTTCGCAATACCAACGCCAGCGACACGCACGCCACTGCCTCGAAAATCGTGCTGCAAGACATCAAGGTGTTTGCAGTCAACACGCACACCGAAACCCAGTATACCAAGACACGCGCCGATCAGACCGAGCCCATGACGGCGCGAACGATTGCCTTGCTGGTGACGCCTCGCCAGGCGGAAATCCTGCATGCCGCCACGGAAATGGCTGGTGCCATCCGGCTGGTGCTGCGAAATCCGGACGACGACACACACTACATTTCCGAAGGTGCTACGATTGGCGACATCTTCGGCAAGGAAGAAAAAACGAAGCGCGACGGCGAAAAGACGGGCGACGCCGAGTCGGCGCCCACCACCGCGATCACCAACTGGCTGCAAGGCCAGGAAAGCGCCCCGGCGCCACCGGTGCAGCCCCCGTTGCCCGCGTTTCCACAGCCCGCGGCCAACAGCAAGATGATCGTGATGCTGGGCAGCGAGTTGATGCAAATTGAGATTCCCTCCGACGGCACCCCGCCCAGCAATCCGGCGCAGTCGGGTTCGTTCCCGTCGTCGTTCGCGCCCGGGCCCACGTTGACCGGTGGCGGTGTCGGTCCCGTGCCGCAGCCCCCGGTTGCCGAGCCACCGGCCGGTGGCGGCCAACCGGCGCCCGGCAACGACGATTCGATCGACGGCACACAGCAGGGTTCCATCGACAGCAATCAAGACGGCTATGAAGACGGCGCGCAAGAGGGCTCCATCGACGGTACGGACGGCCAATTCATCGAGGACTAATCCAACCAACAGGATGCACTGAATATCAAGCACGTGTCCACCGACGAGGGTGGACGAGCATTGAGGGTCGATCACGGCGGATCGATTTCACGGACGATCTCCTGGCCGCTTCGAAGGCCGCGCGCGAGCGCGGACTTGGAACACGAAGCGGCTGGTTGCCAAACGGTTTAACAAGGATGTTAAGGATGTTTCAGCGAACACGGCGGTTCGTTGGCCTGTTCATGGCCACTCTGATGTCGATGACCTCGATGGGGCTGCCCGCGGTTGCGCAGGACAAGCCGCCGGGAAACGAGGTCGTCCAAAAGATTCACGCGGCGAATACACAGGTCGAAATGACCGTGAATACCAGCCGCATCCTGACCATGGACGGCGCGATTCCCAAGGCCCAGGTCGGCAACCCCGAGTTGGTGGACTTTACCGTTCTGTCGAAGAACGAAGTTCAGTTGCACGCCAAGAAGGCCGGCATCACCACCGTCAACTTGTGGGACGACAAGGGCGACATCCACACCGTCGACGTCATCATTTCCGGCGACGTCCGCGAGCTCGACTTGCTGCTGCGCTCGCAGTTTCCGGACGCGGCGCTCAAGCTGTGGCCCACCTCGTCGTCCACGCTCATCATGTCCGGCTACGTCGATCGCGCCGACAACGTCAATCGCATCGTGCGCATCGCCGAGGACTATTTCCCCAAGGTGCTCAACAACATGACCGTCGGCGGCTCGCAGCAGGTGTTGCTGCACGTCAAGGTGATGGAAGTCTCGCGCACCAGCCTAAAAACCTTGGGCTTCGACTGGATGAACTTCTCGTCAGGCGGCGACTTCGTGGGTTCGGCCGCCGCGGGCATCATCACCAAGGCCAACCCGACCACCAGCGTATTTCGCACCGGCGCCGCGATGACCACCAACAGCAGTGAGACGTTCCAATTCGGCATTGTCAGCGATCCGGCGGGCTTCGTCGGCTTCATGGACGCGCTAAAGCAAAACGACTTGCTCAAAGTGCTCGCCGAGCCGAATCTGGTGACCGTTAGCGGCCGCCCGGCCAGTTACCTGGTGGGTGGACAAATGCCGTATCCGCAGCCGACCGGTTTCGGCAATATCGCGGTCAACTTCCGCGACTTCGGCACCCAAATCGACTTTGTGCCGATCGTGCTGGGCAACGGCGGCGTGCGGCTGGAAGTACGACCCCGCGTCAGCGAAATCGACCCCACGCTGAGCATCAACATCGCCGGCACGGCCGTGCCGGGCTTCCGCATGCGCGAAGTCGATACAGGCGTGGAACTGAAATTCGGCCAGACGCTGGCGATCGCCGGCCTGATGCAGCAGCGCGAAACAATGGTCAAACGCGGCATTCCCTACTTGATGGACATGCCGTTCATCGGGGTCGCCTTCTCGCGAAAATCGAGCCGCATCAACGAAGTCGAACTGCTGATCCTGGTCCGCCCCGAACTGGTGGAAGGCCTGGACCCCGAGCAAGTTCCGCCCTGCGGCCCGGGCACGACCAGCATGGCCCCCGACGACTGTGGCCTGTTCTGGAAGGGCTACGTGGAAGTGCCCGTGCAGATGCCGACCAACGGTCCGGCTGCGGTTGGGCCGCACGGTGCTCCCATGGGGCCGCACCATGGGCAGCCGATGCCCGGCGAGTACATTCTGCCCGGCGACCAGGTCAGTCCGGACGATCCGCAGCCGGTCGATGGCGCTTCGGCCCGTCGGACGGGAAGCGGAGGCGTGGTGATCAGCGACCAGCCGCCGCAGCCGCCCCGAATTACGTCCAGCAGCTCGCGCCGCACGGTTGCCACCGCGTCGCGTACCAATTCCTACAACCCGCAAACTCCGCAGGCCGCCGACCAGCCAGATACGCAAACTGGTGCGCCTGGGTTCATAGGTCCCCGCGGTTATGACGTAAGAAACTAAGAGCGACGAGTCCTCGCGCGAATCGCTCGCTCGGAAACGAGGCCGTGTGAGCCGCACAGGCGGCGCTGCGACCTGTACTTACGTCGGCTAGCAGGAATCCCATGAGTAACGTGCTCCGATTGGCCATCGTCGATCCCGTCGACGCCTCGCGCGACGCGCTCAAGTCGACGCTGCTGAGCATGGACATGGTGTGGCTCGAGGCCGAGTGCTCGCGATACGAGTTCTTCTGCGACGTGGTGGCCCAAACGCACCCGGACGTCGGTATCGTCTCGCTGAACCAGAATCCGGAAAAGGCGCTGCAATTAGTGGAACAATTGCACGCCGCCTCGCCCGACTGCAGCATCGTGGTTATCAGCTCGTCGACCGACGGCAACCTGGTGTTGCGAGCGATGCGTGCGGGGGTCAAGGAATTCCTGCCCCAGCCGGTGCGCATCGAGGATCTTGTTTCCGCGCTGGAACGCATCAGCCACCAACGTTACGGTCGCAGTGACAGCAAGAACCGGTCCAGCACCGTCATTGCCGTGGCGGGCGCCACGGGCGGCGTAGGCTCGACGAGCCTGGCCGTGAACCTGGGATGCGTGCTGGCGGCCGATCCACAGAATACGGTGGCGCTGGTCGACATCGACTTGTGCCTGGGCGACGCCGACGTGTTTCTGGACACGATACCTGACTATACGCTGGTGGACGTGGCCCAGAACGTGACGCGGCTCGATTTCGCGCTGCTCAAACGTTCGCTGACCAAGCACGCCTCGGGGCTCTACTTGCTGCCGCGCCCGGTGCAGTTGGAAGATACCGCGCTGATTACGCCGGACGACTTGCGCCGCGTGATCGGCCTGCTAAAGGCCACGTTTACGCACTTGATCATCGATACCTCGAAGAGCTATTCGCCCACGGACCTGGTGGCCTTGGAGATGGCCAACCACGTGCTGCTGGTCACGCAGTTGGACCTTCCCTGCCTGCGCAACCTGGTGCGGCTGATGATGTCGTTCGGGCAAATGGACACGGTCAAAGACAAGATCAAGATCGTGGTCAATCGAGTGGGACTCGACAATCATATCGGCGTCAAAAAAGCGCAAGAGACGATCGGCCGCGACATCTACTGGCAGTTGCCCAACGACTATCGCGTGATGGTCGACGTGCGCAACAACGGCGTGCCGTTGATCGAGCAAGCTCCCAAAGCCGCCATCACGCAATCGATCGTGGCCCTGGCCGATGCGCTGTGCGGCGATGGCGAACACCCGGGGCAGGATTCATCGGCCGGCCGGTTAACGGGCGTGTCGAGGTTTCTCAACTTGTGGCCGCAACGGGTGCGCTCGGCGCTGGGCAAATAACCGCCCGTTAGCAGCCCGTTGAAGAATTCAACAGGCTGCGACATCGCATGGATGCGATGACAGAATGGCGACGCAAGTCGTTATTCTGCGATCCGGGCGAAGCTTTGATTCGCACTTGGCGAGGTTGAAAAATGCCACGACGGCATTTTTCAACAGGCTGTTACAGCCTTCGAAGGGTTGCCAGCCGCTGGCAACGCGCCGTGCCGGTTTCACTTGCCATGGCGCGAAAGGCGTCCGCCGGGGTGCAACCGTTACGACCCGACCGTTCGCTACAGCCTGTTCTGCGCGCTGTACTCCCTTCATGCGCCGGGCCACGAACCGCTAAGACTTAGCCTCGCCCAACGACTTACGTCGCCTTTTGTCATCGCATCCCTGCGATGTTACCGCCCGTTGAATATTTCAACGGGCTGTCAGGCAGGCGGCGCATCCTGGCAAGCTATGCTTTCTCGGGCAGATTTTTCGCGACGCAGCGCCGTGCGCCGTGAGCGTCGACCACGGCTTGCGAGCAAACCGGCGGTTCGCCGCACGACGTCCCACGCGAAACAGCAACCCGGACCCCCTCCAACACGCCATGAAAACGACAACGGTACGCACGACCGAAGATTCGAAGGTCGCAGAGTTCGAAAACCTCAAGCGCCGCATCCACGGCAAGCTGGTCGACAAGCTCGACTTGACGCGCGTGGGCGAGCTGGAAGGCGACGTGCTGCGCCGCGAGATCCGGCTGGTGGTCGAGCATCTCTGCGACAGCGAGGACACGCTGCTCAATCGTAGCGAGCGCGAGAGGCTGGTCGACGAGGTGCTGGACGAAACGTTCGGCCTGGGACCGTTGGAGCTGCTGCTCAAGGACGCCACGATCAGCGATATTCTGATCAACGGACCGAAGAACATCTACGTGGAACGTCGCGGCAAGATGGAGAAGACGTCGGTTGTCTTTCGCGACAACAACCACCTGATGCAGATCATCGACCGCATCGTTTCGAAAGTGGGCCGGCGCGTGGACGAAGTGTGCCCGATGGTCGACGCCCGCCTGCAAGACGGCTCGCGCGTGAACGCGATTATTCCGCCGCTGGCGTTGGACGGCGCCTGCGTCTCGATTCGTCGCTTTGGCGCCAATCCGCTCAAGCTGGAAGACCTGCTCAACTACAAGGCGTTTACGCCCGAGATGGTAATGCTGCTGGAGGGCGCCATCAAAGCGCGATTGAACATCGTGATCTCGGGCGGCACCGGCTCGGGTAAAACCACGCTGCTCAACACGCTGTCGAGCTTCATATCCAACTCGGACCGCATCGTCACGATCGAGGATGCGGCCGAACTGCAGTTGCAGCAGGACCACGTGGTGCGTTTGGAAACGCGCCCGCCCAATATCGAAGGCAAGGGCGCAATCACGGCCACCGACCTGGTGAAAAATGCCCTGCGTATGCGGCCCGAGCGCATCATCATCGGCGAGTGCCGCGGCGCCGAAACGCTCGATATGCTGCAGGCCATGAACACCGGTCACGAAGGATCGCTAACCACGATTCATGCCAATACCCCGCGCGACGCGGTGGCCCGCATGGAAACCATGATCACGATGGCCGGCTTCGAGTTGCCGCTCAAGGCGTTGCGGCAACAGATTGCCAGCGCCGTCGACCTGGTGGTGCAGGCCAACCGCTTGCAAGGCGGGCCGCGCAAAATCACGCACATCACGGAGATCCTGGGCATGGAGCAGGAGACCATCGTGATGCAGGACATCTACCATTTTCAGAAAGAGGGTATCGACGAGAACGGCCGCGCGTTCGGCCGCTTCGAGGCCACCGGCGTGCGTCCCAACTTTATGGACCGCCTGGAAGCCGCCGGTGTGCGATTGCCCTCTAGCGCCTTCCGTCAGCGCACCATGATGGAGGATTGAGACGAGGCGGCGCGCCCGTCGGGCGGCCCGACGTCACCGGCGCGAGACAGCATGGTTTTCTCTCTGCCCCTCGGTTGTCTGGAGGGCAGGCCGTTGTCAACGAGTTCTAACTTCAGCGTGGTACAACGATGGAAGGTTACATGATCGCCCTGGTCGTCGGCGTCGGCGTAGCAGCCGTCGTGGCGCTCGTCGGCACGTTGCTCGCCGGCTCGAAGGAGTCCGAGGTCGAGGACCGATTGGCCCTGTTGACGGGATCGGCCAGCGGCAAGCAGGCCAAGGACGCGCTGTTTCAAGGGAGCGTGCTGGCGCAGCCGTGGGAATCGGGCCAGCATGCCATCTGGAACAAGTTGGGCCAGCTTGGCAACCTGAACCTGTTGATGGAACAGGCCGACACGTCGCTGTCGCCGGCCCAGTTTTTCGGCATCTCGGCGGTGATGGCGCTGGTGGGCATGTTCATCCCGGTCATTGCCGGCTTGCACCCCAGCATCGTGCTGCCCATGGGGTTGATGCTGGCCGCGTTGCCGTTCGGCTGGCTGCTGTTGCGGCGCCGCAAACGGCTGCGGCAGTTTGCCCAGCAGCTTCCCGACGCGCTCGAGCTGGTGTCGCGCGCGCTGCGCGCCGGACATAGCCTGGCATCGGGATTCAGTCTCATTGCCGAGGAAATGCGCGACCCCGTGGCTAAAGAGTTCAATCGCGTGTTCGAGGAACAGAACCTGGGTGTTCCCTTGGAGACGGCACTCGACAATCTCACCGAGCGGATCCCGAATTTGGATTTGCGGTTCTTCGCCACCGCCGTGATCTTGCAACGCCAGACGGGCGGTGACCTGGCGGAAATTCTCGACAAGATCGGCTACTTGATCCGCGAGCGATTCAAAATCTGGGGCCAGGTGCAGGCGCTGACCGGCGAAGGCCGCTTGTCGGGCATCGTGCTATTGGCCTTGCCGCCGGTGCTGTTTCTGGCCGTCTATCGCTTGAATCCCGATTACGTCATGCCGCTGTTCACCGATCCGTTTGGCCGGCAGATGCTGGCCGGCGCGATCATCTTGCAGTTGTTGGGCGCAATCGTGATCAAAAAGATCATCAATATCAAGGTGTAGTGCCATGTTGTTTCTGGCGATGATGTCGTTCGACAAATTGGTGCCGCTGGCGATCTTCGGCCTGTTTGCCGTGGGCGCATGGCTATTGCTCGAGGCCGTTGGCGCCAGCAAGCCCCGCGCCCAGGAACGGCTCGACGAGCTGCGCAATCCGCAGCTCCGTCGCGGCCGCGACGACGCCGCGCCGGTCAAGAAGCAGGCGACCATGACGCGCGTGCTGGAGAAAGCATCGCCGATGGCTCGCCCGCTGCAACCCAAAAGCGACGCCGAAGCTTCCAAGATCAAAAGCCGCTTGAACCAGGCGGGATTCCGAGCGGAAAACGCCACCAGCGCTTTTCTGTCCATGAAATTCATCGGACTTGTGATCGGGCTGGTGCTCAGCGGCGGTACGACTCTCTTGACCGGTCATTTCTCGCAGCGAGCGCTGATCTACAGCGTCGGCGTGAGCGCGTTTATGTTTTACTTGCCGGACATGATCGTGTGGTTCGCCGGCAAACGGCGGAAGGATTCGATCTTTCTGGGACTGCCCGACGTGCTCGATTTGCTCGTGGTGTGCGTCGAGGCGGGGCTCGGTTTGGACCAGGCCATGCGCAAGGTGAGCGAAGAAATGCGCAAATCGTGCCGAGTGTTGTCCGACGAGTTCAGCTTGTGCAACTTCCAGTTGCAGATGGGCCGGGCCCGCAACGAGGTGCTGCAGGATTTGGGGGCTCGGACCGGCGTCGACGACCTGCGCAGTCTGGCCGCCATCCTGATTCAGGCCGACAAGTTCGGGTCCAGCATTGCCCTGGCGCTACGAGTGCAAAGCGACTCGATGCGTACCCGGCGGCGGCAGCTTGCCGAGGAAAAGGCCGCCAAGACGGCCGTGAAGCTGATTTTCCCGCTGGTGTTGTTCATCTTCCCGGCAATCTTCGTGGTGCTGGTGGGACCGGCTGCTATCACGATCGTCAACGAGATGTTCCCGATGATGAGCGGGGGAAAATAGGCGAAGGCGGCAAGGGCGGAGAAACCGGTCCACTCCGACCACAGTTCGGCCTGCCCCGTGTCGATAAGCCATATGAGGCAGCGCGCAGTAGCGACTTGTCTCGCGCAAGCCAACGTCGATCCACGGGAGGGAGAGATGCTTCGCTGGGGAACCCCGCTATTTTTTGCATGGATGATCCTGCTGACCGCGGCTCCGGCCATGGCTCAGGGGTTCCACAATTTCTGGGACCGCTACTGCATGGAGTACAAGCGGAACCAATACTGGCCCGAGCCGTTCATCTGGGCTGACCGCAAGGCCACGATCGCGCCGTTCGGACAGATGGTGGCCAACGGCTGGCGGCGGCAGAACTTGCTCTCGGACTATCACTTCAACGAGGCCGACACGCAATTGAACGTGGCCGGCGAGGCCAAAGTCCGTTACATCCTGACACAGATGATGCCGTCGCGGCGGACGCTGTTCGTGCAACGCGGCCTGACGCCCGAGGAGACGGCCAATCGCGTCAGGCTGGTGTACCGCGCGGCGCTGGCGATGATGCCGCCTGGAGCGATGCCCGACGTGCAGGAATCCGACCTGGCGAACGACGGTTGGCCGGCCGAAGACATCGACGCCGTGGCGCGGCGATTCAACGCGACGCGCCCGAATCCGCGGCTGCAAAACGTGCAGTCCAGCGGCAGCGATCCGAACGGAGACAGCAGCAGCAACGCTTGGTAAACCAGGGATGGGCTGGATAGGCCGAGCAGAACGCAGGTCGCGATAAGCTTCTCCCACGCGGGAAGCGAGCTCGCGACGCTTCGAGCCAGCCATGTAGGTGGCCGCTCGACGCACTTGGAATCGAAGGATCGAACCAGGGCTATCGTGACGCGGGGATAATGTCGTGCTCGCAAAATTGTCGTTTTGGACGCTCGCCGTCGCTCTGCTGCCGGCGCTGACCGCAGGATGCACCACCAGCACCACGGCGCAATCCACCTTTCCCAAGCAATCGTGGACCGACAAGCTGGCGTCGGGTTTCAAGTCCGGCACGGGTAAGATGGCCGGGCTGGGTGCGGGGCAATCGGAAATCGAGAGCGAAAGCATCCTGGCGCCCAAGAAAAAGCCGAGTCCCGGCCCGTACGTTGCGCTGGCCGAGTTGCAAGAGCGGCAAGGCAAAGTGGCGGCCGCCGAAGCCCAGTTGCAAAGGGCATTGGACATCGACCCGAATCACTTGGGCGCGCTGTTGGCTTACGCCCATCTGGAAGATCGGCAACGAAACTTTCAAGCGGCCCTGCGTTATTACAATCGAGCGCTCAAGAAGCACGGCAAAGATGCCAGCGTCCACAACGACATGGGGCTTTGTTACCATCGCCACGGCAAGTTTGACGAAGCGACCCGGTCGCTTTCGAAGGCCATTGAGCTCGATCCCGGTTCGAAGCTGTATCGCGCCAACCTGGCGGCCGTGCTGGTCGACCAGGGCAAGCCGTCGGAGGCGCTCGCCCAATTGATTCACGCTCATGGCGCGCCGGTCGGGCACTATAACCTGGCCTACTTGCTGATGCAGAAGAAAGAGACCGCGGCGGCCTTGCACCATTTCCGAGAGGCGGCGCGGCTCGATCCCACCTTCGGCGAAGCGCAGCAGTGGGTGGCGCAATTGGCCCCGCAAGATCAACGCACGATGCCGGCCGTTGCGCAACAGCCGGTGACCATGGTGGCGCGGCGCGAACCGCAGGCACCGTACGCACCCGGATCGATTGCCAACGGCGCCCCAGCCTCGCCCTATCCGAATACCGGCGCGCCGGCGAGCGGCCAAGCGGGAATGAGCCACCCGCCAGCCTCACCCTCGACCGGCGTCTACCGATAGTCCACGCCGCGCGTCCGACAGCCTACGGCCGGCCGATTCTCTCTCACCACGGCGTGCTGTTCTTGCGCGTGCCGCAGACATAGACGTCGAGCCCCAGTTCGTCGGCCAGCGACGCCTTGGCCAGCAGAGCCTGATCGGCTTCGTCGGCGCTGTTGGCGTAGGCCACCTGAATGTGATTGGCCTTGTGCCGCGCCATCAACTGATCGCGCGAAATGCCATACGTGACGGCATGCATGATGGGCCACTGCGGCGTGGTGGCTTGCCAGCGTCGCTCGGTCTCCTCTGGCGGCAGATCGACGACTTCGGCACGCCCGAGATCCATGCACAAGCGGTCGTTGGCGATGAAAATCCGCGACCAGACGATCTCGCCCGACTTGGAAATGCCCTTCAGCGTGCCGCCGCCCGAGGGGAAGTACATCGGCGGTTGCCGTTCGCTCGACGCGCCCTGCCAACCGCCGACAAAATGCGCCGGCGGCGCCGACCCGCTGATCAAGAGCACCCAGACGTAGTCCGGCAACGTGCCCGATCGATCCCAGTCGCCCCACCGTACGTCGTGCAGTGTGTTTTCGACCGGTTGTCCCATGGCCCGGTGTACACGATACGTCAGCAGTCCGTCGAGTCCGGCGCATTCGTCGACCTCGTTGAAGTGTACGACCGGCTCGCCGTCGTACAGCACGCGCTTGCCGTCGCGGCTGGTCACCGGCGGGCGATCCGCGTTGTTCAACGTGCCTTCGACCAGGTCGCTGGCCGGCAGCAGGTCTTTGAGCCCCTGCTGATACTGAATGCCGATGGCGTGGCAGCCAAAGTCGTCTGCCAGGCGGACCGCGGCGATATACATCTGGCACTGCCTGTGGATCTGCTCGTCGGTCAAATCGGTGGCGTGGTTGGGGCCGGTGCGAAATGTCAGTCCGCGCTGTTCCATCCACTGGCGCACGGCGCGGGCTTCTTCGTCGGCGGTCTGCATCGTTTCGAAGTACAGGGCCGACTGGCTGAGCCGTTCCTTGAAGACGCCGGTGGGGTGCAGCAAGTGGTCCGGTATGATCGCGTTGAACATGCCCATGCACCCCTCGTCGAATACGCCGAGTATGGCTTTCTCGTGGCGCAACTGATCGGCCAGCGCCACGCCCAGGCGGCGCTGCTTGCCGGGCACGCGCACTTTGCGAAATCGCGTGACGTGATCGGTCTTGTGCTTGAGCGCGCCCTTGGCGAGCCAGCGCGCCAAACTGCGGACGAAGAATTGGTCGGTGAAGTCCTCGCTCCACAGCGTCGAGTATTTGCGCCCGGCCTTGGTGAGCGAGCCGTTCAGATTGAGCATGCCGACCAATCCCGGCCAGGTGCCCGACCAGTTGGCCACGGTGAGCACGGGACCCTGGTGTGAGAGCAGGCCGGCCAGCACGTGGTGCGAATATTGCCAGACGGCCTCGGCCACGATCAGCCTGGCCTTGGGGTCGATCTCTGCGAAGACCTGCATGCCCTCTTTTTGCGAAGCGATGAAGCCGTGCTGCTCCTGCGGCTTGTAAGGGTGAGCACGCACCAGCTCGTAGCCGGCGTCGGCCACCGCGCGCGCTAGCGCTTGTTCCATCTCTTGCTGCGCGGGCCAACACACCTGGTTGGCCGACAGCCGCAGATCGCCGCTGGCCACCATCAGCACCTGGTTTTTCTTGACCTTGTTCGGCTTCGGTAACGCGGGCAACTCATAGTCGGCCATTCCAGGTACTCCGCCAGGGAAAGTATTCGTGGGCCTTGTTCAGGCCGATTGGTTCGACGCGATTCGTGCGAATCGACTCGACAACTTGTTCGGGAAAGCTAGGCGAGATGCTCGCCCGGTGGCATGGTCGCGATTACTCCGAGACGATCTCTAGTTGTCCCCAATAGGCCGCCTGACGTTGTCCGGCGCGCGGCTGGTGAATCACTTCGATAGTGGCCTTGTTGTCACCCGGGGGCGTGCCCTTGCCGCTGGGCTCGGTCAGATCGAACGAGACGGTCTGCCAGTCCACCTGGTCGCTGGCGTTGCCGATCGGCTGCTCGAAAGTGTTGGCGCCGTTAACCTTGATCAGCACATGGCACGCGCCCTGCGCTTCGGGCGCCACGCTCATCACCAGTCGCGTGCGCTTGTCCTTGGGAACGGCGATCGTCCGCACCATGACCGTGTTCGGCCCGGTGCGCAATACGCCCGGTCGTCCGGCGTGCTCCGCCACGATGGCCACTCGCCCGCGGAATCCCTTGCCCAAGTGAAATCCCGGCGCCACGTACTCGAGCAGCTCGTTGGCCACCCCCGGATCCGACGATTCGCGCGGTTCGATGGGCTGCGAGCCGGGCAGTTTTCTCGCCGCCGGATCGGTGGGTGGCTTGTCGAGGGTCAACAACGCGAACAGATCGGCCAGCTCTTGCGGTTTCAATTGCTTTTCCAAGTCCTCCGGCATCAAGGACAAGGCGCTGGTCTTCATCAATTCGACGTCGCCGCGGGCCACGATCTCTTGCTTGCCGCCTTGCACCTTGAGCACGACGCGCTGCGGGCTGTCTTCGACGATCAAGCCCGTCAGCACGCGTCCGTCGGCGGTGACCACCGTTTGCGCCTGGTACGCCGCGCCGATGACGAGGCTGGGATCGAACACGTTGGAGAGCAACTGCTCGAAAGAGTTGCGGCCGTTGTGCGTGATGTCGGGGCCGACGTCCTCCCCCTCGCCGTGCAGCTTGTGGCACTGTCCGCACACGCGTTTGTACACCGCCTGTCCGGCCAGCGCGTCTCCCGGCGTGTTGCGCAAGAAGGTGCGCATGTGGGCGATCACCTCTTCGCGCTGCGGATTGCGCTCGTCGCGCACCGAACCCCATTGCGATTTGACCTTGTCGGCCAGGCGCTGGTCGGCCTTGACCAGTAGTTGCCGAACCTGGTTGGCGTTCAGCACCGTGGCGGGCAATTGCTTGTTGCCGATGGCGTCGATCAATTGCTCGGCCCAGGCGGTCCGCTCGCACAGCAGTTCGACGGCCTTGGGCCGCAGTTCGACTTCCAGATCCGGATAGTGCGTCAGCAGAAGCTGCCCCACCCAATCCGCGTCGAGCCGTCCCAAAGCTTCGATGGCCGCACGCCGCAGTTCCACCGGATGGGCCGCCGCGTCGGCAAACAGCGGCGTGACGCTGGCTGCCAAACTTTCATCGCGCGCGGCAACCAGCGCGTGCATCGCCTGGGCGCGACGCTCGGTGCGCGTCGCTGGCGACGCAAACATCGCGCGGACCACGTCAACCGCGCGAGGATCGTTCCAGGTGGCCGCCAACAGCGCACTGGCATCGTGCAATTCGCGATCCTCCGCACGCGACTCCAGCACCTGGGCCACGACCGCTTCCAGCCGGGGACGCAACGCGGCCAATTGCTCCGCGGAAACCTCGCGGTTCTGCAACCGAGTGGCCAGGCTGTTCAGTGAGCGCGACAACGTGGCCAGGTGGGCCTCCGGCCGGCGCGACACATAGTCCACCAGCGCCAACACTGACTTCGGATTGCTGCTGGCCAGAACGCGATCGATCGACTTGTCGAGCAGCCACTCGGTGGATGCCGAGCGCGTGGCGTCGGATTCGGCCACCAGCTCAAAGAATGGCTCGGCATGTTCCTCCAGCAGCGGGTGCAGATTCTGCCAGGCGATGTGTCGGATGAGCCGATCGTCGTCGCCGACGGCCAATACGTCGAGCAACAGCGGAATCGGCTCGACCCCCGTCAGCTTGCGGGCAGCCACGGCCACTTGCAACCGCACGTCGGCCGCCGGATCGTTCGCCAATGCGACGATCTTTTGCCTGATCGTTTCGTCGATGTCGCCGGCATCGCCCGCAGCGCGCACTCCCCAGGCGCGAAAGCCGGCGTCTTCGTTGGCCAACAGAGAATGATGGAACTCGACCGACAGCGGCCCGCCGCCGATCAGGGCCCACACGGCGTGCAACCGTGTCTTGCGAGCAGCACTCGGATCCCCGGCCAGGGCCTCCAACGCCGGCTTCGTTTCCGGGTCGTTGCGCTCGGCCAGGATCCGCTGTGCGACGTCGCGGAAGTAGACGTTGGGGCTGTGCAGCCGGGCAATGAGTTGCGCGTCGGTCTCCGCCGCCATGTCGAAGGTTTCTGCGCGCGGCGTGTCCTGGTAGCGAACGCGGTACAGCCGCCCCTTCAATCGGTCGATGCCCTCGGGATCGCGCCGCGCGTCCTGATAACAGTGGTAGCGATCGTACCAGTCCAGCACGTACAGGCAGCCGTCGGGGCCGGTTTTCTGCACCACCGGCATGAACCAGACGTCGTTGGCCGAGAGAAAGTCCGGCGCGGCAGTCGCCAAATAGCTGGCGCCGCGCCGCTGGAGCACGTCGACATTGATGCAGTTGCCGTGGATGTTGCCCATGTATAGGCGGTCGCGATACTCGACCGGGTAGGCGTCACTGTCGAAATAGTGAATCCCGCAATAGGCGGCCTTCTGGTGCTTGTGGTCGACGATCGAACGCATGGGATCGGTGAACGGCGGATAAGGTCCGCCCTGGCGGATGTAATAGCCCGACTCGGCCAGATGCCAAAGATGATCGATCACGCAAGCGCTCACGAATGCGCTTCCCTCGGGATCCCAAGCGATGCCCCAGGGGTTGCTCGTGCCTTGGGCAAAGAGTTGAAATTCGCGCGTGCGCGGATGAATGCGAAACAGGACACAGGTGAACTCGTGTTTCTTGTCCCCTTGCTCGATCGTGCTGGCGTTGAACACGCCGTTCAAGCCATAGAGCCAGCCGTCCGGTCCCCAGGTGAGCGAATTGGGCAGTTCGTGCGTGTCGTCTCGTCCGAAGCCGGTGACCACGACTTCTTGCCGGTCGGCACGTCCGTCGCCGTTGGTATCCTGCAAGAAGAGGATGTCCGGAGCGTTGGCCACCCACACGCCGCCATGACCGACGGCAATCCCGGAAGGAATGTTGAGCCCTTCGGCAAACACGGTGACCTTGTCGGCGCGTCCGTCGCCGTTGGTGTCTTCCAGCACCTTGATGCGGTCGCGACCTGGCCCGGCTTCCTGTCGCGGGTACTCGAGGCTTTCGGTGATCCACACGCGGCCGCGTTCGTCGAAAGTCATGGCCACCGGGTTGACGACGTCGGGCTCGCTGGCCACCAACTCCACGTGGAAGCCCTCTGGTACGGTCATCCTGGCGATCGCTTCTTGCGGCGACAGCGCGGGCCCGGGTGGCTTGTCCTGGGCATGCGGAATCACCTCGTCGGCGGCCGAAGCCCGTGTCGACGGCTCGCCCGATAGCACGGTCATCGACGACAATAAAACGAGCAAGATCGGGGCAATTCGTTGCATGGCGACCGTGGTGCGGCTGTGGCAATTGGGGATATTTCCGTCGACCGAGGGGCCGGATTGATGATTATGGACAGCGGCGCAGCCACTCGCAACGGGTCATGCGGATGGCAGTGGCCAGCGCCGCGCGGCTTGACATCCCGCGCCGGGCGCAACGAGAATAAACAACAGGTAAGGTCTCCCTTTCTTCTGGTTCACTTCGCGGCGCAATTCGACATGCAGCAGAATTTCACTAGGCGGATTTGTGCTACGACGTTGTTGGCGACCTGCGGGCTGGCAACGTTGCCGGGCTGTGGCGGAACGGCCTATGAGGCGCTGACCAATCGGCGGCTCGACCAGTTGCGCGCCAGTGCGCCGTTTCGTGTGCTCTGGGGCTCGAGCCAGATCGGCGAAACGCCCGTCAAGATCCGCGTGCCCATGGCGTACAAGACGTCGTACACGTCGGTCAGCGGTCACCCGGATGACGGCGGCCGGATTAAGCCCGATCGCTTTCAACCACCGTTTATCGAATTGCCCGGCTTGCAGATGTGCTTCGAAGAGTTTGCCACGGCCACGGACGGTACGCGGCTGCCGTTTTATTGCTACCTTGCGGTGATTCCCAACGGCAATGCGCAGACGCAAATGACGCAATTGCAAGAGGCGCTCAAAGCCAAGTTTCCGGACACGCCCGACAGTTGGAGTCATGTGGATGCCAAGACTCCAACGGACAGGGCGGTATCCTGGAGCATGATTCGCGTCGAGGGAGATCAGCCTTTCTATGCCAAGGGGGTCAAGGAGCCCACGGTGCTGCCGGGGATCTTCGAGTTGTGGGTTCACGATGCGGGCAGCTATGTCGTGCTGTTGGGTTGGCGCACGCCGACGTCAATTGATGCCAAAGGGGCGGCGACCGCCGGCGCCGGCAACAATCCGCTTTTCCAATTGACGACTCAGAACAATCCGGACTTTTCGACCATGCCCGCACTGACCGCCGGCACGTTGCAAGTCGAGGCAACATCCGAAGAGCCGCCGGCCGGCTGATGCATGGCAAAGCGCGGTTGTACAGCGCAGCGGCTGGCGTCCTTCACTTGCCCGCGGTCGAATGGGGGAATAGACTTCGTCGATGCCGCACGCATTGGTGGATCGTGCGGCCGGTCGATCGGCTGTCCCGCCTGGACTTCCTTCCTGAACGCCCGCCCGCAATCCGTCCCGCACGTCGAGGAGTTGCTCGCATGCTTCGTTGCTGGACCTTGTTCGTTCTCGGCCTTGCCGGCTGGTGTGGCGTGTCCTGCGGCGCAGATACGCGCCTACCAGGCCGCCAGGCGGCATCTACCGATTGGCCCGAGTGGCGCGGCGCGCAGCGCGATGGGATCTCGATGGACCGGGGGCTCCTCGACGCCTGGCCAACCGGTGGCCCGCGATTGGCGTGGACGGCCCGCGGACTTGGTCGGGGCTTTTCCAGCGTATCGCTGGTGGGGGAGCGCATCTTTACGATGGGTGATCGCGATGGAGCCGGGTTTGTCATCGCGCTGAATCGGGCGGACGGCAAGGAACTGTGGAGCACGCGCATCGGCGACGAATGGGCGCCCGGTGGTTACGCCGGACCGCGCTGCACGCCGACAGTCGATGGCGACCGTCTGTATGCAATCGGGCCGCACGGCGACCTGGCGTGTCTGGCGGTCGCCGATGGCAAGCGGATATGGACGCGCCACCTGCGCAAGGAATTTGGCGGAGCGGTGCCCAACTGGGGCTTCAGCGAGTCGCCGCTGGTCGACGGCGATCGCGTTGTTTGCACGCCCGGCGGAGGCGACGCCGGGATCGTGGCGCTGAACAAGAAAACCGGCAAGGAAATCTGGCGATCGGCCTTTCCCCCGCTGGGCGAGAGTGGCAAGGACGAAGCGGCATACTCCTCGATCGTCGTGAGCCATGGGGCCGGCGTGCGGCAATACGTCCAATTGCACGGGCGGGGCGTTGTGGGCGTGGCGGCCAAGGACGGCAAGTTTCTCTGGGGATACAATCGCGTGGCCAATCGCACGGCCAGCGTTCCCACGCCGGTGGTCGAAGGGGACTTTGTGTTTTGCTCATCGGGATATGGCACGGGAGCTGCGCTGCTGAAGCTGTCGCGCGCCGGCGGCGGAGTCGAAGCGCGCGAGGAGTATTTTCTCTCCGGCAGGGAGTTTCAGAATCATCACGGTGGCATGATCAAGCTGGGCGACTACATCTACGCAGGCCACGGCCACAATGCCGGCGCGCCGACCTGCCTGGAATGGAAGACCGGCAAGAGCGTGTGGCGAAAGAATCGCGGTCCCGGCAGCGGCTCGGCCGCGGTCGCCTATGCCGACGGCGACTTGTACTTCCGCTTTCAAAACGGCGTGATGGCCCTGATCGGCGCCACGCCGGATGGCTACGAAGAGAAAGGCACCTTCGAAATCCCGGACGTCGAGCAGCCCAGTTGGTCGCACCCGGTAATCGTCGGCGGTAAGCTCTACCTCCGCGAACAGGACACGCTGTACTGCTACGACGTGAAGCGCTAGAACCAGTTAAACCGGCCGGGACCGTCCCCTTTTTCGCTATCCCAATCCCACCAGCCTCACAATCGGCGCGATGAAGTCGGGCCAGGCGCCCCATACGCCGGCGACGACGAGCCCGGCGAAGGAGGTCACCAGCGCGATGTCCCACCAGATGCTGGGACGCAGGCGGGGGTCGGTGCGCGTATAGCGGAAGTAGAGCGCCCCCACGCCCAGCATCGGCAGCAACAGCGATTGCATGGCCCCGGCCAGCAGGATCGCACGCACCGGGTTGATGCCCAGCGCGAACAACGTCAGGCACGCAAACGGCATCCCGACCGAGAAGGCCACGACCGTGCGCTCGTGCGATCGCTCGCTGTGGCGATCGACTATGCCGAATAGCTTGCAACAATCGGTCCACATGCGTGCATTGCCGGCCGTGGCCACCAGAAACGTCGAATACAACACGGCCACCGCGCCGATCAAGAACAGCCAACGCGCGTATTCGCCGAACACGGGCACGTAGGCCCGCACCAGCGTGCTAATCATCCGCATGCCGTCCGGATCGAGCCCCTCGTTGTAGAGCACGGCCACGCCCATCAGAAAGAAGGCCAACGTGGCGATCGTGTAGACGATCATCGAGGCAAACGCATCGACGTGCATTACGCGCAGCCAGCCGCGGGCTCGTTCTGCCCAGGCGGCGCTTGAATTGCGTCTGCCGGTGAATCGTGCATAACCCTTTTCCAGGCACCAGTAGGGGTATGCAACCAGTTCCGATGCACCCACGCCAATGATACCGAACGCCGCCAACGCAGTGGCTACGGGGTTGATGCCTTCGCTCACGTCCGGCAGGTGAAACGAAAATCCCTCGAGAAACGACTGGCCGGTGATCCGCCACTGCTGCGTCGTCTGCAGCGCGGCCACGTTGCCCATGGTGATGAAGGTGAACAACACGACCAGCACGATGGAGACATTCTGAACCAGGCGATAGCGCCCGCGATAGAGCAGCGCGGCCGTGAGCAGCGTGGCCACCGCCGCCCAGATTTTGTCGTCCCAGGTGGCCGGATCCACCAGCGCCTCGCCGCGCCGGACCTTGACTGCCAGATCGCCATGCGTGGGTTCGAGGGCTTCGAGCCGCTCGGCGAAGAGCTGCTGCCCATGAAGAATGGTGACTTGCCGTTGCTGCGAGAGTTTAGCCAGCTCGGCGCCGTTGTGGTTTCGAATGTCGTCGTCCCAACGCAAGTAGCGCTCCATTTCTCGTTGCGACGGACTCTCGACCGCTGCCAGGTAGTCGCCGCGAATCGGCACGGCGATGGCGGCCGCCTGGCCCACGCCGCCGACGATGCCTCCCAGTTGGCCAACGCCGATCACCATCATCAACAGCCAGAACCAGACGATCCAGTTCACTCGCCAACGCGGTCCCGGCACCTGGTCGAGCGCCGCCAGCGTGGTTTCGCCGTGGGTGATGGTGTAGCGCCCCAGCTCTATCTGCACGAAGACCTTGATGACGCAGCCAATGACGATCAGCCACAACAGCGTGATGCCGGCCTGCGCCCCGGTTTTCGTGGTGGCGATCAATTCGCCCGAGCCAACGATGCTGCCGGCGATGATCAAACCGGGGCCGAGCCGCCGGACAATGCCCAGGAGCGTATTGGGCGGCGTCTCGATGCCCACTTCGTCGCGGGGATCCATCGAGGGGGGCAGTGTTTCGAAATCGGCAGCGGGTTCCATGCTCGGCAATCTTCGAGAAGGACGGGGAAGCGGCGCGCAATCGCCAAGTGTAGCGGTGGCATAGATGATAGCGGCCACCGGCGCGCGGTTCCACGCGCAGACTCATCCTCGCAGTATTCCGAATCGAGCAACTGCCGACCAGGCCAAGCAATTTTGCCTTGCCGTTTGCGTGCAGAGCGAGGTCGCAGACACCGGCGAATGCGGAGAAAGCCACGGAACTGCCGATGCGGCGAAGTGGCCAAAGTGCGAGTTCTGTCAGTAGCGCGGCGTCTAGCGACGTCGGCGCAGCAAGCGCCATCCGGTCACGCCGATGGCGCCCAGCACCAGCAGCGCGAGGCTGGAAGGCTCGGGGACCACCGGGTCAGGTCCAGCAATCCAGCCGCTGGCCTCGAAATTGTCGCCGGTATTCTGCACGTGCGCCGCCATCCGGAATGGGCCGTGGGCGCCGGCAGGAGAACTATTGAAATTGAACGAATCGACGGTGAGCGTGGGAATTCCACCGATGGTGTACGTGATGAAGTCGCCGGTGACGAAAGTCTCGGGCGGCCCGCCAGAAGCAAAGCTGAAGCGGATATCGTACTTCCCGTCGCCATCGGCCATGAAGGCATTGACGCCGGTACTAATGGTCGGTGTGGTCATGGCGGCTCGTGACTTGGCATCCAAGGCAAACGTCAAGTCGTCTGGATCAAGCGTGGGCGCGAGGTTCAAGTACAACAGAAATACGCTCTCGTTGCCCGTTAGCCCCGGGGCCGTAAGCGTCATTTCAACCGAGCCTGGAGAACCGTAGTCGTTCATCGCGACGGTGACCCACGGGGGACTGCCGGACGGCGCGGTGGCGCCGCTGAATTCCGTGTCAAGGCTATAGATCAGCATGGCGGCCGGCGATTGCGCCGGCATCATGAGCGCCGACAAGCCAGCCAGGCCGACTGCTAGCAGCAGCGAGCGAATGCGAGCCGCGCGGCAGCGGATGCTCGCCCCAGAGCGCAACGCGGAAACGCGCTTGTGAAAGCGCGTGGAACACAGTGTTGTCGGATTCACTAGCGTTCTCCTTGTCCAACGTTGCTGATATGCACGGGGGGGTAGGCTAGCCGCTGACAACAGGGTAAACCAGAACGCATAAAAATCAATAGCTAGTATATGGTTTTTTCACATTTTTTTGCCGGCAATCGTCAGCCGCGGGATTGCCGACGTCGTCGAGCAGTCAGTGGCGGCGGTAAATCTGTCACATCCCCTTGCAGCTAAACGCTTTTCGCATTACGCTTGGCCCGTCGACACGCCCCCTCTGCCGCCACCGTTGACACGCGCTCGCATGCAGCATCCCGAACCGTCCGCCGGAAACGCACCGCTCTCCGCCCGCACGAACCCCAATGGCTCCTGGTATCCCTGGGCGATCGTGGGGATGTTGTGGTTCATCTGCTTTTTCAACTATGCCGACCGCCAGGCGATCGCGGCCATTCTGCCGGTGCTGCAAGAGGAATTCGGCTTTACGAAGTCGGAGCAGGGGCTGATCGCGGCCGCATTCATGTGGGTTTATGCACTCACGGCACCGTTTGCCGGGGGGGTGGGCGACCGCACGTCGCGCAAATTGCTGATCATCGGCGGATTGTACGTCTGGAGCATCGTCACCGGCTTCACGGCGGCGTGCAGCAAGTTGTGGCAATTTGTGTTCGTGCGCGGCGCCGAAGGCTTGGGCGAGACGTTCTATTTCCCCGCCTCGATGTCGTTGGTCAGCGATTATCACTCCAAGCGCACGCGCTCGCGCGCCATGAGCCTGCACCAGACCAGTGTCTATGCCGGCACGGTGGGCGGCGCGTGGTTCGCCGGGTTTATGGCCCAGGAGTACGACTGGCGGTATGCGTTCATCATCTTGGGCGTGGCCGGCGTTGTGCTGGGGATGGTGCTGGCCACCTTCATTCGCGAGCCGAAGCGCAATGAAGCCGAGCTGCACGAGCAGGGGCAGTTGGTCGTCGATCAACCGGAAGCGATCGTCGAAACAATTCCGCCGGCCGAAGCGGCGTCGGGCGGCGCACTGCATTATGTGCTGACGACCACCACGGAAGTGGTTGCTTTTTTCTTCGACTTGTTGCGCAATCCGCCGGCGCTGCTGTTGGTGATGGCGTTTTGCGGGGCCAACTTCGTGGCCTTCGTGTTCATGACCTGGATGCCGAGTTTTCTGCGCGAGAAGTACGAATTGAATCTTGCCGCGGCCGGCTTTGCGGCCACCGTCTACATGCAAGTGGCCAGCATGGTCGGATCGGTAGTGGGTGGCTTTCTGGCCGATCATTTCGGCAAGCGCCGCGCCGGCGGACGCAGCCTGGTGCAGGCGCTGGGCGTGGTGCTGGGAGCGCCGTTCATCTTCTGGTGCGGTTACACGCCCGAGCTTCAGACGGTGTTGTTCGCCATGACCTGCTTCGGATTTGCCAAAGGGATTTACGATTCGAACATCTGGGCCTCGCTCTATGACGTCGTGCCCGCCGAAAAACGCGGCACGGCGGTCGGCATGACCAACATGATCGGTTGGGTCAGCGCCGGCATCGGCACCTGGGCTTTCGGTTACGTGGTCGACCAGGGCTACACTATGAGCCAGACCCTCTCCTCCACGATGGTCATCTACATCGGCATCGCCGGGCTGCTGGTGCTGTCGTCGATTCTGACCGCGCGGCGGGCCGCGGCCGGTTGATCTCTTGGTAGCTGGATTCGCAAGAATTCAGCCGCTGAGCATGACGCGAAGACGTCGATTGAGTCGGACTGCTGAATTCTTGCGAATACAGCTACGGGCATGAAGCCAGCCGTCAATGAAAATCGCGCGACTGCCGTCCCCAACCGCGAAGTTGCTCGGACAGGTCTTCCAGCTTGCTGACCAGCACGTGGATTGGTCGCGCCGATGTGCGTGAGCGAACAATGCGATGCCGCGAGGAACGCTGGATGGCGGACCAGGTGCTCCATCCTTAGCGACCTGGTTCGAAGATTTCACAGTCAGGTAGCGCCTGGCGGAGTTGCCGGCGGCCTTCGTCCGACAACTTGGACCCGAGCAACGACACGCATGTCAGCGATTTACACCTTGCGAGAACGGGAACACTCACGTCGGACGACAAAATGCCTGTCAGGCCGAGGTCGGTCAACTTGGGCAGTTCGGCGACAACGGCCAGCCCTGTTGGCGTAATTCGCTCGGATGTGATGTAAAGCGTCCTCAACCGCTTCAGCGTGTGGATCTGCGCCAGTCCTGCGTTGGAAAACGGTCCCTCGAGAAACAGCGTTTCGAGATGGGGCAATCTGGCGATCTCGACAATGCCTTCGTCCGTAACGTGTGGGCCTGGCGAGAGTTCGTGTAATCGCGGAAGCTCCGTTAGGTAACGACAAAAACTGCCTGTGATCTGGTTGTTCCCGGAGAGCGACAGTTTCTCGAGTTGGGCTAGCGCCGCAAGCGGCTGCAAGTCTAGGTCGCGGAAACGCCCGCCCTTTAAGGAAAGTCTCCGCAAGCTGGTGACCACCGCAATGCGTTCGAACGCGGTTCGGTCGAGGTGACTTGCATTTTCGATATACAGCTTGTGGAGCTGTGACATCGCTGCCAGACAAGAAAGCCCGGCCGCGGTGATCTTCGAGCCGCCGATCCACAACTCCCTCATTTGTACCAGCCGGCCCCAATGGTCGAGTCCACGATCAGTGAGGTCCGTTCTGGAGAACTTCAGGTTTTCGAGGTCAACGAGATTGCCTACGTGCGCGGCGATCTCGTCGGCATTCTCGTCATCATAGACGGACACGCGCACCACGCGTTCGCGGTGGTCGAACTCGAAGAACTCATTGCGTTTGCGCAAATAATCGAGTGCTTCCGCGACGCGGTTCTTGTCGTGCGAACTTGCCATGAGAGTCGCAGGCGTGGTTGGTTTTCCTCGATACTAATCGATGACCTGTAAAGTTTGTAGATCGATCAGCTTTCCACCTCTGCGAATGTAGCGGCTAGTTGTCAGTGAAGAACAAGCAGGGAACGTTAATGAAAATCGCGCGACTGCCGGCCCAGCCCGCGGAGTTGCTTGGAGAGATCTTCCAGCTTGCTGACCAGCACGTGGATCACGCGGCCGTGGCGCTGCAGGCGGCCGTGGGCTACTAGGGCCGCGGCGGTGCGCGCCACGCGATAGTACTTTTGCCAGACGTCTTGCCGTACGATGAGATTGGCCGTGCCGGTTTCGTCCTCCAGCGTGACGAACGTGATGCCCTTGGCCGTGCTGGGGCGCTGCCGCACCAGCACGATGCCGGCCACGCGCACGTGGCGATTGGCCGGATGCGTGGCCAGCCGCGCCGCCGGCACGATGCCCAATTGCTCCAGTCGTTGCCGATGAAACTCGATCGGATGCGCCTTGAGCGACAAGCCCGCGGTGCGATAGTCGGCCACGACTTCGTCTTGCAGCTCCAGCGGAGGCAAGGCCACCGGCGGTTCGTCGCCGGGGTCGGCCGTTTCGAAGAGCGGCAACGCGCGGGGCGATTTTTCCTCGGCCAGCGCCTGCCACAGGGCGCCGCGGCGATCGAGGGTCAGCGAGCCGAACGCATCGGCCGCCGCCAGCCGC
>JBGSYQ010000267.1:0-9972 GCA_041750795.1 Pirellulales bacterium | reverse complement strand
ATCGGCCGCAGGTTCCTTTGCCGGCGCTTGGGGCGGCTCTTCGGCCGGTTCGCCGGGACGCGGTTCCACCGGCGGAACGTCCTTCGGCGGAGCTGCCGAGGGATCGACGTCGACGGCCGGCTGACGCGGCACTGCGGCCCGTGCGGTGGAAGGCATCAGCACGCCCTGCAACGCGTTGCCGTTGGCATCGGTGATCAGCAAGCCCGACAGCCGATTGGGAAAATGCCCCACCGACACGTTGACGCCGCGGCGCACCCCTTCCAGAGTCGCCACACCCCCTTGCGGGCTCGCGCCGATCACCACGCGACTATTGCCGAGTTGATCGGTCACGACAAATCGCCGGCAGTTGACGAGATCCGTGTCGACGGTGCGCGTCACCTTATCCTTCAGCGCAATGCCCAGCGTGAGGAACAGCAGCGGGTAAACAGTCCAACGTTCGCGACTAGACATTTTGGTAGGGGCTGGGGACTGGGAGCTAGGGACTAGAGACTTGCAACTTGGGAGTGGGGACTGGGGACTAGTGGGGGCGGGCGGCCAGTGGGTCAGAGACCGATTTTTTCCTCCCGCCTCCCGCCTCCAGCCTCCAGCCTCACTCTCACTTAACCTTCGAGTAGTCGGTGGGCGACAGAAACTTCGATTCCACCTTCTTCACCAGTGGGCCGTTGAGGTGCGAGGCCTTGTAGGCGGCTTGCCACTCGGGATCGGCCATGAAAGCCTTCCACGATGCGTCGCGCGCCTGGCGATCGGGATACGCCAGGATGTAAACCAGCGTGTCCTCGGCCTCGGGCCCTTCGGCCGGCGTCCAATAGCCGACCAGCGTCATGCCGTGCTTCTCGAACAGGCGATTGGTGTGCTCGCGAAACCGCTTGTGCAGTTCGGGCAGTTTGCCGTCGTTGCAGACATAGGTTCGCAACTCGAACAGCCGGGCGTCCGCCTCGTCGGCACAAGCCGCGTCGGCAGCTACGGCAGTCATGAAAAGGATTCCCAACGCGGCAAGGACAATCGAGCGGTTCATGGCGGGCTTCCTGGGGAGAGATGTCACGGCAGGTCAAATCGCGGAAGCCATTATGCCGCGTGCGCGCCGCGGAGCCAAGCAGCGGCCAGTCGCTGGTGGCCAGTGGTCATCGGCCGACGTCTTCCTACAGCCTACGGCCTACCGCCTCCAGCCTCACTCAAACCAGCCGAGCACCCGCTGGCATTCCTCTTCATACGGCAAGGGCGCGTAAGTCGAGAACTGCGTCATCCGGCCGGTCGGCCCGCTGGGCCGTTTTTTCGCGTCGGCCTCTTGCCGTTCGAGCTGCTTCGCCAGCTTCTCGGCCCGCCTGGCCGCTTTCTCGGCGGCCGCCTGGCTTTCCGACAGCTTTCGAAATTCCGCCTGGCTCACGCCCGACAGTTCGGCCCCCCGCGTCTGCAGGCTCAAGATCAGCCGATCCATGTCAAAAGCCTGCTTGTTCAGCCCGGCCAGCGAAAGAGCGAGCGCCTGCGCCTGCGCCAGCAGATCGAGCGGGATGGTGTTTCTGGTGTTCGTGGTTCGAGAACTGAAAACGTCGCCTTCGCGCACCGCGTCATTGTTACGATTCGATGTAGTGCCATGTTGCAGTTCTTCCAGTTGAACCTGCAAGGCGACCATCTGTGCGGCGATGCGCGCTCGATCTTGCCCGAGCGATGCAAGCTGTTGTCGAATTACGCCCAACTCGCGTTGCGATTCGCGCGTCTGTTCGGTGCTGTTTTGCAACTGATCGCGCTGCTGAGCGAGATTCTCCTTGCTGCTGTTCAACTCCGCTTCGATTTGCTTTACTTTCTCCGCCTCGGCATCTTCGGCGCGCTTCAGGCGCGCGTCGCGATTCGCCTCGAGTAGCGCAAGCTCGGAGGAAACCGCGCGGCGCCCCTCGTCAAATGCGATCCGATAATGTTCGCCGATGCGCGCCACGATCGCGCTGCTTGTTTCGGATACGGATTGCTCGTCGATGCCCTTCGGTCGGATCGCGTCCAGGTACGCAAGGCAAGTGCCCAGGTATTTTGCCGCATCGATCTGGTCGGCGGACGGCTGCCCATCGGGCGGCAGCACGAGCAAGTCGCCGAGCTTGGTCATCGAATCCAGCGCGCTCCGATACTGCCCGCTCTGAAGGTCGGTCCAGAGCTTCACGCGATGCGCCCACAAATCGCCGGGCTCGGAGGTCAAGTATCGCGTCAACAGCCGCGCCGAATCCGCATAGCGCCGTTGGTTGGCCAGCACGAGGCCGTAAGCATAGTCGATGCGCATGTCCTGCAGATTGGCTCGTTTCAGTGACACCGCGTGCTGCCGTGCCAACTCCACCGAGGGCGTGGTATTTTTGGTGCCGGCAGCAAACAACTTGCCTAGCTCCGCGCGCGGATCCGCAGCCAGCACGGCGGGCAATGCCGTCAACCCGATAGCTAGCGCGATGGCTCCTCGACAAAAGGGTGTCATCGGATCCATTCGCCTCACCGGCTATTCGCTATTGTGCGATTCACGGTCATGCCCCTCGTACTCTGATTGCCTTCTCGGTTCCGAATCGTTTGATCGTTACGGCGCCAGGGCCGGATCCAAACCAGGCACTAGCACGGTGGTTTCCGCCAGCGGCGAGTTGTCGTGTACCAGCACGGGCTGCTGGCCGACGAAGTACGTGCCGAATTCGCCGACCACCAGGTTATAAGCCTCGCGTGGCGGCAATGCCTCGATGGCGTCGATGCGCACCGCGCCGTCGATGCCGTGCAGGATCTGGCCCACCTGCAAGTGCTTGGCCATGGTCCAGCCCCGGCCGTTGACCCAGAACGGATGCCCGCGCGTGGCGGAGAGCGAGTGCGAGCCGAGCGTCAGTTTCACCAGCGGCGCCGCGGGACGCAGCGTAGTGGCCTGCACGATCCCGCGAGTGAGCTCGCCGGTCGCCGGATCCTGAGCAACGACGAAATCACCGACTCGAATTCTTTCGATGGAGACAAGACCAGACGTTGTGAGCACCAATGTATTCGCAGGAAAACAGGAATTGCCACCAATCAAATCCCACCGGGGATCCTTTGGCGTTCCCCGAAACTGAGTGTATCTTCTCTGCCAGTCTGCTCTGGCCTTTTCCTGGGCAGCAATCTGCTCCGGCGTGGGTTTCAGATGCTCGAATCCTTCGTCAACTACTCTCGGAAGTGTGAAATAGCTCTCGTTCCGAAAACCAATTTGGTTTGCGTATCTGTTGGTTGCTGTCGCTCGTGAGTAGTAGGTCTCGTAGTAAGAATAGTATTGCTGCTCCCAGTCAGTTTCGCTTGCAGACTCGGTGAAACCCGCCGCATGTACAAAGGCGTACTTGATGCGGTTGCGAAGCTGATTGGCGCTTTGTATGTTCCTATTTGCAATATCTTGAAAAACCTGTGCGTCATGAGCTTCCCGTGCGGCTGCCCGCGCGGAAACGGCAAATGCGGCTGAGGCATCTGCCGGAAAGATCGACGACACATATCTGGTCGACAGTTCTCCTCTCGGTCCCTGCAGTATGTAATCGCGTTCGCCTATAACCATGCCGTTTGGGAGCAGATAGATCTCCGATTTGGCCCTTATCTTTGGTGGTAGTGCTGCAATTAACTGCGGCACGTACACGTGCATTGGACGCTTCTTTAACTCCGCACAGGCGGCGGTCCTTACGGTCTGCGAATCTGCCTGGAGTGCGCGGCGCAGCAACACCAGTGTGGCCTCAGATGTTTGCATACGGCCGACAGTTTCAATCAAGTAGAAGTTGAGTGCGTCGGCATTCTCGTCCGATGCATTGACCGCGAAGGTGGCCTCCAGCGCCCCGATGGCCTCGATCTCGGTCAGCTCGCGCAGCGCCTCGCGTGCCGCTTCGTAGTCTTTGCCACTGCCAAGTGCAATCGCCTTGCGCCATTTGAGCATCTGCGGCTGCCAACGCTTCATCGCCTGCAGCCGCTGGCTGGCCTGTTGCTTCGCTTCGACGATCTGCTCCTTCGTCAGCAGCCGGCCTTCGTGCAGTTGCAACCCCAGCGCGGCCAGCGCCTCGGCGTCCGCCGGATCGAACTCCAGCACCTTGGCCCAATGAATCCGCGATTCTTCGCTGAGCTGTCGCTTCTTGCACCAGATCGCCAAAGCGCGATGCTCGTCGGCCGTGTCGATCATGGCGTCGCGCCGCTGGCGATATTCCACCAGCCGCTTGTCGCCGGCGGCGCGTGCAGCAACCTCCTCCAGCGTGAGCCACTCGTCGTCCCAGCGCACGTAGCCCGACTGCCAGCGCGCCGGCGCACAGTTCGGATCCAACTCCAGCGCCCGCTCGAGCAGCGACCGGCGCACGTCGCTGGGCCCATCCAACTCGCTCCGCAAGGCCGCGTTGACCAGTTCCGCCGGCGTGGCGTCCGTCGAGGGAAGCTTGAACTCCGCCGCCCGGGAAGTGCCCGCCCCCAGCAACAGCGCCCCCAGCAACAGCGCCCCCAGCAACAGCGCCCCCAGCAACAGCGCCGACAGCGCCGCGACAACGGCTCCACTCTGAATGCGTTTCATGATCGTGTCCCTCGTCTACGGTTGGTTGCCTTCTCTGTTCCAAGTCGTCCCATCGCTACGGCGCGAGCGCCAGATCCAGACCCGGCACCAGCGCCGTGGTTTCCGCCAGCGGCGAGTTGTCGTGTACCAGCACGGGCTGCTGGCCGACGAAGTACGTGCCGAATTCGCCGACCACCAGATTATAAGCCTCGCGCGGCGGCAAAGCTTCGATGGCGTCGATGCGCACCGCGCCGTCGATGCCGTGCAGGATCTGGCCCACCTGCAAGTGCTTGGCCATGGTCCAGCCCTGGCCATTGACCCAGAACGGATGCCCGCGCGTGGCGGAGAGCGAGTGCGAGCCGAGCGTCAGTTTCACCAGCGGCGCCGCGGGACGCAGCGTGGTGGCTTGAACGATCCCGCGAGTAAGTTCGCCGCTGACGGGATCCTGGGCAACGACCGAATCGCCGACCTTAACGGACTCGATCGCCGCGGTACCGGTGGCCGTCAGCACCGCCGTGCCCGCCGGGAAGCAAGAGACCTGGGTATAGCGAGCTACATAGCGCATTTCATCGTAATGAGCGGAGTAATTTCGATCACGCTCGGTTGGATTGTACGCCGGGGTGTACGACTCAGTTTGCATGTTCCACCACGCCTCCCATTCAGTCCGGTCGCGAGGGGTGCTCTCGCCGGTTGCGCGTTCCAGGATACCGCATATTCTGTCTCGCAAGGCATTTTGGCGCTCATGGCGGGCTTGCAGCGATAATGCTTCGCGCCGGATGTTGTGGACCGCCGATGACGTCAATGCCATCGCCGTCTCAATGTCCCATCGCCGCCCTCGAAGTTCAGGATTAAAAAACGAGAGGACAGTGACGTGCCCATCGATCAGCGCGCTGTGTGAAATGGACTGAACCGAACGACCATCACTCTGCTCGAACTCGGCGCCAATTCCCACGAAACCGCCCGGCAAAAATGTGACGCGATAGCTGTGCCTCCACGATGACGGAGGCGGCATCGCTCCGATCAGTATTGGCACATAGGCGTACATCGGCCGCTTCTTCAATTCGTCGCAGGCCGCCGCGCGCACCGCCATAGAATCGGGCTGGATCGCCCGCCGCAGCAACACTTGCGTCGCCTCGGGCGTGTGCATGCGCCCGACCGTTTCGATCAGCACGAGATTCGCGGCGTCGGCCTTTTGGCCGGTGCCGTTCTCGGCGAAGGTGGCTTCCAGCGCCGCGACGGCCTCGACCTCGGTCAACTCGCGTAGCGCCTGGCGGGCCGCGTTGTAGCTCTTGCCGCTGCCGGCGTCGAGCGCCTTGCGCCACTTTTGCATCTGCGGCTGCCAGTGCTTCATCGCCTGGAGCCGCTGGACGGCTTGCTGCTTCGCCTCGACGATCTGCTCCTTCGTCAACAGTCGGCCTTCGTACAGTTGCAACCCCAGCGCTGCCAGCGCCTCGGCATCCGCCGGATCGAACTCCAGCACCTTGGCCCAGTGGATGCGCGATTCTTCGCTAAGCTGTCGCTTCTTGCACCAGTTCGCCAGCGCGCGATGCTCGTCGGCCGTGTCGATCATGGTGTCGCGGCGCTGGCGATACTCCACCAGGCGCTTATCGCTGGCGGCGCGCTGCGCAACTTCCTCCAGCGTGAGCCACTCGTCGTCCCAGCGGACATAGCCCGACTGCCAGCGCGCCGGAGCATAGTCAGGCTCCAGCTCAAGGGCCCGATCGAGCAGCGACCGGCGCACGTCGCTGGGCCCCTCCAGTTCGCTCCGCAAGGCCGCATCCACCAGTTCCGCCGGCGTGGCGTCGGTCGAGGGAAGCTTGAACTCGGCGGATAAAACGACGCCGGTCAGCAACAGCGCCGTGCCAGCAGCGCGCGCAGCGATAAGGATGGCTCTCATAACCGTCTGCCTCCCGCGAAAGATGAGATCTGTCCCGCTAGCCGGCATTGTGCCCCACTTTTGGTAGTAAAGTCAACATAATTGTGGTGCCGCCCACACGCGCAGTGGCCCGATATTCCCGAGGCGCCAACTGGCTGTTGCCCCGATTTCCGCCGGCGTTGCGACCGGAACGCCCTTCGCAGCGGCGCAAAAAAGCGAGGCCGCCCCACGTGGAGCAGCCTCGCTGTTCGATTCCCGGCATGGCAGTGGAGCGAGCGTGCCGCGGCTAATTCTGGCTCGCCGCCGCGTCGCCCGTGTCCGCGGTCTTGGCGGCCACGGCCTTCTTCTCGGTCAGGTCTTCGTTCGGGTCGATGGTCGTATAGAACCCGAACATCATCTCCTCCCAGGTCTGGTCGCCATAGGTGACCGTGTCCGTGGGATCGGGATTCGCCAGATTGTCTTCCGAGTTGTCGAAGTGGGCCGTGCAGGTCAAGCGCGTCCCCTTGGGCATCAACTTCGGTTCGGCCAGCATATAGCGCAATTGCCAGTTGAAGTCGTAGTTGGGCACGTCCAGCAGCACTTCGCTGGTGCCGTCCGGATACTCGACCACGTACTTGAAATCCTTGCCGCGCAGGTGCATGTGCGGGGTCAGGTTCACCAGCAGCGTATCTTTCAGGAAGCGATGCCGTCCGACGACCTCATGGTTCGGCTCGCCGGGCGGAATCGAAAACGACGTGTCGCCGCAGACGCCGCCCCGCACGATCTTCTTCACCAGCTTCTGATCGGTGAAGAATATGCCCACCATGCTGCGGTCCTGCTGCTCGCTGCCATTGGGCGTGTAGTGCATCTGAAACGTCAGCTTCGACCCGGCCGGCACGAACATGGCCATGCCCGGCGGGCAGGTCGTCGGCGTGATGCCCGGAGCATAACCGCCGATGCCGCCGCGTCCGCCCGAGTCCTGCCGACCTTCGGGCGGCTGCACGAACACGATGATGTGGTGTACCACGCCGCGATTGCCCGGACGCGATTCGGTCGCCCGAATCCACTTGTCCTCGGTCCAGCCCGGATCGACCGTGAAATACTGATAGTCAATGACGCCCTCGGCCGGCACCGTG
Organism: Pirellulales bacterium; assembly: GCA_041750795.1. Classification (GTDB taxonomy): domain Bacteria; phylum Planctomycetota; class Planctomycetia; order Pirellulales; family PALSA-1355; genus JTS-RE94. Next base: position 2,492 of record JBGSYQ010000267.1, on the reverse strand, counting down.
TACGGCTCTTCGGTCACATAGACGATCTGGTCAGGCTGTCCGATGCGCCAGCCGTCGACGAACTGCCGCGGCTCGGGCAGGTCTTTGGCGTCCCCCTCGGGACAGCCGTTGGCGACCCATTGGCTCAGCGTCTGCTTCTCTTCGGCGCTCAAGCTGGCGTCGTTCTCGAAATGGCCGTGCTCCGGATTGGCGAACCAGGGAGGCATGCGCCCTTCTTCCACCACTTCGCGAATGGTGTCGGCCCAGCCGATCACGTCGTCATAGCTGGTCAGCGTAAAGGGCGCCACCTCGCCCTTGCGATGGCACTCGACGCAACGATCTTGCATGATGCGCGCCACGTGCTTCGTATAGGTGATGTCGCCGGTCGGATTCTTGGCCACCGTGCGGCCGATGAAACAGCCGTCGGCCGGCACCACCGGGATTGCCACTTCCTTGCCCGCCAGCATCTGGCCAATCGCATCGGCCAGGAACCGCTCGCGCAGCTTGGGCTTGACGTAGCCGGCGCCGGTCTTGAAACCGTACTGATCGTCGATCCGGCCCCAATAGCGCACCACGTGGTCCTTATCCAGCAGGAACACTTCCGGCGTGCGCACGGCGCCGAAACGGTCGGCGATCTCGTTGTTGTTGTCCTTCAGCAGCGGAAACTTGATGCCGTGAATGCGCCCGTACGCGGCGATCTCGGAAAGCGAGTCCTGCAGGTTGGCGTCGATGCCCACGAACGCCACGCCGTCGGCCGCAAACTCGTCGGCCAGCGCTTGCAGCCGGGCGGCATACGTCTTGGCCAGCGGGCACTCCACGCCGATGAACGCCACCACCACCGGCTGCCCCTGAAACTGGTCAAGCGATTGCGGCTTGCCGTGCGTGTCGGGCAGCGAGAAGCTCTCGATCTGCTTGCCAATCGGGGTTTCAGCGGCGTCCTCGGCCGCGGCGTTCTGGGCCATCGCCAGCGAACCGGCGCTCCATGCGACCAATGCCAGCGTCAGAGTCCAAAATCGTCCCATGCTACAGCACCTCGCAAAGCATTTACCTGGTAACCAACCTGAAATACGAAACGCCCCCTCCGCCTAAGTCATTATTACCCGGGCTTTTCCCGCGGGGTTTCAAAAAACAGAATTCGGGTTCTAAAATCCAAATCCGCGCGACCGCGGGAAGTCAAACTTTGCGCCTTTCATCTGCTCGAAAGCGTCGCGCTGGTCGGTTGTAAGGACTGCTAAAGCTTTATCGCCCGTTTCCTTCTGCAGCGCCTGTATCTTTTCGCGCAACTCGTTGCGATCGCCGCCCAACCCGTCGCGGATGATCTCTTCTTGCTTGACGCCCGCCTCGTCCTGCACGGCGGCCAGTTGCTTCTTCTGGTCGTCGGTCAACTTGAGCGCGGCGACCACCTTTTCGTCGTCCAGCGCCTCGACGCCGCGGCGCTGCAGCGACAACTCGCCCATCCGTGCGGTTTGCTTGGCGTCGAGGATGCCGTCGACTTTGGTCTGCAGCTCGGTCGCCTTCTCGGTGACCATTTCCATGACGTTGGGCAACTCCTCCTGGCGCTCTTCGGGCGTCAGATCCTGCAAGCCCGACATGATCTCCATCGCGTCAGAGCGCATCTGCACCGCAATGGCGTTGATCGACGTCGACTGCTCTTCCGTCAGCCCCAGTTCCTGTTGCACCGGCTCGGAGCTCATCATCATCAAATCCTGCACCACCGGCGGAATGCGAAACCCGCGCCCAAACTGGGCCTGAGCCTCCGGCGCCAGCAGCATGACCAAGGCCAGCGCCGCGCCGGCCAGCAACGTGAAACGTTTCATCGCGAATACTCCTGGAGCATGATGGTCGAACGTGATCGGAAAACACCGCAGGCCCGCGCGAAACAGCGCGTCGCCCACGTCACTGGCTGCCTATGAACCTACCCGCCCGCGCAAGCGCCGGTTTCATCAGGTGACAACACGCTGGATCCCCACCAGGCACAACGCACGAGTCGTGGGGGTCGACCCGCCTGGTAGGTTGTGCGATGTCGCAATCCGTCGAATGCTTCAACGGACTGCTCGGGCAAGCGCGCCGCCGCAGGGCCATCCCCCCGGCAACGCGTGCCGCATTATGCTCCTCCCCGCAGGCCGAAGCAAGGTTTTCCCGGCCGGGGGATTCAAACGCCACACCAAACTTCCGGCGGCTGACTCCGATGCCCGGCCCGCTGCGCCACCTGTCAGGCAAATGCCGCCCAACCGGCGTTGACTTCCCGTTCCAACCGAGGTATCGTCCGCCCCTCCTTCGAGGTGGGCATCGTCGATTTCACGTCCCCGCTGGCCAAGTATCACTGGCAATGCTTCGATTGCCCTCCCTGTTGCCGGCCGCCGTCGTGCTTTGGGCACTAGCAGCGTGCTGCTGCCAGGCTGCTGCGCCCGACGAATTCGCCAGCCCACCGGCCTCGGTCGTGCGGAGACTGCCCGACGTCACCCCGGCCTCCAGCGACTGGTCGCTGCCCCTCGCCGAGCCGCCCGCGCCGG
>JBGSYQ010000266.1:0-10049 GCA_041750795.1 Pirellulales bacterium | reverse complement strand
CTACCTGTCGGCCATCGGCGTCGCCCCCGAGCGGCAAGGGCAGGGGCTCGGCAGCGCCGTGATGGGGCCGATGCTGGCCCGGGCCGACGAGGAGAAGCGGCACTGCTGGCTCGACACGCACCGGCCGGAGAACGTGCGGCTGTATGAGCGGCACGGCTTCCACGTGGCCCAGTTGGTCGAGCCGCAGGCTCATCGCGTGCCCGTCTGGGGCATGTTGCGCAGGCCCCGCTAGTGGCCTTTGGCGCCCGATTGGGCGTGGCGCGAATATGCCGCCTGAAACGGTCGTGAGGCGCCCGCTTCTCGATCATCGCGCCGGCCGTCCGCCATTGCGCGAAATCTGTTCGTGCATCGGCAAAACGGCACAAGGCGCTCGGCCCGCCGCTCTGATCTAGGTTTGTAGAGGGCGGGGACGTCGTTGGCGTTGGACGCTGCCCTGCGGAGCAACCGGGGGCCGCAGAAGTTCGTTCGGGAGCGATTCACATGCGTGGGCGATCGATTCGGGGAGTGTTGCTGGTTGCGGCCGGCGTAATGGTGTGGTGCGGCGACCGCGCGGTCGCGCAAAAGCTGCCAGCGGACTTCGTCGCCGCCTACGGACCGGCACTGGAGGCCATGCGCAACGCCTATGCTCAGGGCACCGTGCGAGGCACGTTGCAGAGCGAGTATCCCACGACCGGCCGCTCGATCGACCGGCGCTTCACGCTGCGGCTGGCCGGCAGTACGTCGCGCATCGATGCGCGCGTCACCGCCCAAAAGGGCATGGGGGCCACGGTCGGCGGCACCGATATCTTCCTGGCCATGCCGGGCGCCTCGATGCAGGCCTATCGGCGCAACAACGGCGAAGTCTCCAACCAGCCGTTCGACGAGGACGGCTATCGCCAGGCCAACAGCAGCATCCGCGAGTTGTGCCCTATTTCGTTTCCCTACACGATGGGCACGCAGGGTACGATTCTCACCATGCTGCAAAGCGGCGATGTGAAGATTGCGAGCTTTAAGCGGGGCAAGCGCGATGGCGAGCCCATGATCCAGATCAAGTACACTCAGCAAGTCGATCCCGACGGCCGTTACGGCCCCTGGGACGGCACGCTGTTGATCTCTCCCGCCGAGGGCTATGCCCTCCGCTCATTCACGCGGACCGCCGGCCAAGGCGATCGGCAAGTGACCTATAGCGGGTCGCTCAGCTACACGCTGAACGTCGAAGGCGTGCCGCTGTTGCAGCAGTTCGAGCGGCGCGAGCAGCGCGGCGCCGGCGGAGTCGTCGTCGAACGTCAGAATATGGCCATCTCCGAATTCAACACCCAGCCGCCGCGCAGCTATTTGTTCTCTGCGGACGGGTTTTAGGTCGTTAAGCCGAACATGCCCAACCGATCACCAGCGCCAACTTCGCGCCCGGCGACGATCAACGGTTGGTCACCGCCAGCCACGATGGCACGGCACGAATCTGGCAACTCGCCGAGCGCCGCGTGTTGCACGTGCTCGAACATCGCGAACCGGGTTCGCCCGTCCGCGCCGTTCGCGCTGCGATCTTCTCGCCGGATGGTCACCAAGTACTCACGGCAGGCGACGATGGCGCGCTGCGCATCTGGGATGCAAAGAGCGGCGCCGCCATCGATGCCATTCTGCTTGACGCGCCCGTGTTGTGCGTGGCCTACTCGGCAGATGGCCGGCAGATTCTGGCCGGTGGCGATAACGGCCGCGCCACGATCGTCGACGTTGCCACGCGAATGCCGCTGGTGAGATACTCGGGACTTACTTCGGCAATCAACGCCGTGGCGTTTTCGCCCGACGGTCGCCGCGCGCTGACCGGCAGTTCCGATCGCACGACAAAACTCTGGGACACGATACCTCCGGGCACCGGTGAAACAGTCGACGCTGTTGAGACCGACGCCATTGCACCGCAAGACGCGGTTGACGTGCGAGACGGCAAGGAGATCCTCACGCTGACGCACCACGATCAAGCGGTCACGTCGGTCGCGTTTTCGCCGGACGGCCGCTCGATTCTCACTGCCGGACTCGACGGCACCGCCATGTTGTGGCTGACCGACTCATGGCGAGAAGTCGCAGCGCAGTAACAGCATGTAGCACCTACAGCACTAACCCGGCCACCAGGTCGTCCAGCAACTCGTGCTCCAGGCCCAACTCCTCGGCCACCGCGTCGATCCGCGTGAGGAGCTTGCGGGTGCCCGGCGTGTCCTGATCGGCCAAGTACTGGAAGAAAGCGGCGATCCGGCCGCTGTTCAGATCCAGGGTCTGCAACCGATTGCCAATGCCGCGCGGCAAGGCCGTGGTCACCAGGCTGCTCGCCGCGGTTGACGAGGTGCTGGTGCTGGCCATTGCCGAGGCAATGCCCGCTTCGCCGCCGTCGTCTCCTTCCGGAGCGAAGGGTCCGGCGCTGGCAATGCTGATGCGCGGCAGTAGTCCGGTGCCGGCGGTCAGGATGGGTCCGCCGTCGGCAGCTACCGTGATGGCGTTGCTCTTGTTGATGTCCAAGTGGCTGGTAATGCCCACGTTGATTTGCGTGCCGCCGCTGAGAATCGGTCCGCGGTCGGCAGCCACCGTGCGCGCAAACGCGCCCGTGGGCGTCGTGTCCGTCGTTTCACCGATCAAATTACCCCAGAAGAACACGTCCGTATCGGCCAGGCCCGTCTGAGCCGTGGACAGCACCTGCACTTCCAGGTACGTGTCCACGATCGCGCCGCTGGCCCAGGTGATGGTCACCCGATCCGATCCGCTCACGCCGCCGCCGGGCGTCACCGAGATGGCGCTGGGCGCCGGTGCCGGATCCCACAGATTCGGCGAGTTGTTGGCGCCCACCTTGAACACGAAGTTATTGGCCACGTTGGCCAAGGTGATGCCGCCATGGTCCACCCCGCTCGACAGGTCGATCATGATCCCGTTGATGCCGCGCGTGTAGTTGGTGAGGTTCGCCAAGGTCGCCTGGCCCGCACCCGGCAGCAAGGGCGACTTGTCCGGAGCGATCGCCGCGGCGTCGCCGGCCTCGATCGTCGCATCGTTGCCGTCGAACGCCGAATCGTTGTAGAACAAGAATCGACCGAGCACCGTCGAGCTCACGGTAAACGACGTGCTTTCGACGTTGGCGTTGACATTGCCGGCCAGATCGGCAAGGGGCGCGCCGGCCGGAGACATAACGAGCTCGTAGAAGCCCGGCGTGGCGGTGATTCCGCTCAAATCCGCGAGCGTCCAGGTGATGCCGTCGCCGCTGGTAACCACTTGCGCGCCGGAAAGCAGGTTCGAACCGGCGTTGAGAGTAAGAGAAAGGTCTACAAGTTCCAGGCCGCTGACCGGCTCGTCGAACGTGATCGTCATCTGCGCCACGGGCGTGTTGCGCGGGTCGGGCGTCACGCTGACCAGCGTCGCTTGCGGCGCCTGCGTATCGATCCCAACCGCCAAGGGCGCGGTGTCGCCTGATTGCGGTTTGCCGGGCTCGGTCTGCCGGGCCGTGAGGTTTCGCAAGCCGTCGGCGAGAACCGTCGAGCCGTCGGTCGTCACGGTCGTAGTCGATCCGCCAGCCACCGCGCTGCCGATCGGCGTGCCATCGGCAAACAGCGTGACGGTCGCGCCGGCGACCGTGCCCGGCACGTCGAACTGCAACGCAACGCCCGGGCTGCTGTTATTCAGCTTGGCGATCTGATCGGAGTTGGAAGCTCCCGTGTCGCTGACGGCCGCCAAGGTAACGCCGCCGGGGGTTGCGCTGGGCGAAGTCTGGCCGTAAAAATGCGCCAACATGTCCGCTTGGTCATGCGTGCTCATGAGTCGGCGGACGATCCCCTGGCCCAGAGTGCCGTGCATCACCGAACGACGATCCGTGTTGCCGACTGTCTCCGGATCGGAGCCGTAGACTGTGCTGTCGTGGTCCAGCCCTACAAGATGCAGCAACTCCTGCGTAGCGACGGTCTGAAAGTCGTACTGGCTGGAACCGATCAGGCCGGGGTTGGCCCCGGTGTACCAGTTGAAGCCGCTGAGCATCGTGGCCTCGGCGCGCCCGCCCACGTCTTCGCCGGCATACAGGTGGTTGAAATGCCCGTCGTCGAAGGTTCCGCTGTGGCTGACGAACAGCGAGTACTCCGCGCAACCCAGAGCCGTGCCACCGCAACCACTGGTTGAATCCTCGTGCAGGTGGATGTTCTGGCTGCCGTCTGTAACCGTCACCAGGCGCAACAGCACGCCGAAGTTCTCAAAAGCGCTATTCACTTCAGCAATCGCGTCCTGGAAGCGAGCGAGCTTTTCAGGGGCGGTGCCGCCGTGGTCGTGGATAAGGACCTTGACCGTGACCAGGGCGTCGGCGTTCGGATTCGTGTCCCACGTGACGTGATCGACGTGCTGCCTGTGACCTTGCGAATCGAATTCGATCCAGTTCGTGCCCTCGACTTGGCGAACAAGCCCGGAATGAGCGTCGCTGCTTGCTGGGCTGTCCGCCGGGCGCGCTACTCGGATGCCTGGTGACGTGGCGGTGTACGCAGCGGGCGCCGCCTGGGGCGCGGGCGAGTCCGTGCCCGCCATCGGAGACACTTCGCCTTCGCCGAACGAGTCGACATCGACAAATGAGACTGCCGCCAGCGACGATTCATCCAGGTGTGTGTCGAGCGCCTCGAGCGTCGGCAGCCCGTCGGGCCCGGCCGTCAGCAGCCGCCGATCCTCCAGTTCTTCGCAGGCGAGGATTCCGCTCCCGAGCCACCCCGGCCGGCACGCGCGCCGCGCCATGGCAGTCCTCTTCTTGCCCTGTGGACCATGCGCGAACATCATGGCGGACTGGCTCTGGTGAAACCGGATTGGTCGTGAATGGGGGCGGCGCGATCCCGGGGACGGCGGGCGGCTACGACCGCACGCAAGTCTTTAGGGCAGCTGGGATCCCTCGTCGCCGCAAGGAATTATTGCGTGTTTTGGGTTTTTGACGCGCCACAAATCGAGCGCCTCCTCTGGCGAAATGCTTTCTCCCTTCCCCAGGCCGTCGGCGATGAACTGCTGAAACCGGGCGAGTTCCGCGGCGCGATCGACGGACATTGCGATGATCCTCATACAAGCATCCAGGATACAGCGCCCAGGTGAAGTGAAGCAACTTCGGCTGCCAACACCCGTAAACCGACATTTCCCATATGGGCTGAGCCTGGAACCGATCCAGGCTCGGTCTAGCCACGATTGTAACAACTCGCCCCCCCCGCCTAGCGCGTAGTGAGTTTTTCTCCATTTTTCGCATACGACTCCGGTTTCTGAGTTCCCACGGCTGGAATCATGGCCTCCAACGCCTTTTGGCGGGCTGCGGCGCAGGGCAACCCCCCGGGACAAGTCCTTGTTGGCCAGTTTGACGCTCCTACACTCGGATCAGACCAACAACCGGCGGCGGAATCGCCAGCCGCGCGATCCTGGCCAGAATCGCCGCGAACAAGTTCCGCGTGACCGCCACCTCGGCCAGTTGGAACGTCACGTACTTCGCGTGCCGCGTCACCTTGGCTCCGATCTTGATGAGCTTCTCCCGCAGCGTCGTCAGCGACCAGTGTCGCACTGGTTTCGGCAAGGCCAGCCGCCGCAGGAAGTTGCCCAGGTTGTAGGCCAACGCAAACAACTGCAAACGAGTTTGGTTGTCTTTGAACGTGCGGCACGAGAGCTTCGTCCACTTCACCGCGTTCTTACCTTCCTTGATCCACTGCTCCGCAGTACCCCGGCCGTTGTAGAACCGCACCACGCGCTTCGAGCGCCACGTGAGGTTCGTGACGATGAAGCCCACCCTTGGGAACAACTCGCCCAGGTGCCACTCGACCTTGGCCACTACACGACGTGACCGCTGCCAGGACTTCGCCTGATACTGGTAAAACACCTTGGGCTTGTGCGAAGGCCGCCCTACCGGCCGCGTGAGCAGGTGCTCGATTTCCCGCTCCAACACTGCGTTTGCTTTGAGGCGAATGGCGTAACGATAACTTTCTTCCTCCAATAGTCGGTAGAGCGCCGGATTGGCGAAGGCGGCGTCGCCGCGAAAGAACTTGGGGATGCTCAAGTGGCGATACCGCTCGATCTCCGGCAAGAGCACTCGCCGCCAGAACTTGGCGCTGGCGTGATTGCCGCGCCGCAGCATGGCCCATTCCAGATCGCCGAACTGGTTGAACTAAAACAGCGGATGGTAGCAGGTGCATTCAAAATGCCCGTTGTAGGCCGTGCCCTCCTGCTTTCCGTAGGTCTCGCTGACCGAGCTATCCATATCGAGGATCAGTTGTTTCAACGGCTTCCGCCGATGCACCCTGTCGATCCACTGGCCGGAAAGACGCATGAGCACCGTGAGGTTGTTCTTGGTGCTGAGCGTCTCAGTCTCGAATCGGCCGGCTTCACTGGTCGAGGCCGCTTGCCTCTCCGGTTGGCTGGCCCTGCCTCCTACCACGTGCCGCATCGCGGGATCGACGCGCAACCGTTCGGCATCGTTGACGTCTTCATAGCCGGCCAGGCGGCTGTAGATCGACTGACGCAACAGCGGCGACAAACCGTGCTGCTTGTTGCTCCCCACTCGGCTATCCTGCAACGCATCTTGCGCCAGTTCTGTCAGCCCGAGCGTCTCATCGAGTTCGCGGTAAGCGAGCAGCCCGGCGTCGGTGGTGACTTGGCTCCCCAGGAACTTGAGCTTCAAGCGGCGGTCAAAACCAACCCGCAAATCCTCGTTTTGGCAGTCACCCATTGGGTTCCCCTGTCAGCATGGCACGAATGCGCGAAATACTTCTGTTTTTGAAGGGTCTAGCGCAAATCGCGTGCCGTACCAGCGGGGCTCATCTGGGAAATGCGGGTTAAGGGTGCGAGGCGATTGCGGTTTCTGTAGTGGCTAGGCTGCGATCGGCCTTGCGACCGCTTGAAACCGAAAGGAATCGCCATGCGAGTGCCCGCATTGCAAGGGATCATCCGTCGGCGAATTCTCGTCAACTACCGGGTCGACCCGGACGTGATCGACAGACTTTTGCCGGCGCGATTCAAGCCGAAGTTATACGAAGGCCATGCCGTTGCTGGTATTTGTCTGATCCGCTTGGAGCACGTGCGACCACAGTCATTGCCCGCGATTATGGGGCTTCACAGCGAGAACGCGGCGCACCGCGTGGCCGTGACTTGGAGTGACGAACGAGGCGAGCCACGTGAGGGCGTGTTTATTCCGCGTCGCGACACCAACTCGCTCTTGAATCATTGGGTTGGTGGACGACTGTTTCCTGGCGAGCATCAGCGGGCCAGGTTTACCATTCGCGAGGCTGCAGAGGAAACCGATTTTCGCATGCGATCGCAGGACGGTAAGGTTGCCGTCGAGCTACTGGGATCAAAGGCTACCGAGTTGCCGATATCGTCGATCTTTGGATCCGTTGCGGATGCCTCTCGATTTTTCGCCGCCGGCTCGTTGGGTTACTCGCCGACACGCAATCCCTGCCGCTTTGATGGCATGGTGCTCGATGTGGCGGGATGGCAAGTGCGGCCACTGACCGTTGGCAATCTCCATTCCAGTTACTTCGCAGATGCCGCGCTCTTCCCCACCGGATCGGTCGAGTTTGACCACGCACTGATAATGCGAGACCTGCCTCATCGTTGGCATAGTGCTGCCGACCTGGTGGCCTAGCCGCTCACTTGCATTGCACCAACTCCAACGCCCGGTCGATCCGCGCCAGGCACTTGTCCTTGCCGAGGATTTCCAGGCAGTCGTACAGCCCGGGCCCGACGGGCTTGCCGGTCGTGGCCACACGCACGGCGTGGATGACTTCGCCGGTCTTAATTTGCTTTTCGGCAACGAAGTCGTGCAGCGCCGTTTCGAGCCCGGCTACGTCGAATGGCTCTACGGCGGCCAAGCGCTCGCGAAATGCGGCCAACAGCTCCACGGCGCCCTCTTTGCGCAGGTTCTTGTCGAACGCCAGCTCGTCGTACTCGATTTGGTCCTGAAAGAAAAAGTCGGCATAGGCCAGAATGTCGCCAAAGGCCTTCAACCGGTCGCCGGCCGCTTCCACGATGCGCGTCAACAGCGGACCCACTTCGCACGGCGCCGGCGTCGGCACCAGCCCGGCCTGCTGCAGGTACTCGAGCATCCGCGCCACGCGCTGCTTGAGCGGCAGCGCCTGCATGTAATGGTCCTGAAAGGCCCACAACTTCTTGGGATCGAAGCTGGCTGGCGCCTTGGTCACGCGCTCGAGCGAAAAATTCTCGATCATCATCGCGCGCGACATGAACTCGGTCTTGTCGTCCAGCGACCAGCCGAGCAGGATCAGGTAGTTGATGATCGCATCCGGCAGATAACCCACCTGTTCGTAAAAATCCACAATCACCGGGTTGAACGTGTCGGCCGCGGTTGGCAGGCCCAGCCGCCGCGCGATCTGCAGGCCGTGCTCGTTCACCAAGGCGAAGTCACGGTTTTTCAAATATTTGTCGAGCTTGCGCTTGCTGAGCTTGTTCTTGCTGCCCGGCTCGGCCACGTAGGGCAGATGCGCATACTGCGGCAATCCGTAGCCGAGCGACTGGGCGATGAAGATCTGCCGCGGCGTGTTCGATAGATGCTCTTCGGCGCGGATCACGTGCGTAATCTCGAAGTCGCGATCATCGACCACGTTGGCCAGGTGATACAGGCACGTGCCGTCGGCGCGTTGAATGACGTGATCCTGCTCGCGGGCCCATTCGAACTCGACCTGTCCGCGCACCAGGTCGTCGATCACCAGCTTGCCTTCGCGCGGCATTTTGAGCCGGACGACGGATTGGCGTCCCTCGGCCTCGAAGGCGGCTTGCTCGCTCGGCGTTTCGGCCATCCAGCGGCGGCTGTAGAGAAACGGCCGCTTTTCGGCTTGCGCCGCTTCGCGCTCGGCGGCGATCTCCTCGGGCGTAGCATAGTCGCGATAGGCAAAGCCACCGGCCAGCAATTGCGCGGCCGCATTCTGATAGTTGGCGAGACGCTGAGATTGATAGTAGGGCTCGTAGGGCCCGCCCACTTCGGGCCCTTCGTCCCAATCGATGCCCAGCCAGCGAAAGCCATGCAGGATGGGGGCCAGGGCGGCGTCGATGTTGCGCTCGGCATCGGTGTCGTCGATACGCAGCAGAAACTGTCCGCCGTGCCGCCGCGCAAACAACCAGTTGAACAGCGCCGTCCGCACGCCGCCAATGTGCAAATAGCCGGTCGGACTGGGAGCAAATCGCGTGCGAACCATCGGCATCGTCGTGGGCTGGCGGGAGCGAGATCGGACAAACGGCCAATTATGCAGCAAGCAGGGCCGGCCGTGAATGGGAAATCGTGCTGTCTGCGCAGTACTCAATTCCACGCCGTAGCTGAACTCGCCAGAATCCAGCCGCGGCAATCGCGTGCGCTCTAGGGAACGACTCAAAAACAACTTCCGTAAACGCTCACAGGTGCCACTGGTGGCGGCAGCCACCAGTGTCGTCAGGCACCGTCGCCCGCAAGCCCCGTTGCGGAATTGCACTGGTGGCGTGCGCCACCAGTGGCACACGAACAAGGACCGAAGTTGTTTTTGTGTCGTTCCTACGCGCCGGGCGGTGTCTTCGGCAGTTGCTCGATGATGCCCGAGAGGAACTTCGCCAGCCGTTCGGAAGCCAGTAGTGCGTCTTCCTTGAGTTGCCACATGTCCTTGATGCTGCCCGGCCGGCGGAGGATGGCGCCGGCGGCGGCGCCGAGCCGGCCGGCCGTGGACTTGCGCTTGACCAGGTAGTCGATATCCTTGGGCAGCGTGTGCCCCACCGCGTCGCTAATGATCCGCACCGACAGGAAGCGGGCCTTCTCGCGATGACACACGTCGGCCACCGCCAGCGACTCCATGTCGACCGCCAGCGCGCCGTGGTCGCGCCCCAGCGCTGCTTTCTCGGCGGCGTCGCCGATGATGCGGTCGGTGGTCAGCAGCCGGCCCACGTGCAGATGGCGCTGCGCGGCAATGGCGTTGCGGTCGAGGTGAAAGTCGATGGCGAGTTGACGTCCCGCGGCATCGACGATGGTGTCGGCCAGCAGGATGTCGCCCTGAGCGAGGCTTTCGTGCAGGCCGCCGGCAAATCCGGCCGAAATGATCCAGCGCGGCTGGTGCCCCAGAATG
>JBGSYQ010000265.1:0-9347 GCA_041750795.1 Pirellulales bacterium | reverse complement strand
GGAGACAAAGACGCACGCCGCGCCATGGTCGGCGGCTATGGGGGCACCAAGGCCAGCGAGCGCGCCGTCGCCGCCGCGCTCAACTGGCTGGCACGCCATCAGAATCCCGACGGCAGTTGGGGACTCTCCGGATTCAATCTGCGTTGCCAGGGAGCGGCGTGCAGCGGTTCGGGCAATGCCAAGAGCGACAGCGCCGCCACGGCCATGGCGCTGTTGCCATTTCTCGCCGCAGGGCAAACCCACCAGACCAAAGGCCCCTATCGCAACACGATCCGTGGCGGGCTCGACTGGCTCATCCGCCATCAAAAGCAAAACGGCGACCTGCGCAACGGCTCGAACATGTACACGCACGGCCTGGCCGCCATCACGCTGTGCGAAGGCTACGCGCTGAGCCACGACTCGCGCTTGCGGCTGGCCGCCGAAGCGGCCGTCCAGTTCATCGTGGCCTCGCAAATTCCCGCCACCGGCGGCTGGCACTACGAGCCCTTTCCGCAAACCAAGACGCTCGGCGACACGTCGGTCGTCGGCTGGCAAGTGATGGCCATCAAAAGCGCACAGATGGCCGGGCTCGACGTGAGCGAGCAAGCCATCCAGGGTGCGCATCGCTGGCTCGACCTGGTGGCCAAGGGCGACAAGAAAGGCCTGTTCTCCTACAACGCCGAACGCCCTGCCACGCCGTCGATGTCGTCGGTGGGCTTGCTCTGCGCTCAGTACCTCGGCGCCGAGCGCGACGATCCGCGCGTGCAGGAAGGCATCGCCTATCTGATGGGCCGCTTGCCAGACATCAATGCCCGCGACACCTATTACTGGTACTACGCCACGCAAGTGCTGCACAACGTTCCCGGCCCGGAATGGGACACCTGGAACCGGCAGATGCGCCGCGTGCTGATCGAATCGCAAGTCAAGGACGGCTGCGCAGCCGGAAGCTGGGATCCCTTCGAGCCCACTCCCGACCCGTGGCGTGCCCAGGGCGGCCGGATCATGACCACCAGTCTCGCCTGCCTGACGCTGGAAGTGTATTACCGCTATTTGCCCTTGTACAAGCTCGACGAACAGAACGACGCCCGCGATGATCCGACCAAGCAAGCCGCGGCGGCCGTCAAGTGAGCGAGAGCGGCCTGCACCACTCGCGCATCACTCGCACACTGGCCGACGATCGCATGATCCGCGCTTTTCCACTGCCGCCCACCTCCTTCTCGCGTCGTTCGATGACGCTATTTCGCGCGCTTGTCTGGTTCGGCACGCTGCTGCTGTCGATGGGCAGCGCCCGGCAAGCCGCCGCCACAGAGCCGGTGTTCGAGTTTCTTCGCGCGCTCCAGGATCGCGGCTACGGCGAGGCCGCCATCGAGTATCTCAAGCAACAACAGGCTTCCGGGCGGATGCCGCCGCAACTGGCCGAAACGCTCGATCTGGAGTTGTCGCGCAGCTATCGCGCTGCGATTGCCGAGGCGTTCAACGCCGCCGAGGCCGACAACCGCCTGGCCAACGCGCGCGCGCACCTCGACAAGTTTCTCAAGGAGCATCCCGACCACGCCGAGGTCGCCCGCGCCATGGAGTCGTGGGGCGATATCGAGCTGGATCAGGGGCTCGAACAACTGCGCCGCGCCACCGCCAGCAGGAACGCCGAGCACGAGCAGCAACTCCGCGCAGCCGCCCGTGCGCACTTCGAACAGGCACGGCCCCGCTTCGTTGACGCGACGGCTCGCTATCTCGAGCGCTACACGCAACTCAAAAACGCCGCGGCCGCTGGCAATCCTCGGGCACGAGCATCGGCCACGCGTCAACAGCGCGAAGCCCAGCAAGCCGTGCTCGACGCCGAGTTCGCCTGGCTCGAATGCCGCTTCAAAAGCGCCAAGATCGACTTCTACACCGCTCAATCCTACGCCGATCACCAGGCCCCCGAGCGCAAGGCCGCGCTTGCGGCCGCGGCCAAAGCCTTCGACGACGTGTTTCAGTCCTACCGCGAAAGCCTGGTCGGCTTGCACGCGCACTTGTGGCACGGCCGCGCGGTCGACGAGCTGGGCAACAATCAACTGGCGCTGGACATCTACGACGAAGTGCTGGCCACGGCGCCCGAAAGTCGCGAGCGCGAAACCGGGCTCGAACCGCTGTTCGCGCTGGCTCAATACTATCGCTTGCTGGTGATCCAACGCAGCGGCGGCGCCGAGCCGTTTTTGGCCGAAGCCGAGCCGTGGCTCGAGCTGCGCCGCGCGTGGCGCTCGTTCGACGGCTATCAGGGCGTGCAACTGGAAGTCGCCCGCGCCAATCTCGAGCGCGCGAAGGAGCTCTCCGGATCGCGCAAGTCGGCGCTCGTTCAGTCTTCGCTTGCCACGTTGGCCGGCATGGCACGCGTGCGCAGCGAGCATCAGCAAGCGGCCATCCTCCTCCGCCGGCAATTCACTCAAGCTGACGGCGCCACGACTGATCCGGCCACCGTCAAGACGCTCGACGAGGCCGTGGCCCTGGGCGAGGCGGCCATTGAGAACCTCGACTGGACCGGCGCCGCGGCCCTGTTCGGGCGCGCGCTCGAACTGAAGCCGGCCAACCTCGACGCCGAGCGACTGCAACAACTCGCAGCGCGGTTCGATCAGGCTCGCTACCAGGTGGCGCTGGCACAATACGCGCAGGGAAACCTGGCCGAGTGTCTGCGCGGCGCCGAGCAGATCCTCGACGAGCATCCCGACGCAGCGGCGGCGCCAGCGGCCGGATCGCTGGCCGTGTCGGCGGCATTGTCGCTCTATGCCCGCGCCGAGGACAAGCAGGCCGCGTTGGAACGGCTCGACGCGATTGCCCAAAAGATGATCGACCGCTGGCCGGACAAGGCCGAGGCCGACGACGCGCGCATCGCACTGGGCCAGGCGAGCCTGGTGCGCGGAGAGCTCTCCGACGCCGTCGCCGCGTTCGAGAACGTCAATCCGCGCTCGCTGCGCTATGCGTCTGCCTTGTACCTCGCCGGCCAGACCAACTGGCGGCTCTATTTGGTTGCCAAGGCGAAAGGCGACGCCGCGGCCGATCCGGCGGCGCGCGACGCATTGCGCGCGAAGGCCGAATCGCAATTGCAAACTTCGGTCGAACGCCAGCACGAAGCGGCCCGCCAGGATCCCGCCGCGGCCGGACCGCTCGCCGATGCGCAACTGCTGTTGGCCGAGGTCAAGCTCGAAGCTGGCCAGCCGCAGCAGGCGGCGGAGCTGGTCGAACCGCTGGCCGCCAAGATCGCGCAAGGCAAACCCAAGCCGTTAGACAACGCGCAGCTTCGCACGCTGCTCGCTTCCGCCCGAGCGCAAGCGGCGCTCGAGCAATTCGACAAGGTGGCGACCACGACCAACCTCGTCTGCGAGTTAGGTGATGACAACTCCACGACCAACGGCGTGCTCAACACCATGCTCAAGCTGCTGGTCGACGCCTGGAAACTGGCCGAGGCGGAGCAGATCGAAGCCGGCGGCAGCAACGACGCCGCGCGGCGGTCGGCTGCCGCCACTGCCGTCAACACGCGCCGCAAACTGGTGGGCGACCTGGTGCCGCGCTTAGCCGAGCGCAAGGAAAACACGCTCGCCGCGCTGATCTTCGTCGCCGACACCGCCGCGCAATTGGACCAACGCGACGCCGCACGCCAGCTCTACCAATCGATCCTGACACGGGGTGAAGCCGATGCGGCGTTCCAGCAGACTAATCGCCCGGCGCTGACGCGCATCCAGGCCCAGCTCGTGGGCTTGCTCCGCCAGAACGGCCAATTCAATGAAGCGCTCAGCGAGGCGAACAAGCTGATCGAGCAGTTTCCCAACGCGCTTGAGCCGTTGATGGAAAAGGGGCGCGTGCTGCAAGCCTGGGCCGACGAGGAGCCCGCGCGGTTCGACGACGCTGTGGCCCACTGGACGATGCTGCGCACGCGGCTGGTGCGCCTGCCGCGCAAACCGCCCGAGTATTACGAAGTCGTCTACAATGCGGCCAACTGCTTGTTCTCCATCGCGCTAAAATCGAACGATCCGCAAAAAGCCTTGCAGTCCGAGCAACTGCTCAACGCCACGCTGGTATTGAGCCCCAAGCTCAGCGGCCCGGAGCTTGTCGCCCGCTACAAAGAGCTGATGCGCAAGGCGCGGCAACTGCAAGGGCGCCCGGCCGATGCGGCCGCAAATCGATAACCGTGCGCTCACGCGCCGGCGGCCCTGCGCGCCGCTGCGTCGGCCACGGCCAAGCACTGCTGCACGTCGGCCAGCGGATCCTCGGGATTTTCTTCGTACTCCAGCGACAAGCAACCGTCCGCCGGAAAATTGACCTTGGCCAGCGCCTTGAACACGCCGACTACGTCCAGGTGACCTTTGCCCAGGATGACGCCTTCGGTCTTGGCCTTCTGCTCGGCGAAGTCCTTCAAGTGGATGCCGTACAGCCGTCCTTCGAGCAGGTTAATCACGCGCACCGGGTCTTCGGCCGAGCGGATGTAGTGCCCCAGGTCGGCGCATGCGCCGATCAACGGATGATGCCCGCGTACGGCGTTGAGCACGTCGGCCACCTTGTCGTAGCGCGCCCCGGGCCCGTGGTTGTGGATGGCGATGCGAATCTGATACTCTTCGCACAGCTTGTCCAGGCTGTCGAAAGCGTCCTCGGTCGGGTCGGCCGAGAGATTCCGGATGCCGGCCTTTTTGGCAAACTCGAACCAGCGGCGGTTGGCTTCGTGATCGGACGTGAAAGGATTGACGCCGTGCCCCATCATCTGGATGCCCAGCGCCTTGGTCTTGCTCTTCATCGCGGCGATGTCGGCATCCGACGAACTCAGCGGGAAGTGCGCGTTGAACAGCTCCACGCTGTGCAAACCCAGCTTGTTGATCTCCGCCAGCGCGCGGTCGACGCCGAAGCTGCGCAGCGTATAGCTTTGCAGCCCCACGTTGAATCCGCCGTAGGGGCTCGACGCGTCGGCGGCGCGGACCAACCGCCGCGTGCCAATCGCCGCCGCCGCACCGGCAGCCACTCCCAGAAACTTCCGCCGCGACCACGTTGCCTGCATGACGATACTCCCCGGTTCTCGCGTGACTCGATGGACTGACGGCCTTATGTTAGTCGAGCGGCCACGGCATTCCAACCGGCAGACTGCCGGATGTCTATGTGGATAGTAAACCATGCGCATCGACGCCCACCACCACTTCTGGCAGCTCGACCGATTCGACTATCCCTGGATGACGCCGGACTTGAAGCCTCTGCTGCGAGACTTCGCACCCGGCGACCTGCAGCCGCTCGTCGCTGTCCACCGGTTCGATCGCAGCATCCTGGTGCAAACCATCAGCTCGCTCGACGAAACGCGCTGGTTTCTCGAACTGGCCGAACGGCACGACTGGATCGGCGGCGTCGTCGGCTGGGTGGACCTGACCGATCCGGCGCTCGACCACACGCTCGACCAACTCAAACGCCATCCCAAGTTCGTCGGCGTCCGCCACCAGGTACACGACGAGCCGGACCCGCAATGGCTAGTGCGCGACGACGTGCTCGGCGGTCTCAAGCGACTTGCCGACCGCGCGATTTCCTACGACTTGCTGCTGCGGCCGCAACATTTGCCGGCCGCCATCGAGGTCGCCCGGCGGCTGCCGGAACTTTCGCTGGTGGTCGATCACATCGCCAAGCCTGCGATCGCCAGCGGCGGCTGGGACGATTGGGCCGCACCGTTCGCCGAGTTGGCGACCCATCCGAACGTGTCTTGCAAGCTGTCGGGCATGATCACCGAGGCCGACTGGCAGCACTGGCAAGCGAGCGACTTGCGACCCTACGTCGATCACGCGCTGTATTGCTTCACGCCCGAGCGATTGATGTTCGGCAGCGACTGGCCCGTCTGCCTGCTGGCGGGCAGCTACGCCCAAGTGGTCAGCGCACTGCAAGAGAACCTCGTCGAGTTGTCCTCCGCCGAACAAGCGGCGGTATTTGGCTACACCGCGGCGCGGGTGTATGGTGTGGCGTAGCGCGTTGGCTGTCACGGCATGGCCGCAAGCAACCGCTCGGCTTCGCGGCAGACGCGCGCGACAAGAAAACCAGGGACGGGCTTCGCTGGGAAACCCGCCCCTGTCGTTCATTGCGTGGTCGCGTCGAGCTCCAATTACGACTTCTTGCTCAACTCGCTTTCAATCGCCTCGATCACTTCCGGTGCATCCGGCTTGACGCGCGGGCTGAAGCGCTTGATCACTTTGCCGTCGCGGCCCACCAGAAACTTCTCGAAGTTCCACTGGATGTCGCCCGCCATGCCCGGGTTGGTCTTTTCCGAGGTCAAAAACTCGTAGAGCGGGTTGATGCCATCCCCTTTGACCACGATCTTGGCGAACATCGGGAAGTCGACGTTGTACTTGCTCGAACAGAAGGCCTTGATCTCTTCGTTCGTGCCCGGCTCTTGCTTGCCGAACTCGTTGGCCGGGAAGCCCAGCACGGCCAGCCCCTTGTCTTTGTACTTCGAGTATACGGCTTCCAACTGTTCGTATTGCGGCGTCAATCCGCACTTGCTGGCCACGTTGACGATCAGCACGACTTCGCCCTTGTACTTCGACAGGTCGACGTCCTGGCCATCGATGCTTTCCATTTTGAAATCCAACGGGCTTTGCGCCTCGGCGGCCGAAACCGACGTGGCAAACGCAAAGACCGCCAACAACGACAAAAGAGCAAAGAGCTTCATGGTCAAATCCTCCGGAGTGCACGGTTGAGGAAGGTCAGGCGTGAACGCGCGAGTCATCTCAGGTTCGACCGAAGAACAACTTCCTGATTCACCAACCCCTCACCCTGCCCTCTCCCACAAGGGGCGAGGAGATTTGCGGAGAAGTTTCGTTTCAGTCGACTCTAAAAGGCTACCGCTGGCGCTGGCGGCTGTCAAAGCGCGCCTCGCCGCACGACATGCCAATTCGACCAGGTAGCTGGATTCGCCAGAATTCGGCCGTTTCGCGGACGGACGTCTGGCGACTTCAGCTACCACCAGGATTGAGCCAATGCCACTTTCCGAGCCAGGTTCAGGTCTTGCGATTCCGCCGCGAAAAACGGTAGCATTCCCTTTTCGCCACTCGTCCCGCCGCGTTGCCAACCCCCGAGAACGTTCATGCCCGGCTTGTTGGATGCCCCCTTCCTCGCCGTGGAAGAAGTCGTGCACTTTCTGACGCTGCCGTTCTTGCAGCTCTATGTCTTCGTGCTGGCCGGCTTTGTCGGTTTCCAGATCATCACCAAGGTGCCCGCCCTGCTGCACACGCCCTTGATGTCGGCCACGAACGCCATCTCGGGCATTTCGCTGGTGGGCTCGCTGGTGGCCGCCGGCGCCGACTACAGCACCTACAGCACGTGGCTGGGGTTCATCGCGGTCACCGCCGCCACCATCAACGTCGTCGGCGGGTTCATGATTACCGACCGCATGCTGAAGATGTTCAAACGCCACGAACGAAAGTAGCCCCCGTTGAACGTCACGCTCGAACTCCTGCGCACCATCGTCGCTGCCGCCGACCCGGCCACGGTTGCCACGGCCACTGCCGCCACGGCCCCCGCCGATATCAGCACCGCGCGCGAACTGTTCATCCAGGCGTGCTACCTGACGGCCTCGGTGCTGTTTATTTTCGGCCTGCGAGGGCTGACCGCGCCCGACAAGGCTCGCCGCGGCATGCAACTGGCCGCCGTCGGAATGCTGGTGGCCATCGTCGGCACGCTGGTCCACCACGACATCGTCACCTACACCTGGATCATCGTCGGGCTGTTGATCGGCTCGGCCATCGGCGCCGCCATCTCCATTTGGATGCCGATGACGGCCGTGCCCCAGCGCACCGCCATCTCGCACGCCTTCGGCGCGCTGGCCGCCACGCTGGTCGGCGTCTCGCACTACGATCACCTCTCGCACAACCTGGGCGAGCAGATCAGCCGCGTCGACATGGCCGCGCTCGGCTTCGAGGTGATGTTCGGCTCGCTGACCATCACCGGCAGCCTGATGGCCTTCGGAAAACTGCAAGGGCTGTTGCCCAGCGCGCCCATCACCTACAAGTTTCAGAACCAGTCGAACATCGCGCTGTTCTTCGTGGCCTTTGTGATGTTCGTCTACCTGGTCGTCACGCCTTCCGATACGTCCATGCACACCTTCGTGTTCTACCTGATGGTGCTGGTCGGGCTGGCCGTGGGCGTGTTGATCGTCACTCCCATTGGCGGCGCCGACATGCCGGTGGTCATCTCGCTGTTGAATTCCTACGCCGGGCTGGCCGCCTCCGCCACCGGCTTCGCACTGGGCAACAACGTGCTGATCATCGCCGGCGCGCTCGACGGGGCGAGTGGCTTCTTCCTCTCGATCGTGATGAGCAAGGCCATGAACCGCTCGTTCGCCAACGTGTTGTTCGGAGCGTTCGGCACTCCGGTCGAAAACACCACGGCCGCCGATCAAACCGGGCTCACCGTGCGCAGCCTGTCGGTCGAAGACGCCGCCGCGCAACTGGCTTATGCGCGCTTTGTGATCATCGTGCCCGGCTATGGCATGGCGGTGGCCCAGGCGCAACACGCCGTGCGCGAGTTGACCGATCTGATCGAGGAGCGCGGCGGCGAAGTGAAGTTCGCCATCCATCCGGTCGCCGGCCGCATGCCGGGCCACATGAACGTGCTGCTGGCCGAGGCCGACATCGATTACGACAAGCTGCTGGACATGGACGAAATCAACGGCGAGTTCCCCCGCGCCGACGTGGCGCTGGTCATCGGCGCCAACGACGTGGTCAACCCGGCCGCGCGCAACGATCGCTCCAGCCCCATCTACGGCATGCCCATCCTCAACGCCGACCAGGCACAAAGCGTGATCGTGCTCAAACGCAGCATGAACCCCGGCTTCGCGGGCATCGAGAACGCCCTGTTCTACGACCCCAAGTGCTCGCTCCTGTTCGGCGACGCCAAAAGCTCGCTCTCCAAGCTCGTGGCCGAAGTGAAGACGGCCTAGTGCTCGTGGTGTCGTTGTAGTTGCTTGCGATTTCCACGGCGACACGGGCGGGCGCGACGCGAGGGGGCTCTTGATTCGGCATTCATCTGATTCGTGATTCATCTGCGGAATCGGGCTGGAGGCGGGAGGCTGGAGGAAAGGAAATCGGGCATCGGCGATCCAAAATCAAAAAGCGGGCTGTTGGAAATCATCGTTTGGGCTGGGGTTTTTGGTGGGTTGGTGGGATTTCGGTGCTGGTGGGTACAAAAAAAGGGCACCGCTGCGCTTGCGCGCAGCGGTGCCTGGGCGAAACAACTCTAAAAAAGTTTTGTGCGCCGTGGTCCCGTTCCTAGGGGCCGTGGCCGGTTCTTGTAACGCAAAAAAATGGCCACGGCGTCTTTCGAAGCCTGCGGCGCACGGGCGAGCAGGCGCCGGCCGAACGCGGCGGGTTCTGGCT
>JBGSYQ010000264.1:0-7363 GCA_041750795.1 Pirellulales bacterium | reverse complement strand
GGTCGACGGCCTGCCGCACCATCGCCGGAACGTGCCGCATGGAGAATGTCCGCGTTCGTCGCGTCATGCCAGGCCTTCCGAGCCACGCGTTCGCTCCACCGGAGGCGCGCAGGTGCCCCCCTATCGAGATGTATCGGCCCGGTGGGCAAGTCGCTTGCATGATTCCTACAACCGCTGCAATCGGAGCAGATTGCCGCATCGAGATTCTTCGGCAAATTACCCGGCCTCGGCAAATTGACACGGGGCATTTCGGCTCGTACGGTTTTTCACCCGCATTGCTAGCATTCCGCCCGTTCGTTCCCCCCCTGGTCGTCCTGCCATGAATCCCACTGCCTTCGCCATGCGACACCCCATCAGCACCTTGATGGCGGTGTTGGCGCTGGTCGGCGGCGGCACGCTGGCGCTGACGCGGATGAAGGTGGAGATATTTCCCTCGCTCAACGAGCCGCGGATCTACGTCTTCCTGCAGTACGGCGGCATGAGCCCCGCCCAGATGGAAGGGCTCATCGTCAACCAGTTCGAGCTGCTGTTTCAGTACGTCGACGGCATCAGCGAGATCGAGTCGCGCAGTATCCAGCAGGTGGCGCTGGTCAAGCTGTCCTTCTTCCCCGGCACCGACATGGGCGTGGCCGAAGCGGCCGTGGTCGCCATGGCCAATCGCGCCATGTCGCGCATGCCGCCGGGCACCTTGCCTCCGATGATCATGCGCCTGGACGAGGGGAGCGTGCCGGTTGGCTACCTGGTGCTGGAGAGCAAGAAGACGCCACTGGGCCTGGTGGCGGATTACGCGCAAAACATCATTCGCCCGCTGGTGCAGCAGAACGTGCCCGGCACGGTGGCCGTCTCGCCGTTCGGCCCCAACGCGCGCACCATCGTGGTGCGCGTCGATCCGCAGAAGCTGCAATCCTACAACCTCACACCGCAGGACGTCGTCAATAGCCTGATGACCGGCAACGTCATCATTCCGGCGGGCAACGTCTATATCCGCGACCAGATGCCGATGGTGCCGTCGAACGCGCTGGTCAGCGACATCCAGGAGATGGCCAAGATTCCGCTGCGGATGGGACATAACGTCTACCTGCGCGACGTGGCCACGATCGCCGACAGCACCGACGTGACCTACGGCTACGCACTGGTGAACGGCAAAAAGTCGGTTTACCTGCCCATCATCAAGAAGGACACCGCGTCGACGCTCACGGTGGTGGCCGACATCCGCAAATCGCTGCCGGTGTTTCGCGATGCCGTGCCCGAGGACATCTCCATCGACTATGCCTTCGACGAATCGCCGACCGTGCTCGACTCGATCCACAGCGTGGCCACCGAAGGCTTGATCGGCGCGGTGCTGACCGGCCTGATGATCCTGATCTTCCTGCAGGACCTGCGCAGCGTGGTGGTGGTGGTGCTCAACATCCCCTTGGCCTTGATGGGCTCGCTGCTGGGACTGTGGTTGACCGGCAACACGATCAACATCATGTCGCTGGGCGGCATGGCGCTGGCGATCGGCATGCTGGTGGACGAGGCCACGGTGTCGATCGAGAACATTCACGTGCAAATGGGACGTACGCGGCGCTTGTCGCGCGCGGTGGAGCGGGGCAGCATGCAAACGGCCGTGCCGCGACTGCTGGCCATGATGTGCATTCTGTCGGTGTTCATTCCCGCGTTCATCATGGTCAACCCCATGCGCGGGCTGTTCATGCCGCTGGCGCTGGCGGTGGGCTTTGCCATGATCTCGTCGTACCTGCTCTCCAGCACGCTGGTGCCCATCGTGTGCGTCTGGCTGCTGAAGCATCGTGGCGAGAAGAAGCCGGGACTGTTCGACCGCTTTCAAGCCGGCTTCGAGCGCGCGGTGCGCTTCACGACGCACCATCGCAAGCTGGTCGTGCCGTTGTACCTGGTCGGTTGCGGGCTGGTGCTGTGGCAGGTCGGCACGCGGACCGGCACCGAGTTGTTCCCGCAGATCAACTCCAGCGAGTTCGTGCTGCGCTATCGCCCGCCGCGCGGCAGCAACTTCGAGATCACGCGTGAAATGGGCGTCAAGATCTTGCAACTGATCGAAGACGAGGTCGGCGCCGAGAACATCCAGATCTCGATCGGCTATGCCGGCCAGATCGCCCCCAACTTCGGCATGAACAACATCATCCTGTTCATGCGCGGGCCGGACGACGGCTGGCTGCGCGTTCGCTTTCGCGACGGCGCCAAGATCGACCTCGAGGAGTTTCGCGAGCGGATGCGCAAACTTCTGCCCGCCAAAGTCGTGCCCTGGCTGGCCGGCGTGCTGGAGAAGCATGGCGTGATGCGCGACGTGGCCCAGCAGCGCGCCCAGTCGGCGCTGTTCGGGTTCGAGCCGGGCGACATCATCAGCGAAGTGATGAGCTTCGGCTCGCCCACGCCCATCGAAGTGGTCGTGGCTAGTCCCAACATGACCGACGCACGCGAACACGCCCAGCGCATCAAGGAGGAAATGGCCAAGCTCCCCGATCTGCGCGACGTGCAATTGCAGCAGACGCTCGACTATCCCACGGTGGAAGTGGAGATCGACCGCGAGAAGGCCGGGCTCTCCGGCGTCACGACCGAGCAAGTGGGCAACGCGGCCATCGTCGCCACGTCGTCCAGCCGCTTCATCGCTTTGAACTATTGGAAGAATTCGGCCACCGGCTTCGACTACCAGGTGGAAGTGCTGGTGCCAACGGCGCGCATGACGTCGTCGGACCAGGTGGCGCGGCTGCCGATCGAACAGGTCAACAACGTGGTGAACCTGATGGTCCGCGACGTCGCCAAGGTCCGGGAGAGCACCATGCCCGGCGAGTTCGACCGCGTGGCCTCGCAGCGCTACCTGAGCGTGACGGCCAACGTCGAAGGGGAATCCATGGGCACCGCGTCGCGCCAAGTGGCCGCCGCCATTGCGGCCGCGGGCAAGCCGCCCCGCGGCGTCCGCGTGCAAATGCGCGGCCAGCTAAAACCGATGCGCGAGATGTTTCGGGCGCTGGCGATCGGACTGTCGATCGCCGTCGTCGTGATCCTGATTCTGTTGACCGCCTACTTCGAGTCGCCCCGGTTGGCCTTGGTTTCCATTTCGGCGGTACCCTGCGTGCTGGCCGGCGTGGTGATGATTCTGTGGGCCACGAACATGACGCTGAACCTGGAATCGTTCATGGGCACGATCATGTGCATCGGCGTCTCGGTCTCGAACTCGGTGATGCTGGTGACCTTTGCCGGCGAGCATTGGCGCAGCGGCAAGCCCGCCATCGAAGCCGCCGTGCTCGCCGCCACCCAGCGGCTCCGCCCGATCCTGATGACCGCCTGCGCCATGATCGTGGGCATGGTTCCCATGTCACTGGCGCTGGAAGCGGGCAGCCAGATGCAGGCGCCGCTGGGCCGCGCCGTGATCGGCGGGCTGACCATGTCGACGCTCACGACGCTGTTGATCGTGCCGGCGATTTTCGCCTTCGTGGTCGGCTGCTCGACGCGGCATTCGATCTCCGTACACCCGGACGACGCCGAGAGCCCCTACTACGATCCGCCCGAGGAAGCAAATCAAGCGGCTGGCGAGGAGTCGAAAGAGGAACCGCAACTCGAGGAGGCACTTGCCTAAATGCGATACCTGGCACTTCTACTGATGCTGGCGTCGGCCGGTTGTGGACGCAAGGCTCCGCCCGCGCAACCGTCCATCAAGACCGAACCGGTGGTGCGGCTGGTCCACACCACGGTCCGCGACCTGGAGCGCACGATCGGGCAGCCGTCGTTTATCGACTCGTACGAGCAAACGGCCATCTACGCCAAGCTGCCCGCCTACGTGCTGGAGTGGAAAGTCGACATCGGCGATCCGATCAAGAAAAACCAATTGCTGGCGACGCTGTTCATTCCGGAGTTGAAAGAGGAAGTCCAGGTCAAAACCGCACAAGTCGAAATGGACTCGGCGCTGGTTCGCCAGTCGCACAAACTGGTCGACGTGGCCCAAGGCAACTTGCGCGCGGCCGAGGCACAGGTCGTCGAAGCCAAGGCTAACGTTGAAAAGTTCGAAGCCCTCGTCGTGCGCTGGCAATCGGAAGTCAAGCGCGAGCAAATGCTCGTCGACGAGGACGTGCTGGATCAGCAGATTCTCGACGAATCGACCCGCCAGTTGCAGGCCAGCATTGCCAGCCGCGACGCCGCCAAAGCCGCCGTCGACACGGCCGAAGCCCAGCGCATTGCACGGGCCGCCGATTTGGAAAAGGCCAAGGTCGACGTGCAGGTGGCCGGCGCCAGCCTGGACGTGGCGGAAGCGAACGAGAAACGCGTCGAGGCGCTCTACGGCTATACTCGGCTGCTGGCGCCCTACGACGGCATCGTGGTCTTGCGCAACGTGAATACGGGCGACTTCGTGCTGCCGGCCATCGGCGACCCCTCGGCCGCTCCGCGCTCGGCCGATCAATCCACCGCCAAGGCGGCGCCGATCTACGTGGTGGCGCGCACCGACGTCGTCCGCGTTTACGTCGACGTGCCGGAGCAGGACGCCAACCACATCGTCAGCGAGGTGGCCAAGAAGGCCGGCGATCCGCGCGACGTGACCAAGGCCTCGGTGTTGGTGTCCGCGTTTCAAAACGCCGAGATACCCGGCCAGGTGACGCGCTCCTCTTGGGCGCTCAACTTCACCAGCCGCACCTTGCGCGCCGAAATCGATCTCCACAATCCCGACGCCAGGCTGCTGCCAGGCATGTACGCCTATGGCCAGGTGGCCTTCGATCGCAAACACGCCACCGTGCTGCCCGCGGCCACCGTGATCGAAATCGATAATCAGGTGTACTGCTATCTTTACGAGCAAGGAAAAGCAGTGCAAACGCCGATCGAAAGCGGCGTGCGCGCCGGCCAGTGGGTCGAGGTGCTGCACAAGCAAGTCGACGGCCAGTGGCAACCGTTCGACGGCAAAGAGCAAGTCATTCTCGGCGACATGTCCGAGCTAGTCGATGGACAGCCCGTGATCGTCGACGGCTGACGAGCAAAGTGCCAACGCACCGTCGAGTTAGCAGCCGTCGAATTTTTCGACGGAATGCTAGATATAGAACATGTTCTCGCTGTGCTGCTTGATGCGCGCGGCCAGATCGCCGAACGTGATGCCGTACAGGGCGTCGCGCTGGGCTTGGGCCACTTCGCGCCAGGCGTCGAGGAGCACGCGGCCCGCGGCCGAGGTGTCGCTGGCCGAGGTGCTGATCTCGGCGTCGTTGCCCTCGATGACGGTCATCACTTCGCCGAGCGTGATTTGGTCGGGCGGCTTAACGAGTTGATATCCGCCGGCGGCGCCGCGCGTGCTGGCGACGAAGCCGGCGCCTTTGAGCTGCAGCAGGATCTGCACCAGGAACCGCGCGGGGATGCCGTGCTCGTCGGCAATCGTGCGGATGCGCACCGGCTCACCCGTGCCATAGCGCGCCGCCAACTCGAGCATGGCCAGACAAGCGTATTCGGTCTTGGCCGAGAGTTTCATGGGGGAGGCGGTAGGCCGTAGGCTGTAGGAAGAAGCCGGCAGCGGCGGAGCGTGCTCCCCGTCGCTTATTCGCTGGTGTGCAGGCCGCACTCTTTCTTGGCGGTTCCGCTCCAACGTCCGGCGCGCTCGTCTTCGCCGAACATCACGGCGCGGGTGCAGGGCCAGCAACCGATGCTCGTATAGCCCTGGTCGTGCAAGGGATTATACGGAATATCGTGATCGGTGATCGCTTTCCAGACGTCTTGCTTGGTCCAATTGGCCAGGGGACTGACCTTCACAAGGCCGAACTTCTTGTCCCAACCGACGATCGGCGCTCCGGCCCGATCGCTGCTCTGATCGCGACGAATGCCGCTCATCCAGGCGTTCCAGCCGACCACCGCGTTGCGCAACACCGTGACTTTGCGATCGAAGCAGCATTGGTCGGGATTGGTCTTGTAGAGCGGGCCGCCGTGCTTCGCTTCGTACTCGGCCACGGTGGTGTCGGTGCTGACCAGCTCGACCTCCAGGCCGTAACGCTGGGCAATCCGATCGCGCAGCTCCAGCGTTTCTTTGAACTGGTAACCGGTATCGAGATTGAAGACGTAGACCTTGGGGTTGATTTCGGCCAGGTAATGCAGGATGACGCAGCCCTCGGGCCCGAAGGCCGTGGCCATGGTCAACTTGGGGAAGTATTTCTCGACGGCCCAGGCGATGATGTCGCGCGGCGAGGAGCTTTCCAGTTGGCGGCTGTACTCAGCCAGTTCGGCCAGCAACTCGGGCGTGGCGACGACCGGTGCCGGCGCGGGCTTTTTCTCGGATTCGACCACGGGCAAGCTGGCGGCAACAGGCGTCATGGTGCTCGAAGCAGACATGGTGGCTTTCGATGCGTGGGCGGCTTTGGATCTCAGAACGGTGGCCATAGCTGACCTGCTGAAGAATGATACTAATGTTACTAATCTAGGTCAACTATCTGCCCCTTCGATTGTATCGACTTGGGCATGGTGCTTTCTTCAGCGGTTGTGCCGGTTTTACCGCGATGCTGGCCGCGGCCGCCACAGATCGTCGCAAGTCCTTACGTGCTCTGGTACTTGACGGCGATCGGCATGCGCGTCATCCTGTTGCCGCGTGGCGGTTCGCGGAGGTTTTTCGCCCCGTGGGCGCCTGCCATCGCCGGCGTTCGCTTTCCTGAATCAACCCGGGCAAATCATGACGCAGCGAGCCTATCTGGCGGTCGATCTGGGGGCTTCGAGCGGCCGACACGTGGCTGGACTGTTTGACGGCCAGACGCTGTCGCTGGCTGAAATACACCGTTTCGACAACGGGCCAACTGCCGCCGCCGGACATCTCTATTGGAACGTGCTGGACCTGTGGACCCACGTGGTCGAAGGGCTGCGGGCCGCCGCCGGGCAGTACGCGGGCCAGATTACCAGCGTGGGCGTCGATACCTGGGGCGTCGATTTCGCCCTGCTCGGCCGGGGCGACGAGCTGCTGGCCAATCCGGTCCACTATCGCGACGCGCGGACCGATGGCCTGCTGGAACGTGCGTTCGAGATCGTGCCGCGCGAGCGGATCTTCGCCGAGACCGGTTTGCAGTTCATGCAGTTCAACACGCTGTATCAATTGTGGGCCATGCAGTTGGCCGGCTCGTCGGTGCTGGATGCTGCGGAGCGCATGCTGATGATGCCCGACGTGTTTCATTGGCTGCTGACGGGCGAGAAATCCAACGAGCAAACGAACGCCACGACCACGCAGTTCTTCAATCCGCGAACGAACGCCTGGTCGCGCGAGTTGCTGGCGGCATTCGACATTCCCGATCGCATCGTGTCGAACGTGGCGCCGCCGGGCACGACCCTGGGTCCGCTGTTGGCGCAGGTGGCAGCGGCTACTGGGCTCCAGCACGTGAACGTGGTGCTGCCCGGCACGCAC
>JBGSYQ010000263.1:0-9111 GCA_041750795.1 Pirellulales bacterium | reverse complement strand
GGTCGATCACCTCGCGCGAGCCGGCCACGACCAGGCAGCCGGCCATCTCGCCCAATGCCACCTCCACCAGCGGCGCGGTCTCGAAGTTGACGTGCAGCAAGTCGGCCACCAGTCCGCGAATGTGACGCAACGGCCCTGCGCCGGCGTCCTGCGCGGAAACGAGCAATCGCTTGACGCCGGCCGAGAGTCCTTCGAGGCGTTTTTCCAGTTCTTCGAGCACGCTGGCGCGTTCGGTGGCGCCGCTTTGACGTTCGCGCAGTTGCCCGAGTTGCTTGTGTACGTCGGAGGTGGCCTTGCGATTCTCGGCCAGCGTGCGGCGGACGTCCTGCAATTCGTCGTGCTTCGACTGGCAGGTCGGCTCCAGCTCGGCCAGGGCGCGCCGGCAGGCGGCAACTTCGTCGCAGACGGCTTGGCGCGCCGCGGTCAGCTCGGCGAGCTGTTTGTTCCCTCGCTGCCGCGCCGTGCCCGTGGATGCGACTTTCGACTCCAGCGCGCTAATCTGGTTGCCCAAGGTCGCAGCGGCCTTGAGTTGTTCGAGGTGCCGAGCGCGCTCAACTTCGAGTTGCGCGCGCAGCGCGTCGACTTCGGACGTGACCTGGGTCAGGCCGCGTTCCTCCTCGGCCAAACGGCGCGTAACCTGGCGATGATCGTCTTCGGCCTCGGCCAGATTCTGGCCGATCTCGCGCAGTTGCCCGTCGAGATCGCCGGCGCGCACGCTCATCGAAACCAACTGGCGGCGATAGCGGGCGACTTCTTCTTCCAGGTCGCCGGCGCGGCGCATTTCGTGCTCGATGGTGCTCTCGCGCGAGGCGATGCGCTCGCGATTCCGCGCGATGCGTTCGTCGCTGGCGCGGGCCGCCGTCTCGGCCTCGGCGATTTGCACTTCCAGACCCAGCGCCTGGGCCTCGAGCGCTTCGGCTTGAGCCAGGCAGCCGGCGTTTTCGTCGCGGGTGGCGGCCAGTTCGGACTCGAGCTCGGCCAGTTGCCCGCTCAACCGCCGCCAGTCTACCAGCGCCGTTTGTGTACGCAGCGCTTGCAGGCGGTCGGAGTATTCCTTGTATTTGCGCGCCTTGCCGGCCTGCATGCGCACGCCGCGCAAGCGGCTTTCCACTTCGTCGACGATGTCCGACAGCCGCAGCAGATTCTGCTCGACGCGTTCCAGCCGGCGCAGCGCTTCGATCTTCTTGGCCTTGAAGCGGCTGATGCCCGCGGCCTCTTCGAAGATCATCCGTCGCTCGCGCGGCGACGATTGCAACAGCACGTCGACCTTGCCCTGCTCGATCACGCTGTAGGCTTCAGTGGCGATGCCGGTGCCGGCGAACAAATCGCGTATGTCGCGCAGCCGGCAGGGCTGGCGGTTGATGAGATACTCGCCCTCGCCACTGCGATAGACACGGCGCGTGATGTGTACTTCCGGCGTGTCGATGACCAGTCGTCCATCGACGTTGTCGAGCGTGAGGGTGGTTTCGGCCGTGTTCATCGGCCGGCGGGCGCCAGAGCCGTTGAAAATGACGTCGGCCATCTCCTTGCCACGCAAGGTCTTCACGCTT
The DNA here is from genome assembly GCA_041750795.1 of Pirellulales bacterium. Classification (GTDB taxonomy): domain Bacteria; phylum Planctomycetota; class Planctomycetia; order Pirellulales; family PALSA-1355; genus JTS-RE94. The sequence continues at coordinate 7,561 of JBGSYQ010000263.1, read as the reverse complement.
TGCTCGCCGAGCACCCATTTGATGGCGTCGACGATGTTGCTCTTGCCCGAGCCGTTGGGCCCTACGACGACCGTAATGCCGGGCGGAAACTCCAGCCGAGTCTTATCGGCAAAGCTTTTGAAGCCAACCAGTTCCAGCGCCTTGAGCATGGCCGAGCCGGTGCGAACCAAAGGGATCAGGGACCGCTCGCCCCCCGGAAAATCGTCGGCGAGGCCAGGCGGATGCAGGACGTTCCATTTTATCAAGGAACGTCGCTGGTGGCTGGCCCATTTTCCGCCGGAAAGCGGACGCCCGCCGGCCCGCGGTGCGCCAAGAAATAATTTTTGTTTTTGGCGACGGCGGCCCTTGAGGAACTCGCTTAGTTGCCGCCCTTGGTGCGCCGTGAGAAGAACATCTCCGGCCGCGGGCTGGCGACTTCGACCGTCCCGCTGGGCGTGTGCAGCTCCTCGTCATCCTGATGATCGCGGTGGCGATAGGCGCGGTTGCCGTCGGGGAGCGCGTCGACCTCGAACCGGCCGGCCAGCGCCCGCGAGGCCCGTGCCTGTTGCAGCGCCTGGACCACGTCGGGATACGTGCCGCCCAGTTCGACGATGGCGCGAATCACGTCGTCGACCTTCGTCGAGACCACGCGCTTCTGGTCGGTATCGTTGACCGCAAAGCGGCTGAGCGTCACCTTGTCGCCTTCGCCTTTGACCAGGATCGACTTGCCGGCTTCGAGCACGAACGGCGATTGCAGGCGTTGCTCGTGCGAGAACACCACGATTTCCGGCCGATTGCTGCGCGTGACGTGGATCATCGGCAAGCCCGTGGTGTTGAGCACGTGATAGCTGAACTGGCCGCCCAGGTTTTCGCCGCGGATCATCGGGTCGTTGGGATTCATGGCCCACAAGGCCCGAAACGCGCCGTAACGCGTCTCGGAACTGGGCACTTCCAGCAAGCTGACCAGCTCTTCGTGCGCGGCCATGTCGTCGATGGTCGACAAGGCGGCCAGCGCGTAGGCGCGGAAGGCGGGCTCCTGGCGCGCGGCTTGGGCCAGCGGCGCTGCGGCGCTGCTCTCGTCCAGATAGGCCAACGCCTCGGCCGCGTAGAAGCGCACTTCCGGATCGGGCGATTCGATGCCCTTGGTCAACGTCGGCACCGCGTCGCGTCCAATCGCTTCCAATCGCAACGCGGCGGTCAGCGACGTGATCGGGTCGAGCAACTGCCGCTCCAGCATCGTCAGGCGCGCGACTTGCTCCTTGACCGACTCCTGCAACGGAATCGATCGCACCACGCGCAGGTAGCGGGCAAGATTGTCCTTGTAGCGCGGATGGACTTTCAGGTCGATGCGCTCGTCGGTGCGCGGATTGGCCACGCCCGTCTTGATGCCGCGCGAAAATGTGTGAAATCGCCGGTTGACGGCCTGGCCGATCATGGCCGCGGTGCGAATGGATTTGGCCTCGGGCACGATCGCCAACCCCAAGTCGCGGGTCTTCAGCGCCACGCCGCCGCCCAGCACGCGTCCGCGCACGAGCAGGCCGCGGTCCTTTTCGCCGTTGGCGGCCGGATCGACCAGGATGGCCCCTTCGCCCAGAGCCAGCTTGTGGCCCTCACGAATTTGCCCGTCCAACACGGCCAGGTCGGTCAGCCGAGTTTCCATCAGCCAGCCGTTGCGCAGACTGGCGGTTTCGCTGCGCGAGGGGACTTGCACTTCCAGGTCGAAGCGGTCTCCCTTCTGCACGCCGGGCGGCAGGAACGCGCGCACCAGCACCATGGCCGTATTCGGCGATGCCAGCAAGTGGTTGGGATGCTGCACGCCAATGGTTTGCAACTCATGCAGCAGCGTGGCTCGTTGCGGGCTGGGGGCTGGGTCTTCGCCCGTGCCGTCCAACTGGGTGACCAGTGCAATGGCTTCGACTTTGACCGCGTTCTGGCCGAAGGGACGCGCCACGTCGCCGATCAGCTTGATCTTGGATTCCACCAGATTGGAAAAGTCCTCGGGGCTTTGCGTGCGCAGCGCCGGCGCAGCGCAACCCACCAGGGCCATTAAACCGCATCCAAGCCACACGCGGCAAAGCTTCATGCCTTGCTCCGTCGACGACGTTGTTCGGCGCTTCTGCGGCCGAGAGAACTGAACTTTCGCAGAGGGGACTCGTCCACGCGGCAGCCGGCCGGCAATCGCGGTTCCACCGGGCGCCCGTTCGTTGCGCCCGAAAGATCGCCCGGACTGGCAGCATTCGCGATAGACGAGGCGGGGAAGATAGTCGCGCCGCCATCGATGGTCAAGGCCGTTTTGCGCCGGCCATTCGTTGCCCCATAGGAATGACTCAAAAGCAACGTCCGTAAACGCTCACACGTGCCACTGGTGGCGGCAGCCACCAGTGTCGTCAGGCCCCGTTGCCCGCAAGGCCCGTTGTTGAATTGCACTGGTGGCGTGCGCCACAAGTGGCACGAACAAGGACCGAGGTTATTGTTCGATCGACCCTTTGTCGCCTCGAGCGGGTCAGCCGCGACACGTCGACACCATTCGCAAGCACATCGGAGTTGCCGCGCGCTGTCGAGGAGCGCCAGCATTGCTAGCGCACGATCTCGAAGCCGAGCGACAGTCCTTGGAAGAACAAGGAATTCGAGTTGGCGATCTCGGCCGGCAGGCCGGGATTGAAGGTGAGCTGATTCTGGGCCAGCGCAAGGTTGGTCGCCCACATCAGGTCGTACGAGCAGCGCAACGCGAAGTAGGGCCGCAGGTGGTACGCTCCCACGAAGCCCAACTCGCCGACAAACGAGGCGTCGTGTACTTTGGCGTACTCGTCACGATTGGGCTCCAGCGGAGCGCCATTCGCATCCAGAATGCGTACCGTGGAGGACTGCGTCGCCCAATTCACCATCACGCCCGCGCGGCTGCGCACGCCGACGCGCCAATCGGCTCGCTCGTAGAATGCGTCGAGACCGGCTTGCGGACCGACCAGCGTGTTGTGCGTGACCACGAAGTACGAGCCGGTCGAGACGGGCACGTCGGATTCGGCCAGCCAGCTCAGTTGCTCGTTGATGCCCACGCCACGGACGCCGGCATACAGCGAACACAACACGCCGGGCGTCGCGCGGCGCACCCAGGTGCTGTCGCGCGTATAGACCATCTGATCGCGCGACAGCCGATTGTCCACGCGATAGTTCAGCTCAAAGCTGTTGAAATCCGAGCTCTGTTCGAACGTCTGCGACGTCGAACGATTGAAGGTCGGCAAGTCGAACGTAGGGTCGAGGTTGGTGAAGATGTTATTGCCAGCCAGCGACGTCAGTCCGCCCCCCACGTGCCAGCGCGTCAGACCCAGGAACGTGAATTCGATGGAGTGATCGCGATTGCGAGCGTCGCGGCCGATGTGGCGTCCGAGCGTCGATCGCAGCCCCGGCTCCCAGCCCATGTCGATCGGGATCTGCAGGAACGGGTTGTCGTGCTCGAAAACGGTCGCTTGCAATTCCGTGGCCAGAATCTGCGAGTTCTTTGGGCCAACCGACCGGCTCAGATAGACGGCGCTCTGTTGCGTGTACCAGCAGCCATTGCGAATCCATTCGCCCGAGCTGACCGCCGGAGCCGGCGCGTCGAAATACTCCACCGAGCCGTCCATCGGCAGGTACTCATCCTGCACGTACCCCTCGGGCATGTACTCGGCCGGCGCGAACTCGTCGGGTGCGTACGCTTCGGACAGGTAGCCGCCGGCGGCGGGCGCCGAACCAACGGGCGTTCGTCCCATGCGGACGGACGACATCCTGGCACCCGAGAATCCCAACGGCTCGTTCGGATTGGGATGCTGCGCATGCCAGGCGGCTTGCTCGACGGCCGAGTCGTAGTGCATCTGCTCGCCGGCAGGCCGCGTATCGCGCGGACGCGTGATGGTCGGTGGCTGAGCCACGACCAACAACGGCGTGCCGAGCAGCAGCACGACCCAGACGGCGGTTAACATGCCCTGACGTCGAAGCACAGTCAGGATTCTCCGGTTTGCCAGCACGAAGCGAGGCACGCGCAATCGAGGCGCGAACCTGGAAACTGCCTCTCCTAATCGGCCCCCAAAGGGCCTGCGCAACAGGAATAATCGTTAGAACCCGGCAAAAAGGAATACTCGTTGCAGTCGCCCCAAATCGCCACTTCTTCCCGTGCTTTGCCGATTCGCGGTACTCGGTGAACCGCCGGGTCGGCGACTGCCCCGCTATCGCATTCGCAGTTTCGCCAAACCACGCGGACCGCGCCGGTCCCTTGTGTTTTGCGGTACAGGGGGTACAAAACAAGTAGCGTTCGACCTGCTCCGATTCGTAGGCATTCGAAGACACGCCTAGTCGCCGACCAGCTATCATGCGGCAACGCCAGCGGGCGCTCACGGCCTGACAGCACGTCGCCCTTGCGAGCCACCGGGAGAAACCAACATGACTTCGCCACTTCGCTCGCTCATTGGCAGCGGCACTAAGCTCTGGCTCGATAGCATCGATCCGGAACTGATCGCCAAGAATCGGGCCCTGGGCGCCACCGGCGCCACGTCCAATCCGATCATCATCGCCGACCTGATCGAGACGGGCCGCTTCGATCACACGATGGAGCAACTGATCGACCAGAAGCTCAGCGACCAGGACATCGCCTGGCACATGACCGATACGCTGGTGAGCGAAGCCCAGGCCGTGTTTCGAACTGTCTGGGACCAGACGCACGGCAACGACGGCTACGTGAGCTTCGAGCTGGATCCGCTGCTGGAAGATCCCGAGCTTGGTCCGTCGCACGCCGAGCGCGTGGCGAAGTACGTGGAGCTGGGCAAGAAATGGAGCAGCGGCCACGTCAATCGCATGATGAAAGTACCCGCCACGCCGGCCGGCATCGACGCCATCGAGCCGTTGTGCGCCGCGGGCGTGACGATCAACGTGACGCTGATCTTCACGCTGCGGCAATATCGCGCTGCCCGCAACGCCATGTGGCGGGGCGCCGAGCAGCGCAAGGCCCTGGGTCACTTCAAGAGCGTCTACAGCATTTTCGTGTCGCGGGTCGACGTGTACACCGAAAAGCACGTGCCGCAGCTTTCGCCCGCGGCGCAGGGAATGGTCGGCATCGTCAACGCCAAGCAGATCTGGGCCGAGAACCAGCAGTTCTGGAAGGACAAGAAGACGCCGCTCGACCAGGAGATGGTGTTCGCCAGCACCGGCACCAAGAAGCCCGAGGATCCGCCCTGGAAGTACGCCGCCGCGTTTGCCGGCAGCGACATCGAGACCAATCCGCCGGCCACGAACGACGCCATCGAAGCCAGCGGCATGACGTTCGACCGCCAGATCGACAAGCTGCCGCCGCAGGAAGTGCTGGATGAAATCGCGCGCGAGGTGAACGCCGATCACCTGGAAGCCACGCTCATGGCCGAAGGCGTGAAGAAATTCACCGACCCGCAAAAAGCCCTGCTGGCGCTGATCAAGAAGAAGCGAGCCACGCTGACCGCGGCGCGGTAGGCGTGCCGCGAGCGTTCGCTGCTCGCCCCACCCGCTCGAATTCCAGCCGGCGGTGTGCTAGGATCCGGGCTTTCGCCGCTCTGGCGGCGCCTGGTTCGAAAGCAGCTTCTCATGCCGATTGATCCCTATGCTCCTTGTCCGGGCGGTACGGGCAAGAAAATCAAGTTCTGTTGCGCCGATCTGCAGACCGAGTTGGAGAAAATCCAGCGGATGCTGGAAGGGGACCAGCGCGCGGCGTGTCTCGAGCACGTCGAGAGCATCGAAGGCAAGTATCCCGACCGCGCGTGCCTGTTGTCGATCAAGGCCATGCTGCTGGGCCAGCTTGGCTCGGAAGAGAAATCGGCCGAGACCGTGGCCCGCTTCGTGGAGAAGTTCCCCGACAACCCGGTGGCCCTGGCCGAAAAAGCCGCTTTGGCGGCGCAGCAAGACGCCGCGGCCGCCATCGACGTGCTGCAAGACGCACTCGAGAAGTGTACCGACCAGATCCCGTCGGCCGTCTACGAGGCGGTGGGCGTGGTGGCCCAGGCGCTGCTGTCCGAAAACCACCTGCTGGCCGCGCGGGCGCACCTGGCGCTGCAGATCGGCATGGCCGCCGGCAAGGACGAGCGCCCCATGTCGCTGTTGATTCAATTGAACAATTCGGCGCGGCTGCCGCTGTTGGCCAAGCAGGATTTTGCGCTGTGGCCGGCGCCGGACGACGCCTTGTGGAAAACCGCCTTTGCCACGGCCATGGAGCCGGCGCTGCGCGGCGCGTGGCGTTTGGCTGTAGAGAACCTGACCGAGCTGGCGGCCAAGGTGGGCAACTGGCCGGCTATCTGTCACAACGTTGCCGTGCTGCGCTCGTGGCTGGCCGACACGCCCGGCGCGATTCAGGCCTGGCGCACGTTCGCCGCGCAAGACGTGCCGCTGGACGACCAGGTCGAAGCCGAGGCGCTGGCGCAACTGCTCGACGCGGAAAGCGTCGACCTCGTGGACCTGGTGATGGTGACGTATCCGGTGACGGACGTCGAAGCCTGCCAGGCGCGGCTGATGGCCAGTCCCCGCGCGCCGCAGATGCCGTTGGACTTGTCGCAGCTTGGCTCGGACGAAGAGCCGCCGCCCAAGGGGGCCTGGTGGCTGGTGGACCGCGAGATTCCCGCCAGCGGCAAGGATCTGATATTCGACCAGGCGCCGATGATCGTGGGCCACGCACTGCTTTACGGCAAGCAGACCGACCGCGACACGCGGCTGGAGCTGGTGGCCTATCGCACGGAGCTGATGCAGGCGCAATCGGCGCTGCGGCAGATTGCCGGCGACGCGCTGGGCCCCGCCGGCGCCGCGGAAGTCGAAAGCCAGACGGCAGCCGTGCAGCATCTGCTCAGTTGGAATTGGCGCCTCCCGGACGACACGCCGCCGGAAAAACACCGGGAGTTGATCGACGCCAAGCGCGCCGACGCGCTGTTGAACCAATGGACCGCGCTGGCGCAAAAGGCGTTCGGCGGAAAGACGCCCAGCCAGGCGGCCGCGGACGAGAAAAAGCGCGTGCCGCTGCTGGCATCGATCCTGCTGTTGGAACTGGCCACGCAGCAAAGCGGCTCGACGTTCGACTTCAATCGGCTGCGCGAGAAGCTCTCGCTGCCGGCGCTGGCCACCATCGAACCCACGTCCGGCCGGCTGGCCGACGTAGGCCTGGCGCGGCTGGCGCGCTTGGACGTCACGCAGCTCTCCGACGAGCAACTGGTGCAGTTCTATCAGGCGGCCGATCACTTCCGGCACATCGCGGCGCTGAAGAACCTGGCGCACGAGGTGATCGCGCGCGACGGACTCGACGAAAAGCTCGACAAGGCCGAAGTGTACGGCATCTTGGCGCAAATCGAAGCCGATACGGACCGGTCGATCGAGTACCTGGACCTGGCCCGCAAGTCGGCCGAGAAAAACAAGAAGTCGACCGCGCCCTGGGACCTGGCCGAGCTGGCGCTGCGCATCGCGCGCGGCGACGTGGCCGATGCCGACCGCTTGCTGACGCACATTCGCAACGATCATATGCGCGAGCCCGGCGTGGCTCAGGCCCTGTTCCAGCTTCTGACCGAAGCGGGCATCATCGGTCCCGACGGACGGCCCACGGCCGCGG
>JBGSYQ010000262.1:0-2115 GCA_041750795.1 Pirellulales bacterium | reverse complement strand
TGCGGGCGCCAGATCGACCGCGCGCCGCGCCGCCGACGTGGCCTCGTCCGGCCGCCCCAATTCCAACTGCACTCCGGCCGTGCCAATCCAGGCGCGGACATGGGCCGGGTCGAGCCGCAAACATTCCTGAAATCTGGCAAGCGCCGCCGATAGCCGATCCAGATTGCGCAACGCGGTGCCCAGGTTGTAATGGGCGACGGCCGAGCCCGGCGCCAGTTGCACGGCCTGCTGATAGTGGTTGGCCGCTTCGCGGAACCGGCCCTCGCTTTGCAGGGTGTAGCCCAGGCCGCCATGGGCGGCCGCCGAATCGGGTCGCTCGTCGACGGCTTGTTCGAAAAAGGCTCTGGCCGCGGCGTGTTTGCCCTGAGCCTTCAGCACGTAGCCCAGCGCCAGCCGGGATTCGATCGCGCCGGGATTCAAGCGCGCCGCTTCCGTAAAATGGGCAACGGCGCCGTCCAGGTCTCCCTGCAATTGCAAGACGATCGCCAGGTTGTGGTGCGCCAGCGGCTGGATTCCAGGCAACGCGATGGCGCGCCGATAACTTTCGGCCGCGGCCGAAAGGTTGCCCTGGGTCTGATACAGCGTGCCTAGATTGCAGTGTGCCTCGGCGTAGCCGGGCTGCAATGCGATCGCCTTGACGTAGCAGGCAATTGCTTCGGCAATCTGTCCCAAATGGCGATGCGCTTCGGCCAACGGGGCGAGGAACTCGGCGCGCGCCGGTTCCCATTCGACGGCTTGCTGCAAATGTGCAACGGCGCGCGGAAAATCGCGGGCCGACAGCGCCAGCAAACCCAACCCGTGCATGGCTGGGGCATGCCGCGGATCGATCGCCAGCAGGTGGCGAAAGGCCTCGGCGGCTTGCTGCCACTGCCCGGAGCGTTGCAGTCCGACGGCCGTTTCGAAAAGTTCCGCGATGTTTGACATCAGCCGATACGATGGGGACGGGCCGGCGACGGGGGTACGGGGCGCTAGCGTCGGTTCGCGCACCAGGTGCGCCACATTTCGCGATACGCGATTTCGAGGTTGCGCGTAAAGCCGACGAAATCGAGCAGCGGCGAGCCTTGCACGCGAGTGCGCAACTCCGCGCGCAGGTTTGCCAGGGCCGGCAAATCGGCGGCGGCGCGCGTCGCAATCTCCAGGTACTGTTCGGTCGATGCAGCGACGAAGGATTCCAAACCCAGGTTGACGTGCGCGCTGCTGCCGAATCGCGTGGCATAGGATCGACCGGCCAGCGTGACCACCGGCACCCCCATCCACAGCGCGTCGCAGGTTGTCGTATGTCCGTTGAAGGGAAACGGGTCAAGCGCCAGGTCGGCCCGCGCCACGAGCTGCATGTAGTCCGCGTGTCCCTGGCGATCGAACAGCTCGATCCGCGTGGGATCGACGCCGCGTCTGGCGGCCAGCACGTGCAGCCGGTTCTGGACGTAGCCTTCGCGCCGCGCGAGCACCAGCAATCGCGAGTTGGGGACGTTTTTCAGGATTTTCAGCCAGACTTCCAGCGTCGCCGCCGTCACCTTGTTGTACTTGTTGAAGGACCCGAAGGTCACATGCCCGTTGGCCAGAGCGGGCAACGGCGCAACGTCCGGAGCATCGGCCGGCGGGCGATACACGAAAAACGCCCGCGGCAGGCGCACCAGCTTTTCGGTGTAAAAGCGGTCGGTTTCGCCGGGCGGATCGGCGTGCGCGTCGGTCAACCGATAGTCCATCGCCGACATGCCGGTGGTATTCTGGTATCCGATGTACGTCACCTGAACCGGCGCCGGCCGGCGCGCGAACAGTGGCAGCCGATTGGATCCGATGTGACCGGCAAGGTCGACCAGGATGTCGATCGCGTCGTTGCGGACCATCTCGGCGAGTGGCGCATCGTTCACGCCGGCCGTGTCGCGCCAGACGTCGACGACGGCTTTGATCCGACCGGTCGCAGCGTCCGGACGAGCCACGTCAGAGTAGCAGTAGATCTCGCACTGACGATGGTCGTGGGACGCCAGAATGGGTTCGGTGAAAAAATTGACCGCGTGCTCGCAAAAAAATCCCGACACGTAGCCCACGCGCAGCCGTCGAGCCGGGTCCGGCACGTTGGCGTGCGGCGCGGCTGCCGCGGTGAGCGGCTCGGCG
>JBGSYQ010000261.1:0-13744 GCA_041750795.1 Pirellulales bacterium | reverse complement strand
CGCTGGGAACCGCTGCGAACCGGCGGCGGGGCGGGTCTGGCAGCCGACGGAGAAAATCGCTTCGGCGCCGGCGCCACCGCCGACACCGGCATCACCGGTTTGGCGCTGTTGTCGTTTCTGGCGGCCGGCAACACGCACCTGGAAGGCGAGTACCAGATCAACGTGCGACGCGGGCTCGAGTTCTTATTGAGCGTGCAAGCGGCCGACGGCAATCTGGGCGCGTCGCGCAACACGTACGAAAAAATGTACTGCCACGCCATGGCGACCTGCGCGATCAGCGAGGCCTATGCCATGTCGCGCGACGACCGGCTGCGCGCCGCGGTGAAACGGGCCATCGGCTATACGCTCGATGCGCAGGATCGCACGACCGGCGGCTGGCGCTATCGGCCCGGCGACGCAGGCGATACGAGTCAACTCGGCTGGCAGGTGATGGCGCTCAAGAGCGGCCAATTGGCCGGTATCGAGATTCCCGCGGCCACGCAGACCGGCATCGAGCGCTTCTTGCGGAGCGTGTCGTTGGGCAACGCGCGCGGCCTGGCGTGTTATCAGGCAATCAAGCCGGTGGCGACGCGATCGATGACGGCCGAGGCGATGGTCTGCCGGCAGTTCATGGGGCAGCCCGATCAGCCGGCCGCACGGAGCGAGGCCAGTCGCTTTCTGCTGGAAGAGGCGCCCGGCGCCGGTACGACGAATTACTATTACTGGTACTATGGCACGCTGGCCTTGTTTCAGACGCAGGGCGAGGCCTGGGAGCGCTGGAACGGGGCCATGCAGCAGACGCTGATTGCCGCGCAGCGCAAAGACGGGGAGCAAGCCGGGAGCTGGGATCCGGACCCGGTGTGGGGCCGTTGCGGCGGTCGCGCCTATTCGACGGCCTTGGGCGCATTGTGCCTGGAAGTTTATTACCGGTTTCTGCCTTTGTACGTGGAGTCCGCCCACCGCGAAACGGGCGCGAACGCCAGCCCTAAGTAATTGCCCCAATTGGGTTAGCCTCTGCAGGAGGCAGGGTCGTTTCGCATCGCCGAACCTTTGACATGGGATGGCTGGCCAGTAGAATTGAGTTGTTGGCCCACCGCACGTTCCCATAGCAGAGCATGCGCCGTCCGACCTTGAGGCTAGTGGCGGTCAACGCTGGCCGTCCGGGCTTCGAACCATCCCACCCTCAGAGCATGCAGGTCGCCCCATGTTTGCGTTTATTGGAACGACGGAACTGATCATCATCGCCATTATCGTGTTGATACTTTTTGGCAGCCGTTTGCCCAGCGTGATGCGTTCGCTGGGACAGGGGGTCGTGGAGTTCAAGAAGGGCGTACAGGGTATCGAAGAAGACAGCGACAAGCCGGAGAAGACGCCGCAGAGTTAGGCGGCCGGCTGCTAGGCGGGCTGCTGAGAAATGCCGTCGCGGCATTTTTCGATTGAGTGTTCGCGTACGGGCGGTTTGTTCGCGTTGGTGTGGAGGGAATGAGACATGCCGTTTGGAATGGGTCCGACTGAGATGATCATCGTGGGCGTGATCGCCGTGCTGTTGTTCGGCCAGCGCTTGCCCGAGGTCGGCCGCTCGTTGGGCAAGAGCCTGATGGAATTCAAGAAGGGCTTGAACGACATCAAGAGCGAGATGGACGTGGCGACGATGGAGCCCACCAGCCGTCCGGCGAAGCGGTACAACGCCGACGACTACGACGAACCGACGGCCCCCAAGTTCGTGCCGCCGGCGCAAGAGCCGAGTGACAGCGCCGATCCGGCGCAGCCCGACACCACGGCGCAGGTGTGAGCGGACTGGTAGTTAGTGTTCGGCCTGTCGGTGAGAAGTCTCCTTGTGCTGTGTTTTTGGATCGAACTGCGCCACGACGTCCGATCGGTTCAGGTCCATCCTGCATCAGCAGCCATTTCGTCGGTTCACGATTCACATGGCTGACGGGTCGCCGGATGCTGGCCGATGCTCGCCTTGATGGGCGCTGAACCTGGCATTAGGCTAGTTGCCGAGCGACTAGGGTATGCGAATCCACAAGGGAATTGACGAACCTACCAAGTTTGACTTATAGTCCACAGCATGGGACGTGAACCAAAAGCGCGGACAAAGAGCTGCAAGCGTCGAGTAGCGGGCGGCATATCGACAACGGACCTTGTCTTCTCGGCTCACGTTGCCGACGACGCCGAGGTATTCGCTTCGATCCTCGGTTTGCACGTTCCAAACGGCTCGCGGATCGCCGACGTGACGTTTGGACTAGGGGCGTTCTGGAAAAAGATTCCATCCGGCCGATACGACATCGTCGCATCCGATTTGAGCGCCAAGAATGACGGGCTATTTTCCTTCATGCAAATAGCCGATGGTGTGGATTGCCGGAACCTTCCCTATGACGACGGTTCGTTTGATTGCATCGTCTTGGACCCGCCTTACATGGAGGGACTTTATCGAGGCGAACAACCGCACATGGCCGGGTCCGGCACACATGCAGCGTTCCGCTATGCCTACTCGAACGGTCAAACGACGAACGGTGGTCCAAAATGGCACGAAGCGGTCTTGGATATGTACGCAAAGGCAGGGCGGGAAGCCTATCGCGTGTTACGGCCCGATGGGATCTTGATCGTCAAGTGCCAGGATGAAGTGAGTGCGAACAAGCAGCGCCTCACGCACGTTGAGATAATCTCAGGCTATGAGTCGCTTGGATTCTACACGAAAGACTTATTCGTCGTCGTGCGCCGCAACCGCGCTGGGGTCACTCGATTGAAGAAACAAGAGCGCGCTCGCAAGAATCATTCTTACTTTCTGGTATTCCAGAAACGCAAGATCAAGATTTCTTCCGTCGTCTTTCTCGATAGAGCCGATCAAGCAATTCGAACGGATCAGCGACTGTCTTGGTTCAGCGGGAATCGGATTTTTGGGAGGGTGGCGTTGGCGAGTTGAGGTTGTTGAGTTTCGCCCTCGGGGGCGTGGTTAGTTTAGCGATGTCAGCGGCTCGGGCGACCAAGGGGCCTCATTGCCGGCCCCCTGGACTCCCGCTAGCCTTTCTCTGTGTTCCTTGTCGCAAGCGGTTGGCGACGTGGTCTCGAACACCGACCGCTGCGATACCCGGCGCGACGCGCGAGCCGATTCGAGCTTGCGATCGCGTTCGGCGAAGATCACCTGCTCCAGTCCGGCCAACTTGTCGGCCGGCGTGATGTAGCCCAGTGCGCTGTGCAGACGGACGTCATTGTAGTGCGCCACGAACGCAGCGACCACGCGCCGCGCCTCGTCCAACGTCTCCGGCGCCGCCAGGCGGAACCGCTCGCCCTTGAGTGTGCCGTGCCAACGTTCCAGCTTGCCGTTGCTCTGTGGATAGTAAGGGCTGGTCCGCACGTGCGTGATGCCCGTCAGGCGAATGAACTCTTTGAAGTCGCGGGCGATGAACTGTGGCCCGTTATCGCTGATGATCCGCGGTTTGGCGTCGGGGAACTTTTCCAATCCACGCTGCACGATCGTCTCCACGTCGCGCTCGGTCATGCTCTTGCGAATTTCCCAGTGCACGATGAACCGGCTGTAGCCGTCGAGCAGTGAACACAGGTAGTAAAACGTGCCGCCCAGGTTGAGGTACGACACATCAACATGCCAATGGTCGTGCACACGCAGCGGCTGCACAAACCCCGTGCCTTTCTTCGAGGATTTTCGCCATTTCCGGTCCAGTCGGCCGGCAGTCTTGAGCACGCGATACACGCTCGAAGGGCTCACCGCCACCACATCTTCGTCCAGCATCATGAACGCCAGTCTCCGATAACCTTCCAAGGGGAACTGCGCCTGATAATCCAAGATCGCCTGCTTCTCCCATGCCGCCAACCAGCCGTCGCGCGGCGTGCGGCCGTTGTGGTCGTTGGGCCGGCCGTAGCGCTTCTGCCACTGGTGATACTTGCTGCTGGGCAATCCCAGCCAGCCCAGCAGGTGCTTGGCCGGCAACTCGGCCCGCTTGGTCCAGCGCTTCACGTAGTCCACGATGGCGTCACGCGTGTCGTGGGGAACCCAGCCGCCGCTTAGAGTTCCCCACTGGCTTTTTTTGCGAGGACGTTCTCCTCCATCAGCTCCGAGATGACTTCGTTCTTTTGGGCCAGCTTCAGCTCCTTCTGCGCCAGCGTCGATTCGAGCCGCTCGATCTTGCGATCCTTGGCTGTCTCCGCGCTGGCCTTGCGCCCCGCCTTGCGCTCGAAAACGCTCGCGCCATGCTCAAACAGTTGCGCCTGCCAGTAGTAGACCTGGCTTGGCTGCAGTCCATACTGATCGCACAAATCCGAGATCGGCACCTTCTCCACCAAATACCGCCGCAGAATGGCCACCTTCTCCGGTCCTGCGATCGACTTGCGTTCACGACTCATGGAATCCTCCAGGTTCAAGGGTTATGCTAACCCCATCACCCCGAAATTCCAGTTCCAACTTAAGCAGGACACGACGAACGGAGGCTCAAGCGGCCACGTTACGGGAACAAGCGACTTGAGCAACCTTCTTTGGACTTTGAGCGGGTATTTCCGATGCGTCGATGTCGGTAAGTCGCAATTGAGCGCGAATCCAAAATCCCACTGCTCACGAAAGCCGAATAGACCAGCGGCCAGAATGTCGAACTCTCCGACAAGCAAACACGTTGTCTCAATTGTGCCGCCACGCGGCAACTTTAGGGTACGCCTGTCGCTGGCGTCACATTGCACCGCGCCACTGTATCTGGCTTGTAGCCGCCGCGATTCCCAAAACTCTACGTAGGCGGGATTCTCCAAATACCGCTTTTCGAGTTTAATGATCTTCCTCAACCAATTCTCGGCGGTTGTCTTCTCTACGTCGCGGTCATCGAATACTCGAATGCTGTTGGTCTGAAGTGCCTTGGCCTCGAATTTGAATTCCTTGCCCTTGTAAACCAAAACCAAATCGCCCTTGCGGCTGCGGTCATGGTCATCGTCTTTGCGAAGGTCGGATATTCGCGCGTCGCTCTCGAATAACTCGCGCAGCTTTGTCTCTGCGATATAGCCGAGCATCATTCCCCGCAGGCTTGGATTATCACGGACAACCTTTGTTAGGAACTGAGGAGTGATATCCCAAACGTCCAGGATCGTTCGGTCTTTGCTCACAATCTTTCCTACAGCCCGTTAAAGAGATCGTCGATCCCAACCCCGAGGGCCTTTGCAATCGCCCCGATATTCCGCAAGGCGACGTTTCTACGCCCGCGCTCAATCCCGCTTATGTAAGTTCGATCAAGCCCGCATTTGTCTGCAAGTGTCTCTTGAGATAGCCCGCGCGCGGTCCGCAACTCGCGCACTTTAGTGCCAAAGAGTGAAAGAATGTCCGGCCGAGCTGCCATGAGTCGTAAGCCTAGTCGCTGTTGCCTATGAGTCTATGGACTATGAGTCACTCGCTTTTGATCCGTCGATTGCCACTGCGACTTGCATCCTGCTCTGAACGACCGCCGTTCGCAGACGTTGACGGTCTTGCACGACAAAATGGACGGATTCCTGCAGTCCAATGGACCGCAGAGGACGAGCCGCCCACTAAGCAGGTGGACATACCATCGACCGTCGAACCTGGTGCCGAATTCTCCGGCCGTCCCGCGTATATTGCGATCCGTCGCCATGGACTTGAATGTCGCCCCTTGGCCGCAATCGGGCCTGGATGCTAGAATTGATCGCTTCGGGCGGCTAGCTCAGTTGGTTAGAGCGCCATCCTCACACGGTGGAAGTCACAGGTTCGAGTCCTGTGCCGCCCATTTGCCCGCTTTGCAGAGTCTCGCACGTTGACGCAGACCGCAGAAAAACCGGGGGTTTTTCTTGCGCGGGCGATGGTGCTTGCGGCTCTTTACCATCCCCTGCGTGCGCCTACTGCGCCGCCTGTTCGTAGTGCTGGTCGGTCACTTGCAGATAGTGCTTGGCTGCGATGGCCGCGCTATTGCCGATCCACTCACACACCACTTGCATCGGGAACGTTTCCGCCAATTCCGTTTCGCGCTGAACCAGGACATGACGAAGTTCGCACCGCGGGCAAATGCTTCCGGAGAGCTGGCCGGCGTACGCGGTTGCTACAAGTGATGCGTCAACGCACTCGGCGCCGTTGCCGGCGGGCAGCCAGGACGAACCCCACGCCGCCGAGTGCGGCCAGTGCCACGCTGGCAGGCTCGGGAACTTGCGGACCCGGCAGGTCCTGGGCGCCGAATTCACCGCTAAGAAATATTGTTTCGCCGCCATTGTCGTGGCCGGAACTGGCCCAATGGAATAAGATGCGGGTCGAATCGCTAAATGCGAGGTCGAACGGATTGATTCCCGTGTAGATGACAACATCCGCATGGCCGGCGCCATTGTTCTGATAGGCCAGAATTTGGCTGGCATCGAGGCTGGCCAACAGCGTTCCGCCGCTGTAACCCGCATCGGTGCTGTTTTGAAGGGCGGAGGAGATGTCGGCTCCGAATGGATTGTCCCGATCATCGCCAAAGCTGGCGTTATAGTCCTGGACAATGTTGAGCGTGTCGAGGCTGATATCCTGATTGCCGCCCGTCTCATTCACGTCGACAAAGATTGCAATTTGATTGACCGTCGATCCGCCGCTTCCATCAGGAAAGTTGAGGATATAGAAGTTGCGCAGGTCACCGATCGAGGTGATATAGGATTCAAGGGCCGTGGTGTTACCGTTGCCCTTGGGCATGTCGGTGTTCGCATTGTCCCCGTTAAACGAGCCGCCGCTATTGGCGGCCCCCCCAGCCGACTCGGTAAACAGGAGGAAGTCGAGCGTACCGTTACCCGACCCGGTTTCGCTACCCGACAACGCAATGAAGTAGGAACTGTCGATTACAACGGCTCCGACCGGGGCGGCGAAAACAGTCAGCGTGAGCGCGAAGAGAGCGCCAGCCAGCGCCGCCCGAGTTTGGATCAAAGTCATAAAGCGTCTACCTTGTGTGGCCACTATCCACCGACATCTATTGTCCCCTAGTCTATTTGCCCCTGGCCCCCTAATCTATTTACCCAAATCAAATTGTCAATGAGACCTATGAACTCTCAGCTATTTATCGCACGATGATCAATTAATCCGTCAGTCTGGGGGGTGTTAGTTTGGGGGGGTTGGGTGGCATGTAGTCCGGCTTACCGGTCCGCGCCAGACTCGGGGCGACGATGCGAGCGTCACCATGTTCGCACAGCCAATTGGCTCGGGGTTGGCTTGCTGCGTGCTCATTCCTCCACAACTTGGGCGCCCCTGGCGGCGGTCAGAACCATTGTGTGCATTCCAACCTTGGTCGCCTCAGGCAGCGTTGGCAGGTTGGAGTCCTGTGCTGCACATTTGCCCGCTGCTGTTGCTGCTCGTGGCGGAAATCATAGCACTGACGGCCGGACCTGCGATGCACGCGAAGGGCGCGCTTACCGATCTTGCGCGTTGGCGATTCTCTCGCAACGCGATCGCTTTGTCGGCCTGAGGGTGCGGCCTCTAGTGCTTCGTCAAAGCCTGGTTTTCGGATTGACCGGATTCGGCGAAGCACCAGGTGTTGATTTGCGCCAAAGCACTTGCGTCTTTGGCGGTCGTTCCGCGTCACCCGAATAAATCGGGTTGACGCTCCACTTGCGACCTTCACACACGGTGTCGTTTGCCGGGTTTGTGTCGGCGCCACGTGCGGAGGAAATGTCCTCGCCCTGCGTAGGCGAGGCTGAGCAAGGAGGCGATGAGCAATACGACCATCGACGAGCGCGCGACCCAAGGCAACAGCCCGCTCGCGGGGTTCATGGTTAGTATCGCGGCGCCACAGGCCAGGATCAGAAAGACGATCGACCAGTACACCATTGCGCACCTCCTTGCTCAGGGGCGACCGAAAAATAACTTCCTGATTCTCTAACCCCTCACCCTCCCCTCTCCCACAAGGGGCGAGGGGAGATGCGGAGACGTTATTTTCGGTCGACCCTCACTCGGATCTCCGCCACATTCCTGCTTCACACGTTCCAGCCCGTGGCACGTCCCGCACGTCGACTCGCCAGCATGGGGCGAACCCCACGCGCCCGCGCGCAAAAACGGACGGACGCTGCCGCAAACGTCGGCGTCGGTTGAACGCTCGGTTTGCGGCAGGCCGTCAGCCTCGGGCGGGTTACTTGCTGCTGGCGTCCACAGTTCTGGCGAAGAACACATTGCCGTCCTTGACGGACGTGACGTTCACCATGTGCCCCATCGCCAGGTCGCTAAACGTCGCTTCGTTGCCATCCAGCGTAAACTTCGTGTCGCTGTCGACCATGAAGTTGTATTCCACGCCTGCTTCGTCTCCGACGACGAAATGATTGTCCATCACGTGGATTTTGGAAATGATCCCCGCCACCGCCTCTTCGGCCGCTTCGTCCAAAGGCTCTGGGGCGTTGGCCTCGGGCGACAACTGGCGATCGACGTCGGCGCCCGGCCGATCAGGAATCGGCAAGGGCTTCGGCAGCGGCGTCGGCAACGGCACATAGTCTCCTGGCAGAGCCTGTTGTTCGGCGGGCTCGGCCGGCCGGTCCGCGTCGTCGGGCGGTTCCGACGTCGGCGTCCCGGCATCGGCCGATTCCTTCGACCGGGCATCCACGCCGGTGGCCATTTCCTTAGCGGCCGTCCGCACGACCGTCATTTTCACGGCGTCGCCGCTGTCGAGATCCTCGAGTCGCGCGGGCTTGCCGTCGAGCGTGATTCTCGCATCCGGCGCCACCTCGTGCGTGCGCTGCGTTTTGTCTTTGCTGTCCGCGATGGTTATCGCGTTCTCGCCGGTGCTGACCACTTCGCTGGTGTACGGTCTGCTGCACCCGCTCAACATGGCGAGTGACAGCAGCACGGCCGCCGCGGGCCAGGCGACGCGCCCTACAATACCTTGATTGAGTTTCATCGATCGATCTCCTGTGCAAGCTGTCCAGCCCGCTTCGACGGGCTGCGGGTAGTTCTCAGAAAATGGCTGCGCATTCCGCCTCGAATCCGCGCAGCATTTCCTGTTCGACACCATAAAAAAACCCCGCCGCGCAGCACGCGCAACGAGGTTTAAGGCGCAGGCAAAAACCCCGGCCGCGCGATTTCGCAGCAGGGGCCGATTGTCGGAACGGAGAGGGCCCCTGATACGTGACACAGCGGGGCTATCGTAGCCAATCGAGCCCGCCATTCACTGGCGGACTACTTCAATCCTAAAAGGCTCCGGAACAAAGTCAACCGGCGCGGACAACCGCGGTGCCCCGGGCCACCGATCGAGCGGGACGCACGTATTCATGCTTCCATCCGGAACTGTTCGAGCAGGCGTTTCGTGGCGCGAATGCCTTGCATCTCGTCCAACGTCTTGCCGTCGTAGTGTATGCCGATGTAGCCGCGGTAACCGGCCGTCAAAATGGTTTGCAGGGCGCGGGGAACGTCGATGCTGGTTTCCTGTCCGCTGTCGTCGAACGCCGACGTCCGCAAGGTGATGCCCCTGGCCAGGGGAGCCAGGCCCGCCAAATCGTTGTAGTCTCGATCGGCCTTGAGGGGGCCCAATTGTGGCAGCACGCCACAGCAAGGCAAAGCCACGGCGTTGACCACGCCGGCGACCCACTGGGCGTCGGCGGAGACTCCACCATAATTGCCCAGCAGCACGTTGATCTTCAACTGGCCGGCATACTCGCACAGCGCGGCCGCGCCGTCGACGGCCCGCTTCTGCTGCTCGGCCGCGTCGCCATGACTGGTCGGATCGATCTGGATGGAGTGGCAGCCGAGCGACCTGGCCACCTCGACCCAACGGCGATGGTTCTGCAAGGCGCGTTGCCGCTGTCGCGCCTCGGCCGCGGCGATGCGCCCCTGATCGTCGAGCATGACCAGCAACTGGCGGACCTCGTGTTCGGCCGCTCGCTTGTTCATCGATTCCAGGACCTTGTCGTCCGGCAGGGGCATGCCGAAGAAACTACTGACGTACTCGACCGCCGAGATTTCCAGTTCGTTCCTGGCGATGCGGGCGAAGTCCAAGTGGGCGAAGCTGTGTTCGGCAAACGACCTGGCAAACGAGGACTCGACCAGCGAGATCTCGAAATGCGGCACTGGAGCGCCTGCCAGCGCGCAGCGCGGCAATGCCGACGCCAAGGCGCCGGCGGTGGTTGCTCGCAGGAACGTGCGTCGATCGATCGAATTTCCCATGGCGCTGCTCCTGCGCTGCACGTCGAGACGAGAGATTCACGCGTCTCGGTCGTCGATGGCCTCTTCCGCGGTGATGATCATCCGCGCGATCTCGATCAGTTTTTGGCTCTTGCTGCTGGCGACTTTCTGCAGGCGGCGAAACGCATCGGGTTCGGACAGGGCGGTGCGCTTCATGAGGATTCCCTTGGCGCGTTCGATCGTCTTGCGATCCTCCAGGGCCTGCCTCAAGTCGGCCGCTTCGTGGCGCAGCGTCTGAAACTCGCGAAAGCGGTCCATCGCCACCGTGATCGCCGGCGCCAGGTCGGTGTCTTTGATCGGCTTGACGAGATACGCCAGGACGTGCTTGCCGGAGGCGCGGCGAATCAACTCATCGTCGTGAAACGCCGAGACCAGGATCACCGGAATCGCCCGCGTACGATAGATTGCTTCGGCCGCGTCGATGCCGTCCATGTCGGGCATTTTGATATCGCAGATGACCAGGTCGGGCTCGTGTTGGCGGCACTGTTCGACCAGTTCTCGTCCGTTGCGCGCCGCCGAGACCATGCGATGTCCCATGCGCTGCAGGCTTTCCCACAGGTAGTCTCTCATCCGCGGCTCGTCGTCCGCCACGGTAATGCGCAGCGTTTCAGGCATGGGATTCTCCCAGCGATGCATGGCCGGTCGCCGTCTCGGCAAGTGATTGCGAATGAAGCGGCAGCGTGATCGAGAATTCGGCGCCGGTTGCGGCATTGCGCGCGGCGATGGCGCCGCCATGCGCCTCGACGATCTGCTTTACGATCGCCATTCCCAGGCCGGTGCCGCGCGTCTTGGTGGTGAAAAACGGCTCGAAAATTCGCTGCTGCTGCTCGGGCGTCAATCCGGGCCCGTTGTCGCGGATCAGGATTTCCAGGGCCTGGACGTCGTCGTTGGCGACTTCGTGGCAATCGACTTCGATCCTGACAGGATCGTCGCAGGCAGCCAGGGCGTTTTCCAGGATGTTGCGAAACACCTGTTCGAGCTGGAAAGGATCGGCCATCACCGGCGGCAGATCGGCGTGCAATTCGCAGAGATCGGCGTCGCGGCCGGCGCGCTGCGATTCGATGGCCGACCAGGCATCGGTCATTATGGTACACAGGTTGCAGGGTCGCAGCTCGAGGTGCCTGGGCGACGAGAAGCCGCGCAGCTCGTCGAACAGGCGGTGCAATCGATCTTGGGCGCGCTGCAAGTCGGCGATCAACTCCTGCTTGGGGCTGTCTCCGGCGAGTTGCCAGTCGAGCAGTTGCGCGCAAGCCTGGATTTGCTGCAAGGCATTGCGGCTTTCGTGGGCGACGCCCGCCACCATTTGCCCGACGGCCGCCAGCCGTTCGGCGTGGATCGCGCGCTGCTCGGCTTCCTTGCGGTCGGTCACGTCCCAGAACACGGTCTGGGTGCCGATGATGCTGCCGCTGGCGTCGCGGAGCGGGCTCTTGAGAACCTCGACGAAAATCCAGCGGCCGTCGGGCGTCTGGTGCTGCTCGACGTCTTGAAACACGCAATCCTTCTGCATGACACGCCGATCGTCGTCGCGGTACTTGTCCGCCATGGCCTGGGGATAAAAGTCGGCGTCGGTGCGGCCGAGTATGGCGGCCAGCGGTTTTTGCACCAGTTGACAGAAGCGATCGTTGGCGAACGTGAAGCGGCCCTCGGCATCCTTGCGCATCACGCACATCGGCAAATGGTCGACGAGCGACCGGTAGAGCGTCTCGGACTCGCGCAGGGCCGCTTCGGATTGGGCCAGCAGTTCGGCCCGCCGCTCGGCGTCGGCGGTGCGCTCGGCAACGCGCCGTTCCAGCGTGGCGTTCAACTCATTCAGCGCGCCCATGTCCGTGCGAACGCGGTACACCATCGGGCGAAACACAAACCAGCCGTTCAGCACCAGCAGGACCAGCGTGCTGGTGATGGACCAGGTGGCCAGCAAGCGCAACTGCGTGGTGGTGGCGGCGCTTGCTCGCTCGTAGGCGGCCACCACGGCGTCCAGGCCGGCGACGATCTTGTCGATGGTCTCGGGATTGCGCACGTAGTTGAAATGGACGTTGGCGGCGTGCAAGTCTTCGTCCGGCCCCTCGGCGATCGAACGCACGTGCAGCACGTAGTTGCGCATCTCCGAATCCAGCAGCAAGGGCGCGTGCTCGTAGATGGCCTTGACGCTTGCCGGCGCCGGTCGCCGCGGCGCCTCCGGCAGCATCAATTCGAGGTGCGTGCGCTCGAGCCGCTCGATCGTGCCGGCAAGTTCGCGGCGGACGTGGTCGCGCTCGGCATTGTCGGTGGAAAAAATCAGCCGCTCGGCGAGCATCGCCGTGCGCAACAGCAGCACGCGCTCGCGACTGCCGTGCTGGACGATCGCGTGTACCTGCTGGCTATCAAGAATCGCGATTCGCAGGATGACGAAGTTCACGATGGCCAGCGCCGCCAACAGCGCCAGCGCAAAGACGTACTTGAACGTCAACGGCCGCGTCACATGTTCACTGGAAGTGCTCATGGAGTCTCGCGGAAGTTGCGACCGACAAATTCGCAATCGTGCCGAATCCAGTTGAATTGTACCGAGTTGCCGAAAACGGTGCACAATTGCAAACGCCGCGGAGGGCAGGCGACGGGCCTGAAAGTGGGGCCGTTCGTCGACGAGTTGCACCTTCGCGCCCTTACGCACTTCACCGGCCACTGCGGCGATTCGAACCACCCAAACCGCCGCGCGAAACTTGACCTGCGAAGCAGGACAGCTATGTTTGAGATAGCTGTTGCCCACGACGGACAATGCCCCAAGCACTGTGACCGCCGCCTGCAAATTCCTGGCGCAGGCGCTGCAAGTTTCTCGGTAATCCGAGCAGGGGGAGGTGCAACATGACTCGTTTGGCCATCCCGCCGCAGGCTCTTTTCGAGCACGAGATGCTGGCCAGTATTACCAGCGAGTTGCGGACAGCGATCTTTTCGAGAAATGTCGACCGGCTGCGCACGATGACGCTGGCCTTTCAGGACCATCTGCATCGCATGCTGTCGTTCGAAGAGCAGGGCGGCTTCATCTCGATCGTGCTGGAATCGCGGCCTGATTTCCGAGATGACGTGGACTTGCTGCTGCGAGAACACGATTGCTTTCGGATGTCGGCAAAACGCATCCTGGCCCGGTTGCCCGGCAGCCTGGCGACCGACGATGCGGCGATTCGCAAGACGTCGCGCGACTTGCTGATGCTCTTGGAGAAGCTGGACGAGCACAATACGAGAGAAGTCGATCTGCTCGCCAGCGCCGTGGTCGGAGACGAAGCGTCCGATGTGCCCGAGAGGCCGTGGGACGACGAGCCCGGGCGCTTTGCTTGACAGCCCGTTCACGAATTCGACGTGCTGCGACTTCGCGGCGGACGGCTATCCGACTTCGCAGGATACCTGCTCGGGTGCGACGGCATACGCCAGACTGCTCCACGCGACGTCGCTGCGCGCGTGTAGCCTTGCCGCGATCGGAACCAGGTCGCCGCGGTCGCCGATCAGCCGAGCGGCCACGTATGGCACCCACAATCCTTCGGTTTCGTAGCACAGCACCAGGTCGGGATCGGAATCGATGACGACCGTCGCGGGCGGATCGAGTTGCCGAGTGAGCAAGTCGACAAGGCCGGACTGGGCCGACGCCTGGGGCGCGACGGCCACGAGCCG
>JBGSYQ010000260.1:0-3521 GCA_041750795.1 Pirellulales bacterium | reverse complement strand
GCTAATTTGCAAGCGCGCTCGGCGCGCGTGATGCGGCCATCAGAGAACGTCAACGATAAATCGTCGCACACGCAGCCGCAAACGGTGCAGGGCACGTCGTGAAATATTTTTTGCGTGTTGTTCATGGTTCTACCAACTCCGCGGCAGGATGCCGCGGCTATATAGCCCGGCCGTCCCGGCCGCGCCATCGTGCGTATCCAAGAAGCGGCACGGCCCATCCATCTTATAGCATCCACACGCCCTCGCAGAACTGCTTCGGCACGCGGGACGTGCCTGCTACAATTGTCGTGGATCCCCATGCCCGATCTCCTAAAAATCTCCGGCGGCACCGTGTACGATCCGGCAAACGGCATCGATGGCCAAGTGCGTGATCTCTGGATCGCGGGAGCCCAGATCGTCGCCGCGCCCACAGATCCCAAGGTGCGTCCGACTCGCGAGATCGATGCCCGCGGCCTGGTCGTCATGCCGGGCGGTGTCGATATGCACTGCCACATCGCGGGTCCGAAGGTCAACGTCGCCCGCAAGATGCGGCCGGAAGAGAAGCGAGCGCCGCATGTCGTTTCCAAAACGGCCAACACGCATAGCGGCACGATGGGCAGCGTGCCCAGCACGTTCGCCACCGGCTACAAGTACGCCGGCATGGGTTACACGACGGCCTTCGACGCCGCCATTCCGCCGCTGGCCGCACGCCACGCGCACGAGGAGTTCGAAGACACGCCTTGCATCGACAAGGGCTTCTACATCCTGGTGGGCAACAACCAGTACATCATGCGCGCCATCCAGCAGCGCGAGCCCGAGCGGCTGAAGGCGTTTCTCGGTTGGCTGCTGGCCAGTGCCAAGGCCTACGCGCCGAAGATCGTCAATCCGGGCGGAGTGGAGGTTTGGAAGCAGAAGCCTGCGGGCAACGTCAAGGATCTCGACACGCGGATCGACTACTTCAACGTCACGCCGCGCGAGATCATCCGCGGCATTGCCGAAGCGGCGGCCGAGCTGCGACTGCCGCACCGCGTACACATTCACGCCAACAACCTGGGTCTGCCGGGCAACTGGACGACCACGCTGGAAACGATGCGCGCTCTGGAAGGGCACGGCGGGCATGTGACCCACATCCAGTTTCACAGCTACGGCGGCGGGCTGGACGACCAGAACACCTTCAACTCGAAGGTCGTGCCGCTGGCCGACTATGTGAACGCGCATCCGAACGTCACGGTCGACGTCGGCCAGGTGCTGTTCGGCGAAACGACCAGCATGACCGGCGACAGCCCGCTGGGCTACTACCTGAGCAACGTCTATCGCACCAAGTGGTTTTCGGCCGAGACGGAAATGGAGGCCGGCTGCGGCATCGCGCCCATCGAGTACAAGGACAAGAGCCTGATCAACGCGCTGCAGTGGGCGATCGGCCTGGAGTGGTATTTGCTGGTCGAGGATCCCTGGCGCGTGGTGATGAGCACCGATCATCCCAACGGCGGTTCGTTTCTGGCTTATCCGCAGATCATCCGCCTGCTGATGGACCGCACCTGGCGGCGCGACGTGCTGAAGACCGTCAACCCGCACGTGCTCGATCGCTCGACGCTGGGCGACTTGGACCGCGAGTACACGCTCAACGAGATTTGCATCATCACCCGCGCCGGCCCGGCCCGCATCCTGGGGCTGAAGCACAAGGGGCATTTGGGAGTCGGCGCCGACGCGGACGTCACGATCTACACTCCGCACGAGAACAAGCAAACGATGTTCGAGCTGCCGCGGCACGTGATCAAGGGCGGGCGGATCATCGTCGAGCAAGGCGAGCTGCGTGAGCCGACCAACGGCAAGACGCTGCACGTCTCGCCGGACTACGACCGCGGCGTCGAGCCCGACATTGCCGCCTGGTTCGAGAAGTATTATTCGATCCGCTTCCGCAACTACCCGGTGAGCGCGGAGTATTTGCAGGAGAGCGAAGTGGTGGGGTGCGAGTGAGGTGGGGGCGGGGGTTATTGTCGCCGTTTGGCCATGGAATGGAAGACGGGGTAGTTGAGTTCGTCTTTGGCAGGCTGCGAGGTCGGCGCCCCGGCGCTGTGCGTGACCGAGAGAAAAGGCGATTGCGCCTGCAATTCGTTGACGCCTTGCAACGTATAGGCGGGGTCACGGCAGGAAACATCAAGCTCACGCAAGCCGCGAATCGCGCTCAACTCCGCCAACCCTTGATCAGTGACGGACGTGCCTTGGAGAAACAGCCTTTCCAGCTTCGACAGTTGAGTAATGGGTGACAGTCCGTCATCGGTGATCCGCGCTGATTCGGCTTCATCCGCCAATGGCGAGGTAATGAACAGTTGACCGAGATTTGTTAGCTTTCCGAGCGACTTCAATCCCCGGTTGGTAATCCGGACGTTCGTCAAGGACAATTGCCGGAGATCGCTCAACTGGGAAAGGGCGATCACACCGCGGTCGGTCACTTGCGGAGCTTGCAGCCACAGACCACGAAGATGCTTGAGTTCGGCTAACTTGAGCACGCCTTCGTCCGAGATGCTTCGAGAGTAGAGCGAGAGTATTTCCAATTTCGGCAGGCGTGCAATCGGCGCCAGTCCTTCATCGGTTATGCCGTGCCCATAGACCTCCAGAAGCTTGACCGCACGTAGCTGGCCAATTTGTCGCAACAAGGCATCATCGGCGCCGCGCCGTAGCGTAATACTCGTGACCTCGTCGAAATAATCGTCGCCGATCCACGATCGCAGCCAACGCCAGTTTGACGGCTGGCCACCGGGATTCATGAACGGTGTATCGTACGTGACCTGAGCATTCAGATCGCGCAGCGCCTTTACCGTCCGCCGCTGCCGCTCGGCCCGGTTGACGACGGTGCCCAGCCAGATGCACAGCAGCGTGACCACCACCAGCAGCGATCGCATGCTGTAGCGGAACCAGCGACGGCGACTAGCTGGCTGTTCGGTCATCGGGCGTCCGTGTCATGCTGTTGGAGTCGTTCGCGCCCGGCCTTCTTGATCGCATCCGGATCAAAGGGCACAATTTCACCGCGCTTTGCGGCTTCATCGCCGAGCTTCAATTGCTCGCGGATCAAGTCCAGGGCTGACTCGCTGCTTTCCGCCACGCCATGGATGACAAGGTCTACTTGCGGTGTCACTTTGCGTTGCATCGGTGAGTCACTCCATCTCGCCCGGCGCCTCAAACCCGGCCTGCCTCAGCGCCGCCAGGTATTCTTGCGGGTGATTGAGATTCTGGAGGGTGGCCAGCGTTGGGTCAACGTCGGTTAGCTCCTGGGGCTCCACGCGGCGCGTCGACACGGTGTCGAACAGATCGGTCGGACGCCGCCGATCGGCTGCCAGAAGCGCTTCGATCACGTCGAGAAGCGTGCGGCGATAGACGGCCGAGAGCGGATGATGCAAACCGCCGCTGACGGGCACGGCGATCGAGTGGTCGCCCAGCAGCTCGAACATCCGCCGCACGAAGGCCGGCACGAGAAACGGCACGTCGCAACCGGTGACGTAGGCGGCGTCGACGTCCGCCGGCAGCGCGGCCAGGCCGGCCAA
>JBGSYQ010000259.1:0-8330 GCA_041750795.1 Pirellulales bacterium | reverse complement strand
GATGCGCTTGGCCGCGTCGTTGGCCAAAGCGCGGCCGGCCTCGGTATCGAGCTCGCCCGGCGACAGCGCCAACGTGCTGGAGACGCGCTCCTTCAGGCCGAAACGGCGGTCGATCTCCACCGCGGCTTCCAGCGACTCGTGGTCGGACAGCCACGTCCACAGAAGTGCCGCCAGCGTGCCGACGGCCAGTGCGGCGCCCACGCTGCCGGCGGCCCAGGTCATCGCGTCGGTCAGCGGCCAGATCTTGCCGGCGCCGATGGCCACCACGGCCAGCAGCAAGGCCGCGAACCAGCACCAGATCAAGCGCCCCACGAACGATTGCAGAATCAGCCGGCGCCGCGCGCGGCGAACTTGCTTGTGCAGATGATCCACAGCCCGTCCTCCCAGCCAGGTGTTCCGGTAGCCGACGACCCCGCGCGTATTATAGGGCCTGACCACCTGAAATTGCTACAGATTTCCGCCCGTAGCTGGATTCGCAAGAATTCAGCCCGCCAGATTTCTCCCCGTAGCTGAATTCGCCAGAATTCAGCCCGCCTCTTCGCTCATCCGCGGCCATAATTGGCTCATTCTGAACTCTTGCGAGTTCAGCTACATGCACACCCCCGTAGCTGGATTCGCAAGAATTCAGCCGTCCTGCCTCCCGGCGACTTCAACCGCCTTGCCGACTGAGGCTTTGCGACTTTAGCCACCCATGCAGCCCTACGGATTTCGGACTGGAATTTGTGGCAATTCCTGACACAATGAACACTTGGGGCCTGTCCACGGGGTACGCCTGTCGCGGGCAACACGGGGCATCCACTTCTGGCTCGACAAGGAACACTCCCATGAAACGGCGCATCGAATCCGACCTGCTGCGCACCCAGCGCGTCGCCGACCGCCCGCCGCGCGGCTTTACGCTGGTGGAATTGCTGGTGGTGATCGCGATCATCGGCATGCTGATGGCGCTGTTGATCCCCGCGGTGCAAATGGCCCGCGAAGCCGCCCGCCGCGCCACCTGTACGAACAACCAGAAGAACATCGGCCTGGCGATCATGAATTTCGCCACGGCTCGCGACCGGCTGCCGTCGGGATTTAGCCCGCATCCGCTGTCGACACCCGGCGGCACGAATTCCTGCCTCGGCTGGGTTCCGCCGCTATTGCCCTACTTGGAGCAAAAGCCAATCTACGATCGTATTCAGACGGACCCGGATGCGGCCAATAGTCCTGCGATCGTTGGACTGACGAATCTCACGTTATCCATCCTGAATTGCCCGAGCAGAACCCTGCCGGATACTGCTGTGTCACCGCCGGCGCCGCTGGCCTATGTCGTTAATGCGGGGATGGCAGACAACGACGGCAGCGACGGCGAGTACTCCGTTTATCCTCCCCCCCCAGGAACGGCGCTGGACTACCAGGCAAATGGCATCTTCTTCGATCACTATTCGACCGAATACCCGGGTGGCATGGGGCCGCGCATCACCACCGATCTGACCTACATCACGGATCACGACGGAATTTCCAACACGATTCTTTTCTCGGAAAATCTTGACGCTGGTGACTGGATCGGTCTGGCGGCGATTAACCCCATTACTTCTACTTCGCCACTTGTCGTAATGCCGGGCCAGACCCACACGCAAGGAATCGTGTGGAAAATGGGCCAGAACATTACGGGCTATCCAGACTTTGCGTTTTTTCTCAACCGAGATACGGCCACGCTCAGCGCGGCGACCGGATACAACTATCCAAAGAGTGACGAAATCTCCGCCAAGCCATCGAGTAGCCATCCCGGAATCTTCCTGGTGACCATGGTCGATGGCCATACGGTGCAGGTGAGCGAGGACATCGAGTATCGCGTCTATGCGTTGCTCATGGCGCCGTGGAGCAGCGTCGCCGAGAACAAGTATCCCGGCACAAACACTGCGGTGCAGTTTCCACCCGGCTTGCCGTGGTTGGATGGCACCGGTAACCTCGCTCCCGTCACCGAGGCCGATCTGACGAAGTAGCCCGCGACCGTCCGGCGAGGCTGCGTGTACCAACAGCAACAGCCGGTCTCGACGAATCGAGGCCGGCTGTTGTTGTTTACTGCGAGCGGCGAGGCTCTTGGTAGCTTCAGTCGGCGGCGTCCGCCGTGGCGGGCTCGGCCGGCGATTGTGCGGTTGGTGTTTCGCCCACGCGTCCGGCGCGCTCGTAGGCTGGGCGCAGCGCGTCGTTCAGCGTGGGGATGAACACTTCCAAAAACTCGCGGCTGAAGTCGCGCTCGCCCCCCTGCTTGCGCTCGGGGGACAAGCTGGCAAAGACGTACAGCTTGTAGAGCGCCGCTCGCTGGCTGGCGAACGTCAGCTTGGTGTTGTCCGGCGCCTGCCAGTCTCCATCGCCGGTCCAACTCCAAAAGCCGCGCTCGGCGTGCGTGCCCGTCGGCTCACTCTTGGTGAAATTGACCGCGAAAAACTGGGCCTGCTTGCCGCCGGGCAACTCGATCACCTCGCGCTGCGGCGCGCCCTGCATGTCGAAGCCGGCCGCCGGATAACAGCGGTCGGGCGTGTGATACGTGAGGTCCTGCTCGCGGCCGCAAATCAGCGAGACTCTCACCGTCTCGCCGTTGGCATTGGTATACGTCCGCACCATCTCGCCAGAGGCGCCGGCAACCTGCAGGATTCTCTCGTTGGTTCCTTCTTCTTCCTTCCCCTGCCACTCGCCGATCTGCATCGGCACGGCCTCCAGTTGGTCGGCGAAGATCTTCAGCTCCGGAAACGTGCCCCAACGTTCCGACCACAGCCCTTGCACGTAACCGACGCTCAGCATCAGCACGGCCGCCACGCCGATCGGGAGATAGGTGGTCCAGTTTTTGTTCATCGGGTGCAAACTCCTGTGATTGGTTCGAATCGCGCGGTGTGACGCGCCGGTTTGGGTTCGTCGTATGAGAGCTATTGAGTTTGCGCCGCGTTGCGCAAGCGCCGCTTCCGACCGCCGGCCCAGCCCGCGAAGCAAAGAGCCAGGCTCGCCAGCACGGCGCCGCCGAGCACGGCATAGCGCTGACCTTCGGTGTGCAACGGCGCCGCCGAGGCGCCGTCGAGCAACTGCACGCGCTCTTGCGAGAGCCGCTCGACTTCCGTCAAGTCGATTTGCGACTTGAGCCGGGTCATGATTTGCTTCAAGGCGAACAGCTCCTCTCGCTGCATGGCGACCGAGGCGGAGTACTGGTCGAAGCCGTCGAAGGACTTGGCAGCCTCTTGAATGCGCTTGTCAGACTGGGCGAGCTTTTCTTGCAAGAACGCGCGCTGTTGCTGCAGAGAATCGAGCACGCGGTCGTCTGCCGCCGGCACCGGAGGAACGTCGTCCGCCTGTGACGCGGCCCGGTCTTCGGCGGTTTGGGCTTCGGGCACCTTTGCGCCATGTGCGCGTTGCAATCGCGATTGCAGTTCGTTCTCCAACAGCTCGCGCCTCAAGTAGTTGCGCGTGGATACCGCATCATCCAATTCGGCCACGGCCAGTTTGCGGCGAATCTCTCCTGTAAAGGTGCTTTCGACCTGATGGACTTGCTCCGACTTGTTCAACGCCTCGGCTTTGCGCGCGTATTCCTTGGAAATGTCCCCGTACTTCGCCTTCAGCCTGTCTTCCTGCGCAAAGCGATCCAACTGCGAGTTGTGTACCACTTCGTTGAAATAGCTCTTGACGATTCCGTCGACGATTTTCACCAGGTCCTGAGGCGCGTCGCCCTTGAGCGCCACGCGCATGATTTCGCCACCGCCGGGATAATCGACGCGAATCCGCCGCGACAGCCACGCTACGGCGGCGTCTTGTCGTTTGATCGTGGGCAGCTCGCTAACAGCGGGCTCTCGGACAGCACGTCGGAGCACCGGGCCACTGACGATGAGTTGCATCTGTGTGCGCTTGAAGACGTCGAACGCATCGCCGCGTTCGCGCGACTGCGACAACACGCCATCGGGAGTTTCGGCCACCTGCAGCAGAGCGAACGCCTCGTACCGCGGCGCTTGGAAGCTCCACGCAACGGCGCCGACGAGCACCAAGGCCGCCGCACCGTACGCCAGATATCGCAGCATGGTACGTCTCCTTTTGTCAGGGGAGTATGCGGTGCGCACTTGCGCGGATTGCGATCCGCCCTACGCCGTCGTTTCGCTCATCAACAATTCCACGCCGTGTTGGGCCGCGTCGTCATTGACGCCGTTGACCACGGCGCCCAACACCGAGATGCCGACGCTGCGCAATCGCTCGCAGGCCTCGTAAACGTGGGGTACCTTGCTCGAATCCTTCAGCACCGACAGGATCGCCGCGTCGACGTGCTGCCCCACCAGCAGCGAATCGGCCACTTTCAGCACCGGGCCGGAATCGATGATCACATAGTCGAACTGGACGCACAACGCCGCGATGTTCGTGCCCAGGTACGACGTGGACAGCGACTGCACGCTGCGCAAATCGCAGCGTCCGGCCGGCAGCAGCCACAAGTTGGCCGTCCGCGTGGGATGCACCACGGCGTCGCGCTGGGCCTCGCCCCGCAACAGCTCGGACAGGCCCGGCTCCAACGGCATGTCGAACACGCGATGCACGCCCGGGTTGCGAATGTCGGCGTCGACCAGCAGCGTGCGCCGGCCGGCGCGAGCCAGGCTGGCGGCCAACTGGCTGGAGGTGGTGGTCTTGCCTTCGTGCGGATCGGCGCTGGTGACCATCACCACCCGCGGCGGGTTGTTGGGTGTGGCGTGAATCAACGCGGTGCGTGTGCCGTCGATGCGTTCGGCCATCAGGGCCTTCAGCACCGCCGGGCCTTTGCCCCCTTTCAAGCGCCGCCACTTGCGTCCCGCGACGCTGGGGAGCTCGCCGATCACCTTGATGCCCAGGCCGTCGTTGACCTGTTGCGTGCCGTTGAGCTTGCGCGATTGAAATTCGAAAAACGCAATGCCGACCACCACCACGGAAAAGCCGAGCACGCCCGCGAACAGCACGCCGACATACTTCCTGACGGCGTCACCACGGAGGGAGGTAAGCTGCGCGTCGTCCCACTTTTCGATCCGCTCCTTGGCCAACCGCTCGACTTCCGTCAAGTCGATTTGCGACTTGAGCCGGGTCATGATCTGCTTCAAAGCGAGCACTTCCTCCTGCTGAGTGGCGACCGAGGCATTGTAGGGCTGGATAGCCTCGAAGGCCTCACTCCTCTTGATGACCAGGTCCTGGGCGTCTTTCAGCCTTTCCTCCAAGTGGTTTTTTTGGGATTTGAGCGAGGTGAGGGTCGTGGCCCCCTTTCCTTTGCGCTGCTCGATCTCGTCGTACGCGGCCAGCATTTCAATCACGTGCGGGCGTGCGTCCGCCTTGTGCTGTTCGATCTGCTGGTCGATTTCGTTGATCAGCGAGTTGAGCTGCCTGATTTGCGACGACTTGGAAGGATCGACCGTCACCGTCATGGCCCGGGCCAGCATGGTCGAATAGTCGGCTTTCATACCGCTCAGATTGGCAACCGTGGGATCCCGCCGCAGTTCCATCTCGATCATCACCTCGTGAGGCTTGCTGAGTTCGGGGTCGTCCTTTTTCGCGTTGATGATGGCGATTTCCAGGTCGGTCGCGTCGATTTCGCGCTGGATCCGGTGTTGGTTGACGACCGCTTCGAACAGCGCTTCCTCGGCAATCCGTTTCTTGATTTGCGCGGCGTCGGTCGTCTCGACCTGATTGACTTGCTCCGACCTGGACAACGCCTCGGCCTTGCGCGCGTATTCCTTGGAAATGTCCTCGTACTTCGCCTTCAGCTTGTCTTCCTGCGCAAAGCGATCCAACTGCGAGTTGTGTACCACCTCGTCGAGATAATTCTTGACGATCATGTCGACCAGCTTGATGGATTCGTCCTTGTATTCCGTCTTGATGGCGACTCGCATGAATTCCGCGTCGTTCGGATAGTCGACCATGATCTGGCCGCTGAGCCACGATTCCGGATCGTCGTCGTGCTTTCTGATCGTGGCGAGCCTGGCGATGCTAGGTTCGCGGATCGTCTTGCGCACCACCGGGCCGCTGGTGACGTACTGCGCCTGCGTGCGCTTGAAGAGATCGAAAACGTCGCGCCCTTCGCGCGATTTGTCCAACACGCCGCCCGGCTTTTCGGCTACCCGCAGCATGGCAAAGGCCTCGTACTTCACCGGCACCATGAACCAGACGACCAGTGCGGCGGTCAGGCCGACGGCCATTCCGATGCCCACCGCCAGCGGCCAGCGACGACGCATGGCGTGCATCAAGTCCAGCGGGTTCGGCTTGGCCGTCAGGATTTCCGGCCGCTGCGGCGGTCCGTACGACCAACCGACCGCTGGCAGGGTCTGCAACTGGTTTTCGATGGTGGCCAGCGCCGTGCCACCGTTGCCCGTGCCGGACAATTCCTTCGATTCGTTTTCCGGGTCGACTTGAGACATGTGCAGGTACCTTCGTGATGTCGTCCTTGCGTGCGGTTGCTTTGCAACCTTCGCCGTGTCGCGGCGCGCGCGTCAAGGTGTGCTCCGCCGTGGTGCAACTCTCGGGCCCGGGGTCGAGGGAAGTTCCGAGCCGGTTTCCTTAACCTCTTGACCAAGCCAGGTTTGTCAACGATTTACGATCGCGGTGCCGCATCGGAGGTGTTGGTTTTCTGCAATGCCGGCTGCCGCGCCACGTTGAGAAATCACCACGCCGTGGTGCGGCGTCACCAACGTCGGCGGCTACAGCCCGGCTGACGTCGCGCCACGGCGTCCCGGACCGATCTGCAGCGGGCCAGCAGTGTCTTCCTCGATAATCAAATGCGACAGGATCTGGAACTCGACGTACAGCATTCCCAAGGCCATCGGCATCATCAGCCAGCCGGCCAGGTCGTGGAACACGAGGTCCGCCAACTTCGGCCCGGCCGTCAAATGCAAAATACCCGTCACGGTGATGCGCACGATATTCACGGCCAGTGCAATCGGCACCGAGCTGATCACGATGACGATTCGCTCCCACCAGGGGCGATCGGTCACCAGCGTGATGGCAACGCTCAGCGCCACGAAGATCGTCAGCATCCGCAGCCCGCTGCACTGCTCGACCACGCCCAACTGGATATCGCCGATGAAGATCGTATTGCCGTCCTTGTAGGACGGAATGCCCAGCGTTTGAAGTGCATAGGTGCTGGCGGTCGTGGCGAATCGTTGCAAGGGTGCCAGCAAATCGGCGTCCAGGAATCCCGGAAGCGGAAACATGAAGATCAAGAATCCGACCGCGGGCCAGGCCCAGCGGATCGTCTTCCAGCCGCCCACCAACACGAACACGCCAGCCACGCAAGGCACAAGCGTGTACATTTCCGGCACCTTGAACGGATAGTACGTTGTCAGCAGGCGCATCACCAGGCCGCCGGCCAGGATTCCCAATCCCGTCAACCGCGCCGACAAACGCACTTCGCCAATCGGCTCGAAACGCATCCACAGCAGAATGACCGTGAAGATCGGCACCAACCAGCCGTGTGAATACTTCGGGTTGTCCCAAAACCACATCGCGCCGCGATAATCGAGCGAATTCCAATACACGCCGACCAACAGCAGCAACATGCCGACCAGAATCGACAAGGGCACGACCTGGTCGGAGTTCTTGTCGAGCCACGCCGCTGAGCCCTTGTTCGCACCGCCTTGTTCGGCCATTTCGGACCTCTCTAAAGTGTCGCGTGAAAACGGTCACGCGTGCTGGGTGAATCGAAGCCGCTCCGGCCGAACGGATCCTCGCGGCGACCGACGTCAGAAGAAGGCCTGCGAATCCGTTCGCGATTGACGTGAGGCGCGCCCGTTGAGGACAAGTCAGCGGATTTGAATCTCAAACAACCGTGTCGCTACTCCCGTGAGTTACCAAACCTGTTCGGCATGCGTCCTCGACCTTGCAGTGGATGCTCCGGCAAAGGCATGCCGAACGAGCGAATGGCTGCGGCGTTCCCGGCCGCGACCGCTCACAGGCAATTGTCCCGAATTGCCTCAAAAACGTCGGAAAGAAAGTTAGACAAGCAAGGCCTCCGCCGACGTCCCCACGCACGCCACTTCGAGGCCTAGAACTTCACGATAAGCGCCCCCCCGTATCTTGTCAAACACTTTCCAATGCCGGCCAAACCCCGCATTTTCGAGGCGCCAGACGCGCGATTCGCGTCGCAGCAGCTTCGCGCATGCATGGCACGATCTTGATGTTTTGGCTGTTTAGGATGGTTGGGGGTGGTGGTGATTTTAAGATGGTGTGTTTTGGGAGATTTTTCGGGTGTTGGGGTGACAAGGGGCAAAGTGTGTGGGGGAGTTTGCCGATTAATGGGGCTGTGCCGATCAGGTGGTTGGTGACGGTCGCTGCCTGTGCGCTTCGCGAGCGCTGGAACCTGAAGTGGC
>JBGSYQ010000258.1:0-8542 GCA_041750795.1 Pirellulales bacterium | reverse complement strand
CCGCCGCGGCGCTCGTGTCCGCGGCGGACTGGTGCTGGGGTGCGGACGCCGCGCGTGGCGCTGGCCGGACTGTAACCGCGTGCTGGGGGTGCTGCGGTCGTGCGTGCCCGGCGCTGGGCATCTTCCCCGTAATTCCTGTCGCGCTGGCAATCGCCACAGGCTTGTGATCGCGTTTCAGCCGGCCTTTGCCGTCATGCTTCGACCTTCGTTTTCGTCGTCCGAGGCTCGGCGGAGCTTGAGCGTGGCCGTGGGAGGCATGCGCCGCTCTTGTACGAAGCCGCGCGTTCCTTGTGAAAGGAACGGTTGAAAGTCGGCTGCCGGCCCGGCTGGGAATTCGGCCCGCAACGCTTCGAGCACTTCGTTCCAACGCAGGCCCCGGCGGTAGATCAGCCTGTAGGCCGATTTGAGCTGCGCGATATCGCCGGCCGCATAGCCATTGCGGCGCAAGCCAACCAGGTTCAGCCCGACGATCAGGCCGCTGCGTCCGTCGACCATGACGTAGGGCGGAATGTCCTGCACCACGCGAGCGCAGCCGCCGATCATCGCCAGGCGACCCACGCGGCAAAACTGGTGAATCGCCACCGCGCCCGAGACGAACGCTCGGTCCTGGACCGTCACGAATCCGCCCAGCAAGGCATTGTTCGCCAGGATGATGTTGCTGCCGATCGTGCAGTCGTGCGCTACATGTGCGCCAACCATCAAGAGGTTGTGGTCGCCGATCCGCGTGACGCCCCCGTCGTTGAGGGCAAGATGGACTGTAACGTTCTCGCGAATCGTGTTGTGCGAACCGATCTCGACGCGGCCCAGTTTCTCTGGCATCCGCACGTGCTGCGGCGCGCCACCGATGACCGCTCCCTCGCAGATCAAATTGTGTGATCCCAGTGTCGTGCCGCTCTTGATGACTACCCGGCCGGCAAGCGTGCAGTGATCGCCGATCGTCACCCCCGCGTCGACGATCGAAAACGGCCCGATCGTGACTTCGTGACCGATTATCGCATGAGGACTAACGATTGCCTGGGGGTGGATGCTCACCGTGGGGTCTCCGAGGCGGCTGGAGGAAGTGCAGGGAGTAGCGTTTGCGGGTGGGATTACCGACGGAGGGGACGAGCAACGGTGTCGGCCATGAGCGTGGTGTTCGGATGAGCGCCTCGACCGTGCTCCGCCACTCGTTATCGGTTGTTCCGCGGGCGCCAGTTCAACCCAAAATGCAGCCTCTGACGGCTCTGCTGGCGGTACTGGCCCAGGGGCGTCAAAGTCGCTGCCAGCCCTACAACCGGCCCTCCCGTTCGAGATGCTGTGGCGATAGCGGGCACAGCCCGCGCGGCAAAGTTTGCCCAAGCTTCGCCCACGCGCATCGCCGGTCAATTCCTGCTACAATCCGCGCTAGCACGCCGCGAGGCTGCTTCGCACCAGACAGGATCCCATTGGTACGCCGCACCGGAATAGACATGCCCACGAAAGAAGAATTGTATGCCCAGGCCGACCAACTAAAGGGCGAAGGCAAGTTGGACGAAGCCGCCGCGCTGCTGGAGAAACTGCTCGAGCAGGACGACGCGTACGCGCTGGCCCACTCTGCACTGGCCGTCATCTATGGACGTTTGCAGCGGCACGACGACGCCATTCGCCATGGACTGAAGGTCTGCGAACTGGAGCCGAACGAGCCTTTCAGCTTCACAGCCATGAGCGTCACCTACCAACGCGCCGGCAAGATTCCCGAGGCCGAAGACGCCATGGCGAAGGCACACGTGCTGCAAGGTCGGCGCTAGCGCCGGCGACGGTTTTGGTCCGCGCCGCGACGTCACGCGATCCGCAGGCCGGCATCGTCGATCGTGCAGGGCACGATCTCGTCCGAACAGGCGCTGCCGCGGTGCTTGGCGATGTAGAGCCCTCGCGCCATTCTGGCCCCGTTGCGAACTTTGCCGATGTAGATCAGCGTGTTGGCCGTGGCCAGCACGTCTCCGTCGACCAGCGGACGCTCGATGAGCGGCTCGAGCATCGATTCGTGCGCGGTCACCAGCAGCATGGCGCCGATCGCCTGATGATCGTAGGCGTGCCGCTCGATCGACTCGGCGTGCTCCCGATAATGTTGGCGGAACAGATCGCGCGCAACCCAGCCCGACTCTTTGCGCAGCACCTGATGGTAAAGGTATTCGAAGAGCTCGAACTGGATCGATTCGCTCGGGCGTGCCGCCGGCTCGATGCCGTCGATGACGGCCCGGCGCGCGCCGCGAACGAAATTGCTGAAGAAAAAGTCGATGGCCAGCTCCAGCTTACCCGCTAACTCGGCCTGCCAGTCGTGCCAGGCGTCGAAGCCCATCTCCCGCTGGGTAACGCGCCGTCCCTGGGCGTCGAACACGTGCAAATAGTCGCCGCACGCGCGGTCGGCGGCGAAGCAGCGGTCGGCGGCGAAGCGATCAAGCACGTGCGGCGTTAACGACCAATCGAACATCCGCTTTGCGTACTGGCCGTGGCTTTGCGAATCGATCCGCGCGCTCATGTCGAAAACGATGCCCGCACGCCCTTCCGCGGCGCGGCCGCCGTGCAGAAACTGCAAGCCCAATTGCGTCTTGCCGGCACCGCTGGCCCCGACCACGACCGTGAGCGTGCCGGGAATCAAGCCGCCGCCGAGAAGCTCGTCCAAGCCTGCCACGCCGGTCGATTGGCGCGAAGGCACGGCCGGAAATGCTCGATCAGACTCGGCCATGTCGATTCGCGTGTCTCAAGGATGTGGCGCTCGTCGCATTTGGCCGCGGGAAGTTCACGGACGGTGAACATCATTTGTCGGCCAGGCCGAACTCTCGGCGGAGCTGCGCGGAGTGTTCGCCGGCGGTCGTGCCTCTCTCACCTCGCTTGAAATCCTCAATCGAGGCGGCAATGGCCGCAACATTCTCCGCATACAACTCGGCGGATGGATTCTCGTGCCGCCAGAGGTCAAACAATTCGTCCAGGCTGGCCTCGGAATCGCCAGCGCCGCGATTTCGCACGAACTGCATAAAACTATCGAGTTGCTGCTTAGTCGTCGCCATGGATCTCGGCTCGTCTCCATCAAACGTCGGTCTGTCCACCGTCAGCTATTCTACCATCCCTGCGACTTAAATACGCCCGGCAGGAATCGGACATGCAACTGGCGGATCGCACAGTTCAACCGAGCGCGGGCGGCTACTTCAACTGGGATGGCGCAAAGTTCAGGTGAGAGAAGGCCTTGGCCTTGATGACGTCGGTGATCTTCAGCGCCGCGACGTTTTGATACGGCACGATGACCATGCGGGCGCCGACCGTGTCGGGCGTGCGACGCTCCACCAGCAGCATCTGGTCGCTGGCAAAGAAGTTGACGAACGGTATTTGCTCGTCGAACGTCGCCACCAGGACTCCCCGCCGGGGCAAGTCGTCGGGCCATTTCAGAAAACACTGTCGCCAACTCTCCGTGGCATCCGTGGCCATGGTCGCATCCGTCGAGGTTACCGGGCTACTTCAACTCGTCAACCAGTTGCTGATAGCTCTGGCGTTCCAGGGGCGTCAGCCGCGAGAGATTGTCGCCCAACTCTTCCGCTTGGGCAAGAGCGTCGCGCGCGGCATCCAGGTTGTCCGCCTGCTTCTCCGCCTGGGCCAGGTGCAGAAACTTGCTGACGGTCGGAGAATCGCTGGCCGAGAGGCGCAAATCCGTCATCGCCTGCTGCAATTTACCCTGGTTCAAATAGATCAGACCGCGCGTGTCCAACAGATCGGACATCGGCCCCATGACGTTGATCGATTCGCCGATCAGCTTGAGCGCTTCTGGCAGGTCCTGCTTGGTCACGGCCAGCACGAACGCCAGATTGTTCTTGACCAGGGCCGCCTGCGCCGGCGATGTTTCCTTGGCGGCCAGCACCTCGCGATAGAGTTTTACCACCTCGTCGTACTGGCCCTGCAGATCCTTGATCTCGGCCATCAGCAGCTTGATGCGCGGGATGTCCGCTTCGTTTTGCAGCCCGGCGGTGGCCCATCCTTCCAGGATCCGAAATCGTTCGGGAGTGGCCTGGTCGGAATGGTAGCGCAACGTCTCGAGCGCCACCGGCAGTACTTCGCCGATCGATTGATTCTTGCGGGCCTCGTCCAGCAGTTCGAACGCCCGGTCGACTTGACCGCGCCGGCCGAGGAAGGCCGCCATGGCAATCGTGCCGCGCTTCTCCTGGCTGACGTACTCTTCGAGCAGTTGTTGTGCGGCGTCGTACTCACCAAGCTGCTCCATCAACATCGCGACCTCCGCCAGGCGGCGCAACTCGCTCGGGGGCAACGGGCGTGGCACGAGCTGTCGCAGCACGGCCACGGCTTGCTCGCGCTGTCCGGTCTTCGACAGCACTCGTGCCCGCAATTCATAGATCGCGGGCTTCAGCGCATTGCCGGTTCGGGTATCGACCTTGGACATGACGTCGTCGAGCGTGGCCAACCAACGTGCGGCCTCCTCGTACTCGCCATGCTTCGTCAGCGCTTGCACAAAGGCCAGCATGGCTTCCGGATCGTTGCCTTGCTGCGTCAAGCTGGAGACCATCAGCTCCTTTGCTCGCGACCAGTTGCCCTGGATCTCATTGAGCTGGCCCAGCACCAACTGTTCGCGAGCTGTGAGCGAACGCTGCGCCGCCAACTGTTCGATCAGCCGGACCGACTTGGCACGCGACTCCGGCTCGGGCCGTTTGGACAGCATTTGCACGATCGCTTGGATGTCCTCCGGCGCCAGTTTCCCGTCGCGTGCGTTCTTTTCGATCAGTTGGGTGGCTCGGATGACGTCCTCATAGACCCCGGTGGCTGCCATGATCTCGGCCTGGGAGCGACGCGCCCAAGCCAACTCGCGCAGACTCTGCATATCCTGCGCATTGCTGGTCACTTCGACGATTCGCTGCAGATAGGGATCCGCGCGGCGCACTCCCTCCATAAAGTCCTTACGCTCGCCCGATCTGGCCTGGCGGAAATAGAACTCCGCAAGCTGGCGCAGCGGCGCCACGTCGTTGCGTTTTTCTTCCGCGGCCGCCTGATAGAAGCGCTCGGCTGCCTGCTTGTCCCCCACTAACTCGTGCAGTTGCGCCAGCGCCGTCGCGTTTTCCTCCAGCACGGGAGTCGCCTTGCGGATGACCTCGGTCGCCTCTGGAGTTTTCTTGTTGGCCACCAGATTGCGGACCAACAGAATCCAGGTATGCGGGAGATTGGGCCCCACTTCCACGGCCTTGCGATAGGCCGCTTCCGCTTCATCCGGGCGTCCTGCTTGCTCCAGAACCTGAGCCAGCCCGATCTGGTTGGCCGGATTCTTGGGATCTTCGGCCAGATCCTTCTCGGCCAGTTCCAGGGCCTTGGGAATGTCGCCCTTGGCAAGCATGGTCTGCTTCAGTACCGCGTTCAGAGGATCGGCGGATCCGATTTCGCCAACGTACTTGAGAGCCTCGTCCGCTTCCGAAAACCGCCGCTGCGCGCTGAGCAGACGCACTAGACGACGAGCAACCACGCCCTGGCCCGTCTGGCTGCAGGCCAGCGCACTCTGGTAGCTCTCGATCGCGCCGTCGATGTTTCCCTCGAAGTGCTCGATCTCCGCGCGCACGCGCCACAGTACTCCCCATTCGCCGCGAACGGACTGCGCCTCGCTGATCAGCCGCCGCGCGGTGGTCAGCGCCTTGCGGTCGTCATCGGTGAGCTCGGTGCCCTGGCCGCGATCTTTTGTCGCCAGCGGGCGAATCAGGGACATGGCCTTGGCGTACTTGTACAACGGACTCTGCGGTCCCCAGTTGGGCGAGTCGTGAATGTCCTTGAGCAGCTCTTCCATGCCGGCCGTGTCATTCGTGTCCGACATCAACTCGAAGAGCATCTGGCGGATCTGAGCGTTTTTCTTGTCGTGCTCGATCACCAATCGGAAACACCGCTTGGCGTCATCCGTTTGCTGAAGCTGCAGGTAGGCGCCGCCCAGCAGCGTCATCAGCGCCAGCCGTTCATCCTCGGTAAACTGGTCGAGGTTCTGTTCCAGGTTCTTCAACTGTGCCGGAGCATCCTTGCCGCCCTGGCGAACCACTTGTCGCAGGCGCTCCTGGCGCACCGAAAAGACGTCGCCCACTTCCTTCTCGGCCTGATCGAGCAGCGTGCCGATGCTGTCGACGCGGTCTTTGTTCTGCAGCAGCCGGGTCAGGACCATCCACACCCGCTGGTTCTTGGGATCTTGCTTGCGGCACGCCAACAAAATCGCCTGCGCTTCATCGAGCTGGTCTTGCGCCATCAGCAACTCGGCCTTGAGGATGTCCTTGTCCATCTGGCTAACGGTTGGGGCCGCGAACACTAACTCTGCCAGTTCGTTGACCACGGTCCAATCGCGCGCTTCCTTCGGCCGCCTTCCCTGGTCGACGACCATCAATTGCAACACTTGGGTGCGAAAACCGGGTAAGTGCTCGATGTTGGTTACCAACAGTTGCAGGTCAACGGCCGCTTCGTCGAATCGTCCCAAACGCTGCAGGGCTGCCGCCTTGCTCAATCTGGCCGTGGCGTGCGACGGTTGCACCTGCACCACGCGCTGCGCAACCTCGAGCTGGCGATCGTGCAAGCCCAGGGCCTCGTAACACCCCGACAACAGGAGATCCAATTGCGTCAGATAGTTACCGGCGAAGGGGCTGCGTGCCACAGCAGGGCGCACCGCTTCCAATTCTCGGCTGGCTTCCCAGAACTCCTGCTCTCCTACCTTAACGCGCGCCCGGAAGTACCTCACCAGCTCTGGCAGATAGAGCTCGCGCTTTTCCATCGTGTCACACGTCTGCAATGCCCCCGCAATATCGCGCGCGCTTAGTTGCAAATCGAATAACATGGGCAGGAGCGCTTGCACGACTTCGGCCTTCTCCATGCCGCGCTTCAAATGCTCGATGCCCGCGGGAATGTCCTTTTCGGCCAACGCTAGCTGGGCCAACTGGACGTAGACCTCTTGCTTCTTGGGTTGAAGCGCCAAAGCCCTGTCCAACAGTTCTCTTGCCCGCGAATAATCCTTCTCGTTCAGCGCAAACGACGAGACGCCCAACAGCACGTCGACGTCGTCCGGCGCGATCTCAATCGCTTTGTCCAAATCCTCCTTGATTTTTTGCTTGGCCCGCTCCAGCGACTCCGTGCTGCCATCCGGGCGAAATGCCGCGTTGGTGAATTGCGCGCGTGCCAAATGCGCCTTGGCTGAATCGGGATTATAGACGATCAATTGGTCCATCACGTTCTTGGCGCGCTCCTCGCCGTCCGGACCGCGATACAGCAACTGCGCCAACATCTGAAAGGCCTCGACCTCGTGGCCGCCCGCACCCGGGTCTTCTTTGAACTGCCGAGCCTGCTCGTCAAAGCCAATCAGCGTTTGGAGCGTTTTGATCGCCTGATCCTGCTTGCGATTTCCAAAGTGGCATCTGGCTCGCTGCAATTCCAACTTCGGACTCGTTGTTCCGTTGCTGTTCAGAAAATCGATGTGCCCCAGGCCATCGTCGAAGCGCGCCATCATGATCATGTATTCGACCAGCAGTTCGCGCACGTCCGTCAATTCGGGATGACGGCGAATCGCTTCCTCCAAAATCGTGTAGGCACGCCGCTTGTCGCGGACCGACGCGCCCGGGGCCTGCGCCTTGGCGTCGACCATCTTGGCAAGCGCCGAATAGCTTTCGGCGTCATCCTTGTACTTCAGGTATTGGTCGTAGTTTTTGATGGCCTCTTCCGTGTTGCCCTGTTTGACCGCAGCCTCGGCCAGCAACTTCAAAGAATCCGCGTTCCGCTCAAGCTGGTAGCCGTGCAGGAAATGCACTCCCACGACGGT
Source organism: Pirellulales bacterium (assembly GCA_041750795.1). GTDB lineage: Bacteria > Planctomycetota > Planctomycetia > Pirellulales > PALSA-1355 > JTS-RE94. The sequence goes on along the minus strand of JBGSYQ010000258.1, from coordinate 756 downwards.
GACCAGCAGGATTCCGGTAAGCCAAAGAGCAAGCTTGACGTTAAGGCGTTTCATGGTCTGCGAGTCCCGCCAAAGTAAACAGACTGAGAGGGTCGGCGCTGTTAGTACGCACGCACACGTGAACCTGGCCCGTTCAAGAGAAGCAAATTGTTGAACCCGCCGGGGAGCATGCGCGACGAGAAGACCCAGTCAACGGCGATGCCGGCGCGCCACCACCTCGTGCCAACGCCAGCCTGGGACCAACAAATGGGCTGTTTTTTATCGTACTTGGATCGCGGGCACTGTCAACGAACCCCCGCCCGGCTGGCTCGCAGCCCGTTGAAATCCTTAACCGGCCACAACGTCGCAGGGATGCGCTGACAAAATAGCGACGTAAGTCGTGATTTTGTGCTCCCGTGCGGAGATTTTCTCCGCACTTGGCGCCTGTTTAAAGAATGCCACGACAGCATTTTTCAACCGGTTGCTATGCACGCTGGTCAACCGCAAGTCGCCGGTTCACAGGGCCCAGTCGGATGCGAACTGTCAAAATAGGGGGATATGCGACCACTCTGCCAGCCAGCTAGAGGAATTGGCTGTTTAGGATGGTTGGGGGTGGTGGTGATTTTAAGATGGTGGGTTTTGGGAGATTTTTCGGGTGTTGGGGTGACAAGGGGCAAAGTGTGTGGGGGAGTTTGCCGATTAATGGGGCTGTGCCGATCAGGTGGTTGGTGACGGTCGCTGCCTGTGCGCTTCGCGAGCGCTGGAACCTGAAGTGGC
>JBGSYQ010000257.1:0-6882 GCA_041750795.1 Pirellulales bacterium | reverse complement strand
GCATCGCCTCGGCGCGCAACGCTGCGGCGACCGCGGATTCTTGGGTCGGCGGCACGGGCGTCGCCGCCACGTTCACGGTACGCCCCGGTCAGTCGATTCAGGCTGCCGTCGATCGTTGCCGTGCCGGCGACCGCGTGCTCCTCGAGCCGGGCGTCTATCAGCAGACGGTGGTCATCGACACCGATGGCGTGACGCTGGCGGGCATTAACCGTCGGGGCGAGCGGCCCGTGCTCGATGGTGGCGGCACGATCGCCGATGCCGTGCAAGGTTCCGGCGGGAACTTGCTCATCGAGGGGCTTACGATTCGCAACTACGTCGGCAACGGCATCATGGTCAGCAAGGCCAGCAACGTCACCTTCCGCGACCTGGTGATCGAAAACTCCGGCCTGTACGGCGTCTACCCCGTCGAATGTACCGGCGTGCTGGTCGAAGGCTGCACGGTCAGCGGCATTCGCGACGCGGGCATCTATGTGGGCAGCAGCCGCGACGTCCTGGTGCGCAACAACGAGGTGTACAACAACGTGGCCGGCATCGAAATCGAAAACTCGGTGGGGTCGTTGGTCGAAAACAACAGCGCCCACCACAACACCACGGGTATCCTGGTGTTCGCGTTGCCCAACAACCCCGTGAAAGAGTGCAGCGACACGCGCGTGATCAACAACCGTGTGTGGGCCAACAATCACGAAAATTTTGCTAAGCCCGGCACCACGGTGGCGAACCTGGCCCCGGGCGTGGGCATCGTGGTGATGGCTGCCGATCGCACCGAAGTGACCAAGAACCGCATCAGCGAAAACGACTCGTACGGTATCGTGGTGGTTTCGCTGGCGGCTGCTCGGCTGCCGGCCCGGCGAACGGTCGATGTCGAGCCCAACTCGGACCACACGCTGATCGTGGCCAACCACTACGAAAACAACGGACGTCATCCGCATCAACTGTTCGCCAAGTTGCTGGGCGCGCCCGGCGGCGATCTGTTCTGGGACGGAAACGGCGCTGGAAACGAGTGGCGCGAGCGTCGCGACCTGGTCACGTTTCCACCAGAATTGCTCGGACCCGCCGGTCCGCCCAGCGTACAAACTTCACCCGTGAAAACCAATTCATCGGCAGGAGGTTCCAAATGAAACGCTCGTTGAACTGTATCGCGCTGGTCGCTCTCGTAGTGCTGTCGCTGGCGACCATCCGCGCCGCGGCCGACGAAGAAAAGTATCCCGCGCGTAACGCGCAGGCGCCGGCCGTCGGCCCAAACACCGTGCGTGGCACGTTCACCGTGGCGCCGGGCCAATCGATCCAGGCCGCCGTCGATCGGGCGCGCCCCGGCGACCGCATTGAAGTGCTTCCCGGTACGTATAGCGAGAGCGTCACCATCGACTTCGACGACATCGAGTTGATCGGCGTCGCGCAAAACGGAGAGCGGCCCGTCCTGGACGGCAAGAATACTATGAACGACGCCGTCATCACCTCGGGCAACAACTTCGTTATCTCCGGTTTCGAAATTCGCGATTACAAGGGCAACGGCGTCGTCGTCAGCCAGGCCAAGAACGCCACCTTCAGGAACCTGGTCTGCCACAACACCGGCAAGTACGGCGTCTATCCCGTGCTTTGCCAGGGCGTGCTGGTCGATGGCTGTGTCGTCTCCGACGTGTGGGATGCCGGCGTCTATGCCGGGCAATGCCAGGACGTGGTGATCCAAAACTGCGAAGGCTATCGCAACACCATCGGCATCGAAACCGAGAACTGCGTCAATGTAGTGATGGCCAACAACTCGGCCCACGACAACTCGCTAGGGCTGTTGGTCGTGCTGCTGCCCGATCTGCCCACCACCATTGCCACCAACGCCCGCGTGATCAACAACCGCGTCACCAACAACAACTATCCGAACCACTCGCCGCCGGGCAACACCGTCAACCTGGTCGAGCCGGGCAACGGGATCATCATCAACGCCGCCGACAACACCGAAGTCACCAGGAACGAAGTCCGCGGGCACGGCTCCTACGGCATTGCCATGTATGCGTTGACCGACGTGTTTCCGCCCGACCGCAAGCTGAACGTCGAGCCCAATCCGGATCACAACTACATCCACGACAACAAGCTCTCGGACAACGGCGGCAACGTCTCGAAGCGATTGGGGTCGCTGGGCGCCACCGGCGGCGACTTGTTCTGGAGCGGCAAAGGAATCGGCAACGGCTGGAACGAAGCCACCGACAAGACGTTCCCCGAGAAGCTGCCGGGCTGGGGCGGAGTGCCCGCCGCCGGCGGCGGAGATTGAGTGGCGCACGCAGCGACCATTATGCTGCCAGTCGTCAACGACGATGCATCGTTGTGCTGCGCAGTATCCTGGTAGCGCGCAATAAATGTCGACGCAAGCGGCCGTTGGCAGCGATTCGAGAGTACCTGGCCGGGCATTCCTGCCGACCTGCGTTTGGCACGCGGAAAATGCTCGCCGGATACGTGTTGGACGTGCGGTGTTTTTTGGGTTGTCGAACGGCGTATTTCATTTCGTCGTAGCAATAGGGTAAAGTTAGTGACGCGGCTCGCGTCGGCGCCGCGCCGCGGCTCCGCCCCGTCGATCGCTGCCGGTTGAATGCCGCCACTCCTTACGCCCGAATCGAGGAATCTCATGTTGCATTGCCGCCATCGTTGCTTATGGCTAATGACGATCGTTGCCGTTTCGTTGCACTTCGGTGCAGACGCGGGCGCCGTGGAGAAGGCTGCCGGCCGCGCCTATCCCAGCGCTCCTACGGCCGATGTGGTCGACGATTACCACGGCACGCGCGTGCCCGATCCCTATCGCCCGCTGGAGGATCCCGACGCGTCGGAATCGCGCACCTGGATCGAGGCCGAGAACAAGATCACGTTCGCATTTCTCGAAGGCATTGCCGCACGCGAGCCGCTCAAAGCGCGGCTGACCAAACTGTGGGACTACGAGAAATTCGGCGTGCCCTGGCGCGACGGTGGGCGCTATTTCCTTACGCGCAACAGCGGGCTGCAGAATCAGAGCGTGCTCTATACGCTCTCGTCGCTCGATGCCGAGCCGCAAGTGTTGCTCGACCCCAACGCGCTCTCGAAGGACGGCACCGTGGCGCTGGCCGGGTTGTCGATCAGCGACGACGGCAGCAAGATGGCCTATGCCCTGTCCGATGCCGGCAGCGATTGGATCACCTGGCACGTGCGCAACGTGGCCAGCGGCCAGGACACCGACGACGTTGTGCGCTGGAGTAAGTTTTCCGGCGCCAGTTGGACCAAGGACGGCGCCGGCTTCTATTACGGACGCTATCCCGAGCCGAAGGAAGGTGAGGACCTGCTCGCTTCGAACTACTATCAGAAGCTCTACTACCACAAGCTGGGCACGCCGCAAGCCGACGACAAGCTGATCTATGAAACGCCCGACCACAAGGAGTGGCACTACTCGAACCAGGTCAGCGACGACGGCCAGTACTTGATCATCGGCGTTGCCCGCAGCACCGAAGACGTCAACATGCTGCTCTACCAACGGCTGGACGAGGCCGATGCGCCGCTGGTCCCGCTCATCGACAACTTCGACGCCGGCTACGAGTTCATCGACAACGACGGCCCGGTGTTCTACGTGAAGACCAATCGCAATGCCCCGCGCAGCCGCGTCATCGCCATCGACACGCGCAAGCCGGACGAAGAGCACTGGCAGGAACTGATCCCGCAAGCCGACGAGACGCTCACCGCCGCCAGCCTGGTCGGCGATCGCTTCTTCGCCACGTATTTGAAAGACGCCCACTCGCAAGTCAAAGTGTTCGACACGGCCGGCAAGTTCGAGCGCGAGGTGACGTTTCCGGGGCTGGGCACCGCCAGCGGCTTCGGCGGCAGGCGGTCCGACAAAGAGACGTTCTACGGCTTTACTTCGTTCACCGTGCCCGACACGATCTATCGCTACGACGTGGCCAGCGGCACGAGCAGCATCTTTCGCGCTCCGCAAGTGGACTTCGAATCCGAGGACTACGTCACAGAACAGATCTTTTACTCCAGCAAGGACGGCACCAAGGTGCCCATGTTCATCAGCTATAAGAAGGGGCTGGCGAAAAACGGACAGGCCGCCGCGTTCTTGTACGGCTACGGAGGCTTCAACATTTCCATCACGCCGGGCTTCAGCGTGGCAAACCTGGTGTGGATGGAAATGGGAGGCGTTTTCGCCGTGCCCAATCTGCGCGGCGGCGGCGAGTATGGCGAGGAGTGGCACAAGGCCGGCACGAAGCTGCAAAAGCAAAACGTGTTCGACGATTTCATTGCCGCGGCCGAATGGCTCATCGCCCACAAGTACACCAGCACGCCCAGGCTGGCCATCGGCGGCGGCTCCAACGGCGGACTGCTGGTGGGAGCGTGCTTGACGCAGCGCCCCGATCTTTTCGGCGGCGCGCTGCCGGCCGTGGGTGTGCTCGACATGTTGCGCTTCCACAAGTTCACCATCGGCCACGCCTGGGTCGACGATTACGGATCGAGCGACAATGCCGACGAGTTTGCGGCGCTTTATAAATACTCGCCCCTGCACGCCATCAAGAGCGGCGTTTGCTATCCGCCCACCATGATCACCACGGCCGATCACGACGACCGCGTGGTACCGGCGCACAGCTTCAAGTTCGCCGCCACGCTGCAAGCCGCGCAAGGCTGCGACAAGCCGATCCTGATACGCATCGAAACCCGCGCCGGCCACGGCGCCGGAAAACCGACCAGCAAGCGCATCGAAGAAGCCGCCGACCGCTGGGCCTTTCTGGTGAAAGTGCTGGGGATCGACTGGCCGCGGTAAGCAACTGCGCTGCACAGCAGCAGAGACAACACCAAGCTGCGACTTATCGGACGCGCGTCGCTTCGATATACGCCGTCACATTCTCGTCCAGCACGTCCAGCGGCACGGCGCCGCTGCCCAGCACGACGTCGTGAAACTGGCGCACGTCGAACTGCTCGCCCAGTTGTTCTTCGGCTTGCTGGCGCAGCGCACGAATTTTCAACTCGCCCATTTTGTAGGCCGTGGCCTGGCCCGGCCACGAGATATAGCGATCCACCTCGGCCGCGATGTTGTGCAAGGTGAGTGCCGTGTTGTCGGCCATGAACTGGATGGCCTGCTCGCGCGTCCAGCCCAGGTAGTGCATGCCCGTGTCGACCACCAGGCGGCAGGCCCGCCACATCTCGTAGCTCAAGCGGCCAAAGTCGCTGTACGGATCCTTGTAGAAGCCAAGTTCTCGACCCAGGCTCTCGGCGTAGAGTCCCCAGCCCTCGACGAACGCAGTCGGATGCGCGAACCGTCGGAACTCGGGCAGCCCGGTCAACTCCTGCTGCAGCGCGATCTGCAAGTGATGACCCGGCACGGCCTCGTGCAGCGACAGCGCTTCGATCTCGAACAGCGGCCGGCTTTTCAGATTGTAGGTGTTCACGTAGTAGAAACCGGCCCGCGTGCCGTCGCCGGCCGGCGGCTGGTAGTAGGCCGTGGTGGTGCGCGGCGCGATGAACGCCGGAATCTCGCGAACACCATACGGCGTGCGCGGCAGCGTCTTGAATAGCTTCGGCAGCTCGCCGTCGATCTGCTTGAGCACCAGGCCCGTTTCCTTCATCAACTGCTCGGGCGAGTCGACGTAAAACCTTGGGTCGGTGCGCAAGTGCTCGACAAATGCCGCGAAGTCGCCGTCGAATCCCACGCGCTCGATCACGTCCTGCATCTCGGCCTTGATCCGTTTCACCTCGGCCAGCCCCGTCTCGTGTACCTGCTCGGGATCGACGTCCAAGGTGGTGAAGTGCTTGATGCGATAACGATAAAACTCGCGGCCGCGGGGCAGGGCACTGGCGCCGATCTGCTGCCGGCAAGCGGGCACGTACTGGTCCGTCACGAACGTCAGCAGCGTCCGATAGCCGGGCACCACGCTTTCGGCGATCGCCGTTTTGCCCTCGGCCGTCAACCGCGCGCGGTCCTCGGGCGCGATCGAATCTGGAAACTCGGCAAACGGCTTGAACAACAGGCTCCGCGTCGGATCGTCCACGACGTGCGGCGCGATCGCCTTGTCGACGTCGGTCAGCACGACCGCCGGCGTGGTGAAGCCTTGCTTGATCCCCTCGTGCATCAGCTCAATGTGGTCCGCCGCATATCGCTCGAAAGCTCGCAGCCGGGCCACGTAGTTTTCGTAATCCTTGAGCGTGTTGAGCGGCATGCGCTGCGGCAACTCGGGAAAAGAAACGTGAAAGCCCGAGCGATTGGTGATCGGCATCAGGTGCGACTGGAACTCGAATTCGCTGGTGTCGTCGCGCCCTTGCCGGCGAAAAATGTCGTAGTTCACTTGTTCGGCACGCGACAGCTTGTCACGGGGAATAGCCTCCAGCCGCTGCAGGATCCCGCGCTCCACCTCGTTCCGCCGTGCCTGGTCTGCCAGCGTTTCGCGCGGCAGCCGATCGTTGTAGCGCGCGTCGCCCGCGTGCGTGGCGAACAGAGGATTCTCGGCCAGCGCAAACTCCCAGCTCTCGGCCAGCAGCCCGGCCAGTTGCTCGCTCGGCGTGTCGTCGGCCCACGCTGGCACAACCGGCAACAAGAAAACTGCCGCGGCCGCCAGGGTTCGAAATGTCTTGGAGTGCAGCATCAATCGCCTCGCAGTTTTTCGAGCAGTCTTGTTGAAAAATGCCATCGTAGCATTTTTCAACCTCGCCAAGTGCGAAGCGAGGAAGAAACGCATACATGATCGGGAGGGTGCGGCGGGAGGCGGAAATCAAAAAGCGGCTTGCTGGAAAACATCGTTCTGGCTGGGGTTTTTGGTGGGTTGGCGGGATTTTGGTGCTGGTGGGTACAAAAAAAGGGCACCGCTGCGCTTGCGCGCAGCGGTGCCTGGGCGAAACAACTGGAAAAAAGTTTTGTGCGCCGTGGTCCCGTTCCTAGGGGCC
>JBGSYQ010000256.1:0-2169 GCA_041750795.1 Pirellulales bacterium | reverse complement strand
CGCCGAACCGGCCAGCGCGGCGGGCGCGCATGCCAGCATGCCGAGCGAAAGCAGCAAGGTCGCCGCGCGCCGCCCAAGGCAAGCGTACGATGCCGCGTGCAACGGGCTAGTGCATGTCGCCTGCGGCCGGTTCGCTGCTGTAATTGGTCGCTTCCTGCGTGATCGCGATGTCATGTGGATGACTCTCCCGTACTCCTGCCGCGGAGATTTGGATAAACCGTGTTTCGGTCCGCAATGCCTCGATCGTCTGCGTGCCGCAGTAACCCATGCCGGCTCGAAGGCCGCCGACCAGTTGATAAACAAATGCGCTCAAGGGGCCTTTGAAGGGCACCCGTCCTTCGACCCCTTCGGGAACCAGCTTGCCGGGCCTGCGCTCGACGCCGCGCTGGCGATAGCGTTCGCTGGAACCGGCCACCATCGCTCCCAGCGACCCCATGCCGCGATACACCTTGAAGCTTCGCCCTTGGTACAAAATGGTGTCGCCGGGGCTTTCGGCCAGCCCGGCGAACAGGCCGCCGATCATCACCGAGTGGGCGCCGGCCGCCAGCGCCTTGGTGACGTCGCCGGAATAGCGAATGCCGCCATCGGCCACCACCGGCACGCCGGCATCCTTGGCAACCTGGGCGGCATCATAGATGGCGGTAATCTGGGGAACGCCCACGCCCGAGATCACTCGCGTCGTGCAGATCGAACCGGGGCCAATGCCGACCTTGACGGCATCGGCGCCCGCGTCGATCAGGTCGCGGCATCCGGCGGCGGTGGCGACGTTTCCGGCGATCACTTCGATTTCCCAGCGTTTCTTGATCGATTTTACGGTTTCGACCACGTTGGCCGAGTGCCCGTGGGCACTGTCGACCACGAGCACGTCGACGTCTTTTGCTAGCAGGCTTTCGGCGCGCTCGTAGTCAAAAACGCCGATAGCGGCTCCCACCCTCAGCCTCCCTTGCCCATCTTTGCAAGCATTGGGGAAGCGTTTCATCATGTCGATGTCTTTGATGGTGATGAGGCCAGTCAGCGTATAATCTTCGTCAACCAGCAAAAGTTTCTCGACCTTTTTTGCCATCAAAATCTTCTCAGCTTCCTCAAGCGTTACGGTTCCCGTAGCCGTCACAAGATGCTCGCGGGTCATGACGTTGGAGATATTGAGGCCCGAGTCTTCGAGAAACCGCAAGTCGCGGCGTGTGAGGATGCCCACCAAACGACGTTCGGCGGTGACGATCGGCACGCCGGAGACGTTGTGCTGATCCATGACTTCCCGCGCCCGCGCCACGGTGGCGTCGGGGGGCAGCGTGACGGGGTCGGTGATGATGCCGTTGGCGCTGCGCTTGACTTTGTCGACCTCTTCGGTCTGGCGTTCGATCGACATGTTTTTGTGGATTATTCCCAGACCGCCTTCCTGGGCCAGCGCAATGGCCATCTCGCTTTCGGTGACGGTGTCCATGGGCGAGCTGACCAGCGGAATGTTCAAAGCGATGCGCCGCGTGAGCCGCGTGGTGATGTCGACCTCCGAGGGAATGACGGTCGAGTAACGTGGCTCGAGCAGCACGTCGTCGAAGGTGATGCCGAAAGTAAGCTTGTCTCGCATGGTCGGCGCCTCGGCAGGAGGGAGTGTCGAGATGAATCCCGCATTATGCCGCTCTAGCGGGCGATTGGCAACGGGCCGCGCGGGGCTGGTACAGGCTGGGACGATGGAGCCCAGCCCGCGGGCTGGGGCGATTTTGGATTTTGGATTTGCGATTTTGGTGGGTGCCCGTCGAGGGCACCGAGGCCGCGGAGTGCGGAGGCAAACTTGCATGAGATTGACCACGACGACTCGACGGGCAGGACGTGGTGAGCAGGCTGGAGGCTGGAGGCTGGAGGCTGGAGGAAAAGAAATCGGGCGGCGGCGAATCGGAAATCAAAAAGCGGTTGTTGGAAATCGGCTCGTTCGAGTCCAGCCTTCAGGCTGTTTTCTGGTTTCATGGCTGGTTTTGCGGCGGTGGCGAGTGGCGGTACATAAAAAAGGGCACCGCTGCGGGCGGATTGCTCTGCGCGCAGCGGTGCCTGGGCGAAACACTTCTAAAAAAGTTTTGTGCGCCGTGGTCCCGTTCCTAGGGGCCGTGGCCGGTTCTTGTAACGCAAAAAAATGGCCACGGCGTCTTTCGAAGCCTGCGGCGCACGGGCGAGCAG
>JBGSYQ010000255.1:0-4099 GCA_041750795.1 Pirellulales bacterium | reverse complement strand
CTGCCATCAGCGAAGACGGCAACGTGCGCGACGGTGACAGCCAGCAGGCGGGTCGCGGACAGCGGCGTCGCCGTGGTGGCGGCGGAGGCGGACAGCAAGCCTTCGGGCAATTGGCTGGCTTTGCGCCCGGCACGCGTCCGGTGATGCTTCCCAAGGGTATGGCCAAGCTGATTCCGGCTGGTTCGCAGTTGGTGTTTCAGATGCACTACACGCCCAACGGCTCGCCGCAGAAAGATCGCAGCGCGGTGGGTATCAAGTTCGCCGACCCGGATGAGGTCGAATACCGCGTGGCCACCGCGAATGCCGCCAACGCAGCATTCGAGATTCCGCCCGGCGATCCGAATTACAAGGTCGAGTCGGAGCGGACCTATGGCGGCGACGTCATCATGCTTTCGATCTTTCCGCATATGCACCTGCGAGGTAAGGATTTTCGCTACGACTTGGTCTACCCCGACGGCCGCAAGGAAACGATCCTGAACATGCCGCGGTACGACTTCAACTGGCAGACCAGCTACGTGTTCGAAAAGCCGCTGCAACTGCCCAAGGGCACGAAGCTGCACTGCACGGCGCACTTCGACAATTCGGCCGACAATCCGGCCAATCCGGATCCGACCATTCCCGTGCGGTGGGGTGACCAGACCTGGGAGGAAATGATGATCGGCTGGTTCGACATCGCCATCCCCAAGGACGCCAACATTGCCGAAGTGCTGCCGCCGCAAAACCGCGGCTTCGGCGGCGGCGAAGGTCAGCGCCAGCGCGAAAACCGACAGGGCGAAGCAGGCCAATAGGTCCAGACGCCTTAGTCGCGTTCTTGCCGGACTGTGCTAAAATTCAAGGGCCGGTGGTTTGCCATCGGCCCTTGCCTTTGGCATTCGGGGGGGGCACCGTCACAGCGGCGCCGGCCGCGTGGGGCGATTGGTCGCCGCGCCCGCTGGAATTGCCAGGCGAATCGCTGTATGGTTGTCACATCTGCCACAACGTCAGTTAGGGAGCGTCCTCAATGCACTGGGGCCAATCGGTTCGATCGTCGCGCGCGGCGCGCGCCGCGTTCCCGGCTATCGTGTGCTTGATCGTGCTGGCCGCGGTGGGCGGTTGCGGCGCGCGGATGACGCCCCAGCAACAGTCCGCCATGTCCACCGTGCGTGCGGCCGGCGGACGCGTCTTTTACGAAAAAGGCGGGTATCGAGTTGATTTGCAGTCCTGCCCGATCGAGGACGAAGGCTTGAAAGACCTGCACGCGATTCCGGATCTCAAGTCGATCGACTTGCGGGGCACGCAAGTGACCGACGCGGCGGTGCCCTATCTGCAGGCTGTCACCACCTTGAAGTACCTGAATGTCGAGCGGACGGCCATCACCCCGGACGCGATTGCCGCACTTAAAAAGGCAAGTCCCGACCTGGAAGTCACGCCGTAGCGGACACCGGCCGCGCGGGGAATCCATCGAATTCTTCGACAGACCGTTATTCCGCCTCGCCCAGGTAAGGGCACTCGCGGCGGGGAAACTCGTGCCGAGAAACGGGCGCGAATCCGCCCAATTCCTTGAAATACATGTGGTGCGTCACGTGGATCGTGCGCGCTTGGATCCGAATCACGTTGAACGAGTTTTTCTCGCGTTCGCGGGCGCGGCCGCGCTGCGAGGTGGTCGTGCCCGACTGCACCACGATGATGCCGGCGGAACGATCCTTGCTGGGATAGATGTCCAGCGAGTTGCCGATGAATGCGCGGTGCAGATGGCCACCCAGGATCATGTCGACCTGCAGTTCGGTGAACCGGTCGATGGCCTGCCGGGCGCGGCGCAGCAGGTCGTGCCGATCGTCGTAGTCGGGCGCCGGCGCGAAGTGGTGGTGAGCCACGACGATGCGCGGCACGAGATCCGGCACGTCGCGAAACGCGTGGGCGCAAAAATCGAGTTGAGCGCGGGTCACCCGACCATTGACGATTTTCGACCACGCCGCCGTCGTATTGAGCGCCACGATCGCCACGTCGTCACGAATCAACACGGTGTCCAACTCACCCGAGATGTATCTCTGATAGTTGGCATACGGCGCGAAAAGGCGCTCGAACAGCCGATACAGCGGCACGTCGTGATTGCCGGGCACAACCACGGTCGGCACCCGCGGCAAACGATCGAGATACTCGCGCGCCGCGGCGAACTGCACGGCCTTGGCGCGGTGGGTGAAATCGCCGCTGGCGACGATCAGGTCTGGATTCAATTCGGCCGCCGAGCGTACCAGCGCCTCGCCGACGACGGGGATGAAGTGCGGGCCAAAGTGTAAATCCGAGATGTGCAGCAGCGTGAGCATCGGTGTCCGACTCGTACGGTTCTTGCAGTCTGGCGAAAAACGCCGCTGTGGCATTTATCAACAAGCGCCCGGCCCATTGAATGCTTCGGCGGGCTGCTTGGCTAGCGGCTCTCTTGTAACACGGAACCCCAACTCCGGCCAACCGCGCCGCGCTCGCCGGCACCCGGCCGTACGGCCGATGGCGCGCCCCTACGGCCCCACGCCGGCCAGGACGAGCGATCTAGGCAATCAACGGCGGGCACGATAAGATGGCAAACACGTGCCGCCGAGGGCGGAAGTCACCCGAACATGGTCCTATTGAGCACTCGATAGCCAATGGGCCAGGGATAACCAACGGAAGCCCCAGAAAACGTGTCAATCCGGCTGGAATCGACCACGCCCATTTGGTGGATAGGCATTCAAAAATCGACGATTGGCAGCAGGCAGTAGCCGACCGTCAGTTCCCGCGGAATCTACACACAAGCCTAACTCATGTCTAACACTGCCATGGTATCCATGACCCAGCGTGTTCCATCGGGTGAAACTGCGGATAAATGGGTTATGGCAACTGAACGGATCCTCGTCGTCGACGACGAAGAGGACCTGCTGGAGTTGATTCGATACAACCTAGGCAAAGAGGGCTATCAAGTCCGCTGCGTCTCTTCCGGCGAAATGGCGCTGCGCGAGGCGCGCACTCAACTGCCGGACCTCATCCTGTTGGATTTGCTGTTGCCGGCGGTCGATGGCCTGTCGGTCTGTCGCATTCTGAAGGGCGACCCCGCGACCCAACACATTCCCGTGATGATGGTGACCGCCAAGACGGAAGAGGCGGATATCGTGACGGGGCTGGAGTTGGGCGCCGACGACTACATCACCAAGCCATTCAGCCCCCGCGTGCTGCTGGCCCGGATCCGCGCCGTGTTGCGGCGCAAGCTCGCGCCAGAACTGGACGACGACTCGTCGATCAAGGTACACGAGTTGGTCATCCATCCGGGGCGTCACGAAGTGTTGCTCGGCGGTCGTCCGGTGGATCTGACGTTCACCGAGTTTCGCCTGTTGCAATTCTTGGCGCGCAAGCCGGGCTGGGCATTTTCGCGCAGCCAGATCGTCGACGCCGTCAAAGGCGAGGACTATCCCGTCACCGAGCGCTCGGTCGACGTGCAGGTGGCCGGTTTGCGCAAAAAGCTGGGCAAATTTGGCAGCTATATCGAAACGGTGCGAGGGGTAGGCTATCGATTTAAGGAATAGCCATGCCCAAGCGACGCCTGCTTTGGCACCTCTTTCCTTCGTTCGCGGCCATCGCGCTGGTGGCGGTGCTTGGTGTCGGCTGGCTGGTCCTCAAGCAGGTCGAGCAATCGTGGCTGTCGGCCACGCGCGCCGAGTTGACCGCCTTGGCCGACTTTCTCGACCAGCAACTCGGCCCCGAGGTTCCGGACGATCGGGTCGAATTCGCGCGGATGTGCCGCCACGTGCAGCTAACCAGCGGAGTGCGGGTCACGCTGTTGTTGCCCGACGGCACGGTCGACTTCGACAGCCAGAATCGGCCCGACGAGTTGGAGCGCCAACTCGGCCGTCCGGAAATCCGGCGGGCGCTTGCCGACGGCGGCGCACACGAGCAGACTCGCTACAATTCCGCGCTGGACGAGCGTGTGATCTATCTGGCCGCGCGGCTGATGCGGCACGATCAGGTTTTCGGCGTGCTGTACCTGTCGAAGCGGCTGACCGATCTCGACGCCGCGCTGGCGCGCACGCAGGGTTGGTTGCTGGCGGGCTGGTTGGCCGCCACGGCGCTGGCCGCCGTGCTGGCTGCACGCGCT
>JBGSYQ010000254.1:0-6776 GCA_041750795.1 Pirellulales bacterium | reverse complement strand
AGGAGTTGCAATGCCAGGCACGGTGCGGCCCCAGCAACGCCGGCGCCATCGATCCGCTGGCGACGCGGACGGAGAAGAAAAGGCCGCTCACGAGAAACGCATCGACCAGGATCGCGCCCAACAGGCAACTCACCACCACGCGCAGCGCCAGGCCGGCGCTGTGCGAACGGCGGCCGGCCGCGGGCGTCAGTTGGTCTTGTCGGCGCCGGTGTCGAGCACGGCCAGGAACGCCTTCTGCGGAATGTCGACGCTGCCGATCGACTTCATCCGCTTCTTGCCTTCCTTTTGCTTGGCCCATAGTTTGCGCTTTCGCGAGATGTCGCCGCCGTAGCATTTGGCCGTCACGTTCTTACGCAAGGGCGAGATGGTTTCGCGTGCGATGATGCGGCTGCCAATGGCGGCTTGCAGGGCGATCTCAAACATGTGCCGGTCGATCTCGGTGCGCAGCTTCTTCACGATCGCGCGGCCGCGGCGGTCCGCGTCGCGGCGATCGCAAATGATCGACAGCGCGTCCACTTTCTTGCCGCCGATCAGAATGTCCATCCGCACCAGCTCGGCCGGGAAATACCCGATCAACTCGTAGTCCATCGTACCATAGCCGCGGGTGACGCTCTTCAGCCGGTCGTGCATGTCGTAGATCACCTCGGCCAGCGGCAGCTCATAGGTCAGCATCGCGCGCGTGGGCGAGAGATACTCGGTGCGCATGTAAACGCCGCGGCGGTCGGTACACATCTGCATCACCGGGCCGATATAGTCCGTCGGCAGCACGAAATTCACCTTCACGATCGGCTGGCGAAACTCGTCGATCTGACCCGAGTCGGGCACTTGCTGCGGATTATGGATCTGCAGCGTTTCGCCGTTGGTGGTCAGGATCTCATAGGTGACGTTGGGCGCGGTTTGCACCAGGTCCATGTCGCTCTCGCCTTCGAGCCGCTGCTGGATGATCTCCATGTGCAGCAGTCCCAGGAAGCCGCAGCGGAAGCCGAAGCCCAAGGCGTCGCTGGTTTCCGGCTCGAACTCGAAGCTGGGGTCGTTGATGCTCAGCTTGGTCAGCGCGTCGCGCAGTTCCTCGAAGTCCTGCCCGTCCGAAGGATACAGCCCGCAGTAGACCATGCGCTGCGGAGCGCGATAGCCGGCCAGCGGTTCGGCGGCCTCCTCGCTGGGCACGCTCACCGTATCGCCGATGTGTACCTGGCCGAGCGACTTGATATTGCAGATCAAGTAGCCCACCTGGCCGGCCTTCAACTCGTCGCAGGGGCGCCGCTGCGGCACGAACTGGCCCAATTCCAGCACTTCGTGGTTGGTGCCGGCTTTGAGAAAGCGAATCTTCTGCCCCTTGCGCACGGTGCCGTTCATCAGGCGGACGTAGGTGATGGCGCCGCGGAATTCGTCGTAATGGCTGTCGAACACCATCGCCTGCAATGGCGCGCCGGGATCGCCGGTCGGAGGCGGAATGCGCTCGACGATCGCACGCAGCAGATCCTCGGTGCCCTCGCCCGATTTGCCGCTACAGCGCAACACCTCTTCCGGATCGATGGCCAGCACCGACTCCATCTCGGCGATCACCTCGTCGGGCCGCGCGTGCTTCAGATCGACCTTGTTGAGCACCGGCACGATCTTCAGATCGTGCTCCATGGCCGCATAGGCGTTGGCCACGGTCTGGGCTTCGACTCCCTGGAACGCATCGACCAGCAGCACGGCCCCTTCGCAACAGGCCAGGCTGCGCGACACTTCGTATTGAAAGTCGACGTGGCCGGGCGTGTCGATCAGGTTCAGCTCGTACTCCTGGCCGTCGAGCTGGTAGCGCATGGCCACGGCCCGTGCTTTGATCGTGATGCCGCGCTCGCGCTCCAGGTCCATGTCGTCGAGCGTTTGCTCGCGCATGGCGCGTTTTTCGATCGTGCCGGTTTTTTCCAACAGCCGATCGGCCAACGTGCTTTTGCCGTGGTCGATGTGGGCAACGATGGAGAAGTTGCGAATGTGTTTGCCGTCGATGTTAGCCATTAAGAACGCTACTGAAACGTGCCGAGAGTTGCTAGTTCGGTTGGTTGGTTTCCTTGCGGTGGGCTCGGCGGGCCAGGCCCGCGGCGCCGATAAAGCCGGCGTCGCCGCCCAGCATGGCAAAGTCGATCGTGGTGCGCTCGACCAGGAACGGGAACGCACGGGTGCGAACCTCCTGCTTGATGCGCTCCAGGAACGTGCGGCCGGTGGGGCTGTCGTGCTCGCCAAAGGTCATCGCCCCGCCGATCACCACGCCTTGCGGATCGATGGTGTGCATGACCGAGGCGATGCCGATGCCCAGGTAACGGGCGGTTTCCAGAATGATCTCCAACGACAAGGGGTCGCCGGCATTGGCTTCCTCGTCGATCATCAGGCTCGAAAGCTCCTCGCCTTGGACCATCCGCTGGCTGAGCGAGCTTTTGCGGCCGGCAATCAGCAGTTCCTCGGTGCGCTTCACCACGGAGGTGGCGCTGGCATACGCTTCCAGGTGGCCGCGCTGGCCACAGGAGCACATCCGCGCGTCGTCGTGGTAGTCGAGGATCATGTGTCCCAGTTCCGAGCCTGCGCTGTTTTCGCCTTCGACCAGTAAATCGCCAATCACGATGCCGCCCCCCACGCCCGTGCCCAGCGTGAACATCACCATGCTGCGCAACACGCGTCCGCTGCCGACCCAGAACTCGCCGTAGGTGGCCGCACGTGCGTCGTTGACGAACGTGACCGGCAACTCGCTCGCATCCGCCAGAGCGCTCTGGATGGGAAAGTGCCACCAGTGCGGCAGGTTACCCGGCTCGAGCAGCACGCCGCGTGCCGTGTCCATCGTGCCGGGCGTTCCCAGTCCGACGCGGTCGATCTGGTTCCACTCCAGCCCCACGCCTGCGACCATCTGGCGAAGCGTCTGGCTGATCCGATCGACCGCTTGCTGAGGCCCCTGTTCCTCTTCGGTGGGCATGCTCTCGTAGGCCAGCGGCCGGCCTGCATCGTCGACCAGCCCCAGCTTGATGTTCGTTCCTCCCACGTCGGCGGCAGCGAAAAACGGAGGCTGGGCATCAGCCAACGAGATCAACTGCCGGGAGTGAGCCATGATGGGCTAAGCGGCACACGGGAGGGCAACAAGCGGGAACAGGTCGCAACCAGAAGTAGTATAAGGGTTTTGGTAACGCGGGACAATGCGAAACGGAGGTCCGGCGGCCGTGCGTTTGAGGGCGAAAATGCCGGCAAGTCGCTCGGGATCGACCGGCCGGAGGTATGGCCCGAAGGGCCAATGGAATGTAGCGACGGGCGCAAGCCCGTCGAAATCGATCGATGATTTTCCAATGCAAGCCGCGTCAGCGGCGACGGAGACCAACCGTCGCTGCTGACGCGGCTCTAAGACCGAGGACGGTGCGTCGCGGGATCGGCGGGGTTGCGCCCCCCGCTACGCACCTTGGCGCCTGCGGGACTGTTCGCAACACAGGCTACGACTTCTTGGGCCGCACCCTGACCACGCTGCTGCAGCGGGTGCAGCGTTTTCGCTGCGGATTGAGCTTCGCCCCGCACTTCGGGCAGCGCATCGACTTAAGCTTCTTCACGAATGAACTGTGAGGACGAGTTCTCATGGGACGTGACCTTTAGGGAGACCAAACCGGGCAGGCGGGAAGCATGCCAGGATAGCAGGCGGGCGGGACGGGGGCAATCGCGGGGCGGGGCGAACCAACGTCCGCGACATACGCTACTTGCACCGGAGGACTACTGCAAATCTGCTTCATAAACCAGGATCTCGATCCCGACCAGTCGATTTTCTGCGTCGAGATCCAGGTGGACTTGTGGCCCTTTGATGCCCTCAATTAGGTCGTAGATGCGAACCGTCTTCGATACGCAACCGTGTGTGCGGATGGTTTGGGAGCGTGGCATAGGCAGTATAAGGTCCGCAAAACTTAATGCTAAACGGTTCGCAGGTCACGGTCACGGAACCTGCGTTAAAAGAACGGTGCCAGGAATCCTCTGTGGAAAACACCTGCATGAGAGGTACTAACCTTCCTCGCCCGCTGCTCATTGTGGGCCAACGGCCCAACCGATACCAGCCAGGGGCATCGCCCCTGGTATCCGCGCACGCCAGATCATTGGTGCAAGCCCCAACGGGGCGGTCCATGACTTGACGACGAATAGTTTCGTCCCGATGGGGCTGAGAGCAAGCCGCGGTTGTCTCACATTCCAGGGGCGTTGCCCCTGGCTGGTATCGGTTGGACCTTCGGTCCACAACGCTCAGACACCGATTGGACTACCGCGACTTTCATGGTGATCTGACGACGAAGGCAGCGCCAAAGTGCGTGAATGGCCGGCCCGGTTGCTGTAGAATCCAGCCTGGTATTCGCGCGTCGCCCGCTCCCAGTTGGCGTTTAAGCAGGCATGGAGAAACTTGCCATGATCGAACAAATTCCTTTTGGCACCGATAGCTTCGCGGAGAACCCGGAGCCGCGGGTGCCTTGTGTGCTGTTGCTGGACGTTTCCAGCTCGATGGCGGGGCAGGCGATTGCCGAGCTGAACGCGGGCTTGGGCGTCTATAAAGAGGAGCTGGTTTCCGACAGCCTGGCGTCGAAGCGGGTCGAGGTGGCCATCGTCAGCTTTGGCGGCGAGGTGAATACGCTGGTGGATTTCACCACGGCCGAAAACTTTCAACCGCCCGTGCTCGAGCCCTACGCCGATACGCCGATGGGTGCGGCCATCAACCGGGCCATCGAAATGGTCACCGATCGCAAAGCCACCTATCGCGAAAACGGCATCGCGTTTTACCGCCCGTGGATCTTCATGATCACCGACGGCGCGCCCACCGACGAATGGCGCTCGGCCGCCGAGCGCGTCAGGCAGGGCGAGCGCGACAAAGCGTTCTCGTTCTTTGCCGTGGGCGTGGAAGGTGCCGATATGGGCGTGCTGAGCCAGATCGCCACGCGCGAGCCGCTGCGGCTCAAGGGCTTGCGCTTCCGCGATTTGTTCCAGTGGCTGTCCAACTCGCAACAGTCGGTCTCGCGCTCCACGCCCGGCGACGAAGTGCCGCTGTCAAACCCGGCGTCGCCCGACGGCTGGGCCACGATTTAGTCGCGAGCAAAAATGGGATGAGCTCGAAATGCCTCCAGCGTAAACTCACGAGGGGACAGTAAGCTGCACGGCGCACGTCCCATATTTCCATGTGGAACCTTCTTTGCCAGAGCGTGCCGGGCACGTCGCACGAGCGGAGCGGCCTGCCGTGCCAGGACTACTGCACGGCCGCCAGCGTGATCCTGCCGCCAGGATCCGCGCTGGTGCTGGCCTGTGCCGACGGTGCCGGCAGCGCGGAACATTCGGACATCGGCGCGCGGATCGCCTGCGAAACTCTGGTGAGCGAGATCGCCGCCTGGCTGCACCAACACGGTTCGCTGCCGCTGGCGCTCGAATCGCAAGCCACCCAGTGGGTGCAGCCGGTACACGAAGCGCTAGTGGCCGAAGCCAGTCGACTAAAGGTCGAGCCCCGGCAACTGTCGTGTACGCTGTTGTTTGCCATCGTCGGAGACACCGGCGCTGCGTTCGGGCAGATCGGCGACGGTGCGATCGTGGCACGCGTGGGCGAGCGGTACGAGCACATCCTCTGGCCGCGCTCGGGCGAATACGCCAACACCACGTTCTTCGTCACCGATCCCAAGTTCGCCGCGCACCTGGAATGCGCCTGGTGCGCCGCGCCGCCGGACGAAGTGGCGCTGTTTACCGACGGGCTGCAAACCTTGGCCCTCGACTTCAATCGCCGGCAAGCGCACGGACCATTCTTCGAGCCGATGTTTCGGGCGCTGGGCGACGCGGCCGAGCCGGAGTTGCTGTCGGGCCCGCTGGTCGAATTCTTGAGCTCGCCGGCCGTCACCGAGCGGACCGACGACGACAAGACCCTGATCCTTGCCGCGCGACGTTCACTCTGATGGCGCGTTACTACGATCCGCAGGGCCGCCCGATTGCCCTTGGCAAGGAGCTGGGCTCCGGCGGCGAAGGCGCCGTGTATGAGATTGCCGGCGACGCACGCCGAGTGGCCAAGATCTATCATCAGCCGGCCACGCCCGAAAAGGCCGAGAAGCTGCGCTCCATGGCCGAGCTGGCCTCGATCGACCTGACGGCCATTGCGTCCTGGCCACTGGAGGTGTTGTGCGACGGCGCGCCCGATCGCATCCGCGGCATCGTCCTGCCGCGCATCGACAACCACGACGAGATCCACAAGCTCTACAGCCCGGCGCATCGCAAGATCGACTACCCGGACAAGGACTGGGGCTTTCTGGCGCACACGGCCATGAACTGCTGCGCCGCGTTCGACGCCATTCACGCCAAAGGGCACGTCATCGGCGACGTCAACCAGGGCAACCTGTTGGTCAGCCAGCGCGGCACGGTGTTCCTGATCGATTGCGACAGCTTTCAGGTGCATGCGCGGGGACGGCGCTTCGCGTGCGACGTGGGCGTGCCGCAGTTTACGCCGCCCGAGCTGCAAGGCCAGAACTTTCGGGGGCTGGCCCGCACGGTGAACCACGATCGCTTTGGCCTGGCCTTGGTGATCTTTCACTTGCTGCTGATGGGGCGACATCCGTTCGCCGGGCGATTCCTGGGCCGGGGCGACATGCCCATCGAACGGGCCATTGCCGAGTTCCGCTATGCCTTCAGCCGGCAGGCCGAGCGATTGGAAATGGCCGCGCCCCCCAACACGTTGCCGGTCGAGCAGATCGCGCCGCGGCTGGCGCCGTTGTTCGAGCGCGCGTTCGGCCATGGCGGCGCGCAGTCCGACGCGCGAC
>JBGSYQ010000253.1:0-2282 GCA_041750795.1 Pirellulales bacterium | reverse complement strand
GATCCTGGCGGCCGCAGCGCTCGAAGCTGCGAAAGCCAAGGATCAGCGGCCGGCGGAACCGCCCGCTCCGCCCGAAGATTTTGTGCCGCCTCGCAGAATTGAGCCGCGGCCATTGGTCGCGGCGCCGGAGGACTTCGACGCCGAACCTCTCTTTGCGGAAGATACGGAGCTCGTGCCGGCGGAGTATGCAGCTCCCCTGCCCAATGAAGCGCCTCCGCACGATGCACCGGCGCCGCGGGCGGATCGCGCGGCGCAGCGCTCTGCCTCGCCGATCGCCGCTGATTTTCTGGGCATCCGCCCGGGACACACCACGCGCGACCAGTTGCACGAGGCCTGGGGCGAGCCCGAGCAGGTCGATCGCATTCCGGGCGGCGTGCGAGAATCGTATCCCAGCGAGGCGTTCGACCAGTTGCGCGTCACGGTGCTGGAAGACGTCGTGCAGTCGATGAGCTTGAAGATGCGGGAGAGTTTGGCGATCGACAAGGCGGCCGAGCGCTTGAAGGTCGCCGACGTCGAGGCGGTGGAGATTCTGGACGACAGCGGCCGGCTGCTCGGCTATGCGTATCCTGAGAACGGCATGGTGCTGGTCCTGGACGTGCAGTTGTCGCGGCCGCGCGTGGCACGGATCGTCATCGAAGAAGTAGGCGCTGCGCCGTTTTTGGCTCGGGCCGAGACGCGCATGCGCAGTCGCTACGCCGCATGTCTCGACGACGTGGCGCACGTGCTGCGGCTGGAACCGGACTGCGGGCGGGCGTTCTGGATCGAAGCTGAAGTGCTGGCGCGTGCGGGCGACTTTGCACAGGCGGTCAAATCGCTGCAAAAGGCGATCGAGCTGGAGCCCGAAGAGCTGGAATATCGGTTGTCGATGGCCAAAGTGCTGACAGTGACCGGCGACCATCGCGGCGCGATTCAGCAGGTGCGTGACGTGATCGAGTCGCAGGTCGTCGAGCCGGTGACGCTGGCCATGGCCCACTGCCGCCTGGGCGATTGCGTGGCGGCCGCGCCCGAGCGCGATTTCAAACAGGCGGTCGAGCATCACCTGCAGGCGGTCAAGCTGGCCGAACCGCTGGCGAAGAGTCCGACGATGCTGGTGCGCCGCGCGGCCAAGGAAGTGCTCGTGGACGCCTATCTCGGCGTAGCATACGACGTTGGACAAGGCCATTGGAAACAGCAGGCGACCGTGGTGCCCCAGTGGTTGGCGCAGGCGCTGAGTGTGGCCGACGATTTGATACGAAACGAGCGGGCACCGGCCGACGTGCGGTTGCACGTTTACGAGCGCGCGCTGGCCGCACTGGCCGGCATCGTCGAGCCGCCCGATGCGCATCCCTGGATTCGTGGACTCACCGAGCTGGGCGCGGTGATGGTGCGGCAGGCCGACGATGCGGACTACCAGGCGCATCTGGCCTGGCGGCTGGGCGTGGCGCTGGGCGACGCCACGGAAATCGAAACCGCGCGACAAAACGCAGAGCAAGCCACGAAGCTGGGCAACATGGCCATGGCCTATTTCGCGCAAGGCGAGGCCGTGGGCCATCACTTTCCGAACCACGACTACCTGCGCGGGTGGCTCTGTTACCGGATGGGCGCCATTCACGCCATCGAGCGCGGCAATCACCAGCAGGCGCTGGCCTGGTTCGAGCAGGCGGTGCCGTTGCTGGAGAGTCCCACGCCGGCCTCGTCCACGGTGAACAAGGCGCGGCACGGCGAAACCTTCGTCAGCATGGCCATCACCTATTGGGAACTGGGTCAGCAGCAGGAGGCCGTACGGCTGACCGGTCAGGGGCTGGAGTTGATGGAGCGCGCCGCAGTGGACGGTCAACTGGACAAGTCGGCGCTGGCCGTGCCCTACGGCAATCTGGCCCGCATGCACGAGTTGTTGGGCGACCATCGCGCAGCGCAAGAGTACACCGACCTGGCAGCGCGCGCTCGGGCACTGGCGCCGCGTTAGCGGCAGCGATCGTGCGACAGGCGGTGGCTTAGCAGTCCGTTGAAAAATTCGACGGGCTGCGACATCGCATGGATGCGATACCAAAATGGCGACGTAAGTCGTTATTTTGCGAGCCGTGCGAAGCTTCGTTTCGCACTTGGCGAGGTTGAAAAATGTCACGACGGCATTTTTCAACAGACTGTTAGGCAGTAGTTTCTAGGACTTTTCGAACGTTGAAATGCCGGAAATCCAAGCGTTTTGTCATGTCGCGGGAATATTCGCATGTCTCGCGGTGTGCGGCGACATGCGAAAACGCTGTGAAGTCCGAGAAAGACGCAGATTCAATCATCAAAGTCCT
>JBGSYQ010000252.1:0-10378 GCA_041750795.1 Pirellulales bacterium | reverse complement strand
CGGCGCGGCGTTCGAGCCCGGGCTGGCGCTGCACGCGCGGCGGCTGCTGGTCGAGCATCCGGTGCGCCACGAGCCTCTGGAACTGACGGCGCCGTTGCCGGCTCCGTGGCGAGCACTCGGAATCGACGACTGAGAGCCGGAGCGACAAAAACGCCCGTGCAGGCGCACCGATTCTCCCGTATTCGACCCAGGCCTGGCCTGGTCCCGGAAACTGGCACTTGATTGCTCGCTCCGCATTGAAGGCCGGTTGTCGTTGGTGGTGATGGCGGGAACTCGCGCTGCGGGCGATTGATCGGT
This sequence comes from Pirellulales bacterium, assembly GCA_041750795.1. Classification (GTDB taxonomy): domain Bacteria; phylum Planctomycetota; class Planctomycetia; order Pirellulales; family PALSA-1355; genus JTS-RE94. The sequence goes on along the minus strand of JBGSYQ010000252.1, from coordinate 10,081 downwards.
GTAGGTGTCACCACGCCGTCAATCTGCGACAACCCGCCCGCCGCCGACGGACTGCCGTGCCAATCTGCACAAGCACCGCGCAACAGCACAGGGCGATTCCGCCGGGCTCGGGGACCGGATTTGTCAGATTGACCCCTGACGTATCGATGTACAGGTCGTCCACGTAGACCGGGCCGATGTTCTCGGTGGGATTGGGCGGCTGGTTGCTGGTGTTTCGGCCGGTGACAATCAGGAACGTCAGCAGGTCGTTGTTGGCCACACCATTGCGAAACAGGAACGTGGTATCGCCTAGATAGTCGAGCTGTGTCTGGCTCGAAAAAGCGCCACCCTGGATGAAAAGCTTGGTGGTGTCGGCGGCGTTGTCGATAACCAGCCACACGTTGTACCAATTGAGCGGCGCAACGTCGGCGGTCAAGATTCTAGCAGCGCTGCCATCGCGCATGGCGATGTCGTCCGTGCCAGGGGTGAAGGAAAGGATGAACTGACTTTCGAACTGCGTAAAGGAGTTGAAGATCACGTCGCTGATGGGATTGGCCACGTCGGTCATGCCGATCGACGTGGCGACCTGATGGACGTCCCAGGCGACGCGATAGAACAGCGTCGCCGTGGTTCCTTGGACGATGCGCAGCGCCGGATCGGTGTTGATCGTCTCGCGGTGCCCCAAGCGGCCGCTTGGAAAACCCGCTTCGCCGATGCTCAAGACACGATTGCTCGGGTTAAGCGGGTCGGCCGAGACGCCCGCCGCCACCGGATTCGCGCCGGCTTCTGCCTGCCAATAGCCTTGGCCATCGATGGCGCCGCCGACCGAGTAGCTCTCGAAGTCGTCGATCAAAGTGAACTCCGCCATCGCCGTTTCGGTGAGTGCGCCGCAAGAGACGATCACGGCGAGCGACATCGAAAACGCGGCGCGCAGTGAACAACGATCGGATTTCATCGCAAGCCTCCTTCAGGTATTTTAGACCGTTGTTCCGACATCTTGCGGGGCAGTGCTAGCTGCCCATTCGACCGATGCGCAGAAACGGCAGCCATCTCACACATTGTAACGTGCTACCAACCCACCCCGCCACGATCACCAAGGTGTTGAGACTTTGCGACCCCAGGTTTTTTCTCGCTGCGAGCCTTTTGGCAACCCACGCCGAGGTGACCTGCTGCTGAAAATCTGAGCCCTCAGTTGTGAAGATCTTTAGCCCCCAGCGCAAGGAGACTTTCGAGATGACGGAGCGACGGACAGTTCCGGCGTTTTGTTGCCGAGCTCTCCGACGCCAATTCAAATCGTGCAGATGTCGCGGCGGCTGAATACCACTCCGGCCGCGATCCACAGCGTTGCGGCCGTCGCCAGCAGCACGCCGACGTCGCCCCAGGGCACGGCGCCGTCGCGCAGCACGAACAGGGGCCGGTAGTAATACAGTACGCTCAGAAACGACAGCCGATCGGCCAGCTCCCAAAACTGTGCCAGAAAGTTGAGCAGAAACGACGTCAGCAGCACGACGAACACCACGGTCAGCGCCATGCCGCGGCGGTTGCTGCTGGCGGAGACCAACCAGGAGAATGCGCCGACGGCAAGATACAGGCAGAACAGGTTGGCCAGTACGATCACCACGCGCTGACCGTCGGGACGTAGTGCCGCTTCGACGTAACGCCCGCCGAAGACGTTGCCAGCAAGTCCCATCCCCAGCACGATCATGCCGCTGGCGATCCACACGACCGAGTGCGACGCGAGGAGGCCCCAGCGCGTCACGGGCAGCGTCATGGTGACGTCCGCCGTGCCGCGGTCGACTTCGCCGACCGGGATTTGCGTGCAGCATAAGAGCGCATGCGCCCACACGAGCGAGAGCACGACCGGGTGGACCCACGGAAAAGCCGTGAACGCCTCAGGCCCCAACTGATCTGCGACCTTGACGCCCAGCATGGCGCTGACGAAGTCTTGCAGAAAGCCGATCTGCGTGACCGATTGACTCCATTGGGCCTGGAACGTGGGAATGACGTAGGCCAGCGCCGCTTCGGCCGCGGCCAGCAACAGGCCGCACAACAGCGTGGCGGGCCACAGCTCGATGGCCGCCTTGAGCATCAGGCCTTGGTTCATGGCTCGCGCTGCTCCGGAGCGTAGTACTGATGAAACAGCGTCTCCAGGTCGGGCCGGCCGATGGCCAGGTCGTCCAACGGCTTGTCGGCCAGCCAGCGCACCAGTTCGTCCACCGGGCCGCTGAGCATGCCCTGCCAGACCGTTTCCTGGCGCTGCGAAAGCTGGAGAAAGGCGGGCACGTCATGAGGCGCTGCGCCGGCGTCGCGCCAGCGCAGGGTCACCTCGTGCCCTGCCCTGCGGCGCAGCGTGTCGAGCGATTCGTCGGCGACCAGTCGGCCCTGGCGGATCATGGCCACACGATCGCAAAGCTGCTCGACTTCCCCCAGCGTGTGACTGGAGAAGAACACCGTGTGGCCGGCGGCGGCCCATTGTCGCAACAGCGCTTGCACCTCAGCCTGCATAAGCGGGTCGAGCGTCACCGTGGGCTCGTCGAGGATCAGGATCCGCGGCTTGTGCGCCATGGCCAGGATGAGCCCCAGTTTTTGCCGCATGCCGCGCGACATGTTGCGCACCTTGGTCCGCAGATCGAGCTGGAATCGTTCGGCCAGCTCGCGTCCGTAAGGCAGCAAATCGCGACCGCGCACCTTTCCCCAGATACGCAGCGCCCGGGCGCCGTCGAGCCACGCCATCAGCCGCAGATCGCCCGGCATGTAGCCCAATTCGTTCTTGATGGCGCGGCTGTCGCGCCAGCAATCGAGCCCGAAGATGCGTGCCGTTCCGGCCGATGGCCGCAGCAGGCCGACCATCACGCGAATGGTGGTGGTCTTGCCGGCGCCATTGGGCCCCAGAAAGCCGAACAGCGATCCCTCGGGCACCTGCAAGCTGACCGCCTCGACTCCGCGGCGCGGACCGTAATGGCGGCAGAGCGACTCGGTTTCGATGATCGACACGCGGACTGGTCCCGGAAGCATGGTTCGGCGCGGATGCACGGCGCGCACCGAGCGTCGCCCCATCTTACCCGTGTGCTGTGCGTTTGCTAGCGCCGTGCGATCGAAACCGTCACACTCGGGAAGGGGTGAAAAACCGCGCGTTTTGCGCGAGTTGGCAGCGTCGGCACGCTTGCAAACGGGTGAACTTTTCCGCTGGCTAAGCTATACTTATGCCATCTGGAACAGTTGGGGGGAGTTGACTGTCGCCCGCAGTCGCGGGTGGATTAACTTCCGACAACCAAGGGTTGCACCGAGCGTTGCAGGGGGCGCTGGGCAACGGGCGCAAACCATTGTGGATCACCTTCCCCTCACTATCTTTCGTCGCTCGGCGTTGGCCAGCGGGCTGTTGACCGTCGAGCAAATCATCGAGGCCGAGACCGCGGTGCGCGCTGCGCACGGTTCGATCGGCACCTGGGTGGAGGTGGATGACGGCGCGTTGGCCGCCAAGCTGGTCGAGCAAGGGCGCTTGAACCCGTGGCAGGCCGCAATGCTCAAGGCGGGCCGCGTGAAATTCAGCCTGGGTCCGTACCAGGTGATCGACGCCATCGGCCAGGGGGGCATGGGGCAGGTGTTCCGCGCCGAACACAAGCTGATGGGGCGCGTGGTGGCCATCAAGGTACTTCCGCGTCACCGCTCGACGCCCGATGCGGTGGCCAGCTTCACCCGCGAAATCCGCGCCCAAGCCCAGTTCGATCATGAGAACCTGGTGCATGCCTACGACGCGGGGCACGATGGCAACGTCAACTTTCTGGTGACCGAGTACGTGCCAGGCATCGATTTGCGCAAGCTGGTGCGCGAGCGCGGCAAGCTGTCGATGCAAGACGCCGCCACGATCATCTCGCAAGCGGCACGCGGACTGGCTCATGCTCATGCCAAGGGACTGGTACACCGCGACGTCAAGCCGGGTAATCTGCTGGTGACGCCCGACGGCCGCACCAAAGTCTCGGACCTGGGGCTGGCGAGCTTCCTGGGCGTCGACGATCCCGGCGACCCGCGTGCCGGAAGGATTGTGGGCACGGCCGACTACCTGTCGCCCGAACACATCAAGTCACCTGGCGAGACGTCGCCCGTAAGCGACATTTACTCACTCGGATGCACGCTGTATTACGCCGTGACCGGCAAAGTGCCGTTCCCCGGTGGCACCACGCGCGACAAGGCGCGGCGGCATTGCGAAGAGATTCCGCTCAATCCGCGCCGCTTCAACCTGGAGCTGAGCGACGAGTTCATCGACGTGATCGCCGCCATGATGGAAAAGGATCCGCGGCGCCGCTTGCAATCGGGCAGCGCCGTGGTGCAGCGACTGGCGCCCTGGGCGAAGGAGTCGGTGGTCGGCGCGGTGCGCGAGATTCAGCAACCGATCGTGCCAATAGAGCGTGCCGCAGCGTCCTCGCAGAGCGACACGCAGCCCGGCTGGTTTGAGGACCTGGGCACCGGCCCGGACGATAGCTCGAGCCAGGTGACGCAACGCACCGATCCGGTGGTCTCGGCAGATCACGAGACGCTGCCCGACATCGAAGCGCCGGATTTGATGCCCAGCGAGTCGGAGTTTCCGCTGGCGCTATCCGTGCTGGTGTTGGGCCCGCTGTTGCTGGCGGCCGGCGCGCTGGTGGCCGGCGTGGCGATCAAGGCGCTGCTGTAACGGGGGCGTCGCCCGCTCGGCCAATCCGCTGCGCAGACAGTTCTGCCGCCCTGACGCTCAGTATGCCCCGACGCTCGGTATCCCGACGCTCGGTATGCTGCCGTGCTATCGTTGGCCGAATAGCGCTTCCAGGCAGATTTGCGACCAGCTTTCGAACCGGCTGGTGTCGGCCATGACGTCTTCGATCGGACGAAAGCCGGCTTCGATGATGTCGACTTCCAGCGGGCGTACGGACGGCTGCTCGATGTCAAACACGTGGACAACGCCCAAATGGACGCGTCCCACTTCGGTCTGGTCGTCGTTGATCAGGCCCACGCACTGCTCTTTGTAAGACGCGTCGATGGCTACTTCTTCGGCCAGTTCGCGGCGCATGCCTTCGTGATAAGCGCTCTGGGCATGCTCGCCGGGCGAGTCGTCGGCCGAGATGTGGCCGCCGATGCCGACGCTTTGCTTGCTGTGCAGCCGGCCCTCCCCCTGCCCTTTGCCACGCGTGTACTGGAACACGTGCAGCCGCCCCTGCGCATCGCGATGGCGAAAGATCACATAGGGAATCAACTGCTTGAAGCTTGCGTCCTCCTCCACCTCGTGCCGCGGACGATAGCTGGTGTGCTCGGCACTGAACAACTCGGGCAGAAACCGCTCGACCTGGTCGGAAAAGCCCTGGAAATGGCCCAAACGGTGGAACAACTCGGTGGGCACGACCAGTACGCGTTCCGTTTTCACTTGCGTCACGGCAGAGTCCCTTCTGGTGAAATGGGGAGGTGTTGGATGGTTGAGGTCGAGGACGATTGTAGCAAACGCTGCCGGCCTGACCACCACCTTGCGCTGTCCGCTCGACTGCGACGCACGGTCACAGAATCAACATCGCGTCGCCATAGCTGTAAAACCGATATTCCTCGCGGATCGCCTCTGCGTAGGCTTGGCGCATCAGGGCGTCGCCACCGAAGGTGCGGACCAGCACCAGCAGCGTGGTTCGCGGCAGGTGGAAATTGGTCAACAGCGCATCAACGGCGCGAAATTCATACGGCGGATGGATGAACAACTCGGTCGGACCTTCAAACTCGCCCAGCGTGCCCGAATGCGTGGCCGTTTCCAACACGCGCACGCTGGTCGTGCCCACGGCGATCGTGCGGCCGCCACGCTGCTTGTTCGCGGCGATTGTGGCCACGGCCTCGGGCGTGATGCGGCACCACTCGCTGTGCATGGGATGCTCGAGCAGGTTTTCGACGGTCACGGGCTTGAACGTGTCGAGACCCACGTGCAAGGTGACGCGGACGATCGCGACGCCCGCGGCGGTCAGCCGATCCAACAGCGCTTGGGTCAGGTGCAGCCCGGCCGTGGGCGCGGCCACGGCGCCGGGCGGATCGGCATAGACGGTCTGGTAGCGGTCGCGATCGGCCGGCTCCATTTCTCCATCGCGAATATACGGCGGCAGCGGCACGCGGCCGATTTGTTCCAAGAGCGCCAGCGGTTCGCCGGGCATTTCCGGGCGGGCGATCCACGAGCCGGCATCCTCCTTGAGCAGCAATCGCAGGCGAAACGCCGCCTGCTGCTGTTCGTTGACCAGCGCCACGTGCTCGCCGGGCGTGAGTTTGCCGCGGGTTTTGGCCAGCAGGCGCCAATTGCCTTGCTGGTCGGACGAGAGAAACAGGCCTTCCCAGCGGCCGCCCGTCTGTTCGCGGAATCCCACCAGTCGTGCCGGAATCACGCGCGTGTCGTTCACGACCAAGGTGTCGCCGGTGCGCAGCAAGTTTGGCAGATCGCGAATATGATAGTGTTGCAGTGTTCGATCGGCACGATCCACCAGCAACAGCCGCGCATCGGTGCGACGGGCAAGAGGGTGTTGGGCGATCAGCCGCTTGGGAAGCTCGTAGTCGTAGTCGGACAGTGAGAGCATCGCGGCCTTTTCGTGCGGGATCGAGTCTGGGGTAGGAGTACGCTTTGAACGCCAGCGGAACCAAGCCACGTCGCATCGCCTTCTGTATTACGGAGCTCGACCCGGGCGGCGCCGAGCGGTGTCTGGTGGAATTGGCGACTCGGCTCGACCGGCAGCAATTCGAGTCCCTGGTGTATTGTCTGGGACCGCGGCCGGAGGGCAATCCCACGTCGTTGGCCGACCGGCTGGAGCAGGCCGGCGTGACGGTGCGCTATTTTGGCGCCCGGCATGCCGTCCAATTGCCCTGGATTGCACGGGCGATCGTGCGGCAAATGCGCGAAGATGGTCCGCGGATCGTGCAGTGCTTATTGTTTCACGCCAATGCCGTCGGCGCCTGGGCCGCTCATCGCGCCCGCGTGCCGCACGTGCTCACGGGCATTCGCGTGGCCGAGCGTCGTCACGATTGGCACTTGCGCGTGGCGCGCTGGACCGATCCGTGGGTCGAGCGGCACGTGTGCGTCAGCCAGATGGTGGGCGAGTTCTCGCGCGCCGCTGGTGGCTTGCCGGCGGACAAGTTGGTGGTGATTCCCAACGGCGTGGACCTGACGCGGTTCTCGGTCGATGGTGGCCAACGGCCGGCCGATCTGGGCGTGCAATCGCAGCGCCGTTTGATCACCTTTGTGGGCCGACTCGACAGGCAGAAGAACCTGAGTTGGCTGCTTGACTTGATGCCGGCGGTGTTCGAGGCACAGCGCGAGCACGACTTGCTGCTGGTGGGTTCCGGCCCGCAACGCGCGGCGCTGGAGCAACGGGCCGCGCGGCTCGGCATTGCGCCGCGCGTGGTCTTCGCGGGCTATCGCGCCGACGTGCCGCAGATTCTGGCGGCGAGCGACGTATTGGTGCTGCCGTCGCAGTGGGAAGGCATGCCCAACGTGGTGCTGGAAGCGATGGCCGCGGCCAGGCCGATCGTGGCGACCGACGTGGAAGGCGTGAGCGAAGCGTTGGGTCCCGGCGCGGCGCAACAGGTGGTGCGCTCGGGTCATGCCGAAGCGTTCGCCGCGAAGTTGCGGCTCATCCTTGGCGACGCGGCGCTATCGGCGGAGCTTGGACGCGAGAATCGCCAGCGCGCCGGCCAATGGTTCTCCATCGAGGCAATGGTCTCGGCCTACGAACGGCTGTACGCCTCGCTGGATTAGCAACCCGTCGAATTCTAACGCGGACAGCCAGGCCGGAATTATTTTTGAAATTTTGCCGGGCGGCAAACCTTGCGTCGGTCTCGGACGTTTTGCCGTTTCTGGGGCAAAGAGGGCTGGAAATCGCGGGAAAAAAGCGCGCTTGACGCAGTCGCAGATCTGGGTATCTTTGGGGCTCGTTGGTGACTAATGGGGATTTGTGGTGATTCATGCTCCTGACCGGCACGTTCAGCCGCGCGGTGGATGAAAAGCTGCGAGTGGCAATCCCCAAGCCGTTACGCGACGCATTGGGTTCCTCGGCGAAAGGCGTGTTGTACGTCGCGCCGGGCACGGACGGTTCACTGGCTCTGTTTACGGAGGATGCTCTGGCCGATCTGGCCACCAGGCTCGCCCGCTCCTCGCCCAACGCTCAGGACGTGCGAGCCTTTAGCCGGTTGTTTTACGCCCGGGCTCAAGCGGTCGAAGTCGACGGCCAAGGTCGAGTGCGAATTCCTCCCGAGCTGGCGCAACTGGCCGCCTTGGGCAAAGAAGCTGTGTTGATCGGCGTGCAGACGCACTTGGAGCTGTGGGACCGCGAGCGTTGGAACCATTACGTGCAAGAGAAGCAAAGTCAGTTCGACCAGATTGCCGAGGCGGCGTTCGAGCCGCCCAGCGTATGACGGTAATGAGTCACGACTGTTAACGAAAGAGATTTCGCGTTTCGTCCGTCCGATGTTCGCCATCGTGCCCACCCCAACCGGTCAGTCCGCGGCCACCGATTGACCCCTTGGGATGCGGCAAACCCTGAAAGCATGGAATGCGGTGGGGTTGCGAACCGCAGTGAGTGGCGCTGGGGCCACCACTGCAACCCCCAACCCCGGCACAGCACACGGAAGTGCTCCGGGGAGGGTGGTTTCTCGTTCTCGGCAGCAGCAGCAGCTTTCGCCCCGCCAGCGCCGGTTCTTAGCATGGATCGAGTGACGCCGCTGCACGTGCCCGTCATGACCGACGAGGTGCTCCATTGGCTCGATCCCCAGCCCGGCCAGACGTTCGTCGACGGCACGCTGGGCGGAGGCGGCCACACCGAGGCCTTGGCGCGACGCGTCGGTTCCAGCGGCACGGTGATCGCCTTCGATCGCGATCCGCAGGCACGCGCTGCGGCCGAGCGGCGGCTGGCCGGTTTGCCCATCAAGCTGGTCGACGCCAACTACTGCGAGCTGGCAGAAGTGCTGGCGCAGCTTGCCATCAAGGCAGTACAGGGAATCGTGCTGGACCTGGGACTTTCCAGCGACCAGTTGGCCGATAGCGAGCGTGGCTTCAGCTTCGACGCCCCGGGCACGCTCGACTTGCGCTTCGACCCCACCCGCGGCGAGCCGGCCTGGCAACTGGTCGAAAATCTGGATGCCACGGAATTGGCAAACTTGATATACAAGTTCGGTGAAGAACGCCATAGCCGGCGTGTCGCCCGGCTGATCGTGGAGGAGCGAGCCAAAGCGCCGATACGCACGGCACAGCGGCTGGCCGAGATCGTACGCCGCGCGGTGCCGCGTTCGCGCGGACCGGAGCGGATCGACCCGGCGACGCGGACGTTTCAGGCCCTGCGGATCGCAGTGAACGACGAACTCGGTTCGCTCGCCAAAGGGCTGCAGCAGATACCGGCCTGCGTGGCTCCGAGCGGACGGGTGGTGGTGATTAGTTTTCATTCGTTGGAGGATCGCCTGGTCAAAGAGGCCTTTCGCGACGACCCGCGGTATCAGGCGCTGGTGCGCAAGCCGTTGCGTCCGAGCGAAGCCGAAGTTCTCAGAAATCCCCGTTCGCGCAGCGCGAAGATGCGCGTGGCGAGTATCCAACCTACGGCATAATGGATCGCCGCACGCAGCGATCGCCGCTCTCATGGAGGAGATGTGATGGGCAAGGAATCGAAAATTGGCATTGTGGTCGTGGGCGTCCTGGCCGGCGCTCTGATCGGCTTGGCCGTCAAGCGGTTCGTACTGACGGCCGCGCCGGTTGGCGCTCCCGACAAGAGCAGTGTGGCGGGGCAGCCAGAGCCGGCAGCCAAAAACACCAGTCCAACCGTGGTCGCGGCACAACAAGGAAACGCCGGCCTGGGCGATATCGACAGCCGCATGTGGGCCAACAGCGGTTCCGAATCGAGCGGCGGAGTGCCGCACGGCTCGTTCCTGCCGGCCGACGAGACGGATCCCAACGCGCGTTACGCGCAGCAGAGCGAGCCGCAACCGTTCGAACAGGAAGAACCGGCGCCCGGTGGCGGCAATCCATTTGCAGCTCCGTTGGCGGGCGATCCGCGACCGGCCGTTGCGCCGCAGGAATTGGAAGTCGCTCCGCAGGGCGCCGCCGAGCTGGAAGCGCGCCGGCCGCCGC
>JBGSYQ010000251.1:0-26252 GCA_041750795.1 Pirellulales bacterium | reverse complement strand
CCGCTGGCCGCTTGCAGCGTGCGCTCGGCCGCCGCGAGGAAGTCGCCCCGGCCGGTCAGCTTGCCGAGTCGCAACAGCGCCACCGCCGCCATGGAGTTGCCGCTCGGCACGGCGTTGTCGAACAAGTCCTTCTGCCGCGTGAGCAGTTCCTCGTGATCGCTGGCCGTGTAGAAGAATCCGCCCGACGCCGTGTCCGCGAACAGCCGCAGCATCAACTCCGCCAGCGCAATCGCCTGGTCGATCCACCGTTCGTCGAAGTCGGATTGGTACAACCGAGCCAGCGCCGCGGCCAGGCAGGAATAGTCATCCAGGTAAGCATCCAGCCGCGCATCGCCGCCGCGCCAGGTGTGCAACAGCCGCCCGTCCGCGCGCCGCATGCTCAAGAGCAAGAAGCTCGCGGCTTGCTGGGCAGCCGCCAGGTAACGCGGCTCGTCGAAGGCGTCGGCCGCTTCGCACAGCGCTTCGATCATCAGGCCGTTCCAGGCGACCAGCACCTTGTCGTCCAGCCCGGGATGCACGCGCTTCTCGCGTACGGCCAGCAGCTTCGCGCGGTCGCGTGCCAGCTCGCCGGCCAGTTCCTGCTCATCGCGCCCGACGACCGCCGCGAACTGCGCCAAGGTCTTGGGCCGATTGAGGATGCTCTGGCCGTGCTCGAAGTTGCCCTCGGGCGTCACGTCGCAATAGCGACAAAACGTCTCGGCGGCGCCTGCGCCCAGCACCTCGGCGATTTCTTCCGGCGTCCAGACGAAGAGCTTGCCCTCCACTCCCTCGCTGTCGGCATCCTGCGTGCTGTAGAAACCGCCGGCCGGATCGGTCATCTCGCGCAGCACGTAGTCGCATGTTTCCCGTGCGATCCGCGCATAATCCGCAAGGCCGGTCGCGCGATAGGCGTCGACGTAGCACGGCACCAGCAGCGCGTTGTCGTAGAGCATTTTTTCGAAATGCGGCACGAGCCATCGCTCGTCGACCGAGTAGCGATGAAATCCGCCGCCGAGCTGGTCGTACATGCCGCCGGCCGACATCTTGTCGAGCGTGAAGGTGACCAGGTGCAGCACGTTTTCATCCGCTCGTCGTCCCCAGGCGTTCAACAACAACCGCAGGTCCATCGGATGGGGAAACTTGGGCGCCGGCCCGAATCCGCCGTGCATCGGATCGAACGTTCGCTCCAAGCCCCGCACCGCGCCATCGATCAGCGAGCTCGTAAGCTCGCCACCGGAAACTTGCGGCGCGGCCGCTGTGCGCAAGTGTTCCACCAGCGAGTCGGCCTGCTCGATGGCCTGCTCCCGGCGATTTTGCCAGGCGTCGGCCACGGCCGAGAGCACCTGGTCGAAGCCCGGCATGCCCATCCGCGCCTGCGGCGGCCAGTAGGTGCCGCCATAAAACGGCTTCAACTCGGGCGTCAGGAACACCGACATCGGCCAGCCGCCGCGCCCGGTCATCAACTGCACCGCGTTCATGTAGATCTGGTCCAGGTCGGGGCGCTCCTCCCGATCGACCTTGACGCACACGTAGTGTTCGTTCATCAGCCGTGCGATTTCGTCGCTTTCGAAGCTTTCGTGCTCCATCACGTGGCACCAATGGCACGCCGAATAGCCGATCGACAGAAAGATCGGCTTGTCCTCCCGCCGCGCCCGTTCTAACGCCTCAGGCCCCCAGGGATACCAATCCACCGGGTTCGCCGCGTGCTGCAGCAAGTAAGGACTCGACTCGTCAGCCAGGCGATTGGGCATGGGGGGAAGAAAAGAGTGATCAGTGGCTAGTGTTCAGTTTGCCGGAGGCGGTGCAAAGTTCGTTCCCAGCGTACGCCGAAGCAGTAGCTATTGGTGTATCTCCGCACTAGCCACTACTTAAACGTTTGCTCAGGACCGGGGAATTTGCCGCTGCGCACGTCGTCGCGATAGTGCGTCACGGCGTCGGTGATGACGTGCTTGATGTCGGCGTACGCCTTGACGAATTTCGGTACGTAGCCGCTGGTCAGCCCCAGCAGGTCGTTGGTCACCAGGATCTGGCCGTCGCAACCCGCGCCGGCGCCGATGCCGATCGTGGGAATTTCCAGTTGCTTTGACAGCCTGGCGGCCAGCGCGGCCGGGATGCACTCAAGCACGACGGCGTACGCGCCGGCGGCTTGCACGGCCTGGGCATCGGCCAGCAACTGCTCATCGTCGCGCTGCACGCGATAGCCGCCCAACTGGTGTACGGCCTGCGGCCGCAGCCCGCAATGCGCCATTACCGGGATGCCGGCCGACACCAGCGCCGCGATTACTTCGGCTTGCTGCGCTCCCCCCTCGAGCTTGACGCTTTGGCAGTGCGTTTCTTTGAGGATGCGCCCGGCTGCTTCGATGGCGCGATAGGTGCCCAGGTGATAGCTGGGAAACGGCAGGTCGACCACGGTCAGCGCGTGGCGCACCGCCCGGCCCACCATCTCGGCGTGATAGATCATCTCGTCCAGCGTGACCGGTAATGTATTGGGATGCCCCTGCACGACCATCGACATGGTGTCGCCGACCAGGATGCCTTCCACGCCGGCAGCGTCCAACAAGCCCGCCATCGTATAGTCATAGGCGGTCAGCATGGTGATCCTCTCACCGGCCGCCTTCATGGCCCGAAACTTAGGGACCGTGATCTGCGTGACGTCGCTCGGCATGGCGTTTAAAGCCCTGAAAGACGGGAATTGGCGCTCGGTGGCAAGCGCACTGTTGGCCCCAAAGCACTCAGATGGCATTGTGACGAAGGGACTTGGGACTGGCAACCGGCGACCCTCCACGACAATTCCGCCGCCGGCGCGTTTTCATTCCCGAGCGTCACACGTTATTCTATTCTACGGGCAGAGACGCTCCGAGTGATTCCGCCGGTTTCGGCGGGAATTCGAGAGCGGAGCATTTGGCGGAGGAATCACCAGTCATGCGCGCGTGTTGCCTTGGATTGACCACGGGACTTTTGGCGCTGGCCACGATGGCGGCGGCATCGTTCGCTCAAGAGGAGCCGCCCCAGTTCGTCGCGCCGCCCGACACGTTGCCGCTCGAAGACGACTGCACGATGGAAGTCTACCGCTCCGACTTGCTGCAGGTGCGCGATTCCAAGATGGACGTCTGGATCCTGAGGCTCGTGCCTGCCACCACCGTCAGCGTTACCGGTCAGGCGGATGTGGACTACCTGCGGCCCGGCTTGAGCATCCAGTTCGACAACGAGCTCAATAAGAAGGGCCAGCTCGAACAGACGATCTCCGAAATCGAGTTGCTGCCTGATCGGACGACGCTCGGGCTGTTTGCACTCGACGACGCCGACTCGCGTCCGGTGCGCAATCCCGAGCCCGGCGCCTATCGCATCCGCGGCAAGCTGGCCGCGGTCAAGCAGGGGCAACTAACCGTCTCTATCGGCGGGCGTCGTTACGTCGGCGAGTTGGCAGACGACGTGAAGATCAATTTCTCATCCGACGATCCGAACGTGGCGGAAGCGGGCGACGCCGTGAAAATCAAAGCCTGGTACTACAACAATGCCAAGCCCATCTCGGCTATGAACATTCCCGGCCGCGCCTTTGCCGAATCGATTTCCATCACGTTGGAAAAGCCCTTGCAGCCGACCGGCCGACGCAGGAAATAGGCGGTAGGCCGCAGTCGGCAGGAACCGACTGTCAAATGCCCATGCGGCCTAGCGCGTTGATGATCGCGCCTAGGTTGCCGGCTAGCGCCGGATGCGAGGCTTCGTAGTCGCGCACCGCGTCGGAAAGCTGCTGGCTGATCGACGCATGATGCTCCGGTGGCTTGGGCTCGCCGGCCAGCGCGGCTTCGGCTTCGGTAATGGTCGCCTGCAAGTGCTCGGCCACGCGCGGGTCGCGCTTGCGCAACTCGTCGAGCTGCGACCGTAATTCATCGAGCGTGGCTCGCAGTTTATCTTGCTGTTCGCTCATAGCAGCGTGGGCCTCGCGCTCGTGGATAGGGAGATCTGTGGAAAGGCAATCTTGCGGAAAGGGAATTCTGTGGCAAGTAGTTTGCTATTACCTGGCTCGCCGATCTACTCATCATAGCCGTTTCCCGCCCCGCAGCGGAAGCACGCATTCGCATGCCGCTTGCGACCGGTTGTCCCGTCGAAGGGCCAGGGGTATAATCGTCCGCTTCGCAAAATCCCGCCCCAAAAGTCTGGGCCGCACACCGCGCCCGCACGGCCTGCGCCGTCCATCGTGCAAGGAGAACTCTCGTGGCAATTCGCGTCGGTATCAATGGCTTCGGCCGCATCGGCCGACTGGTGTTTCGCATCCTGATGGCTCGCACCGGCGAGTTCGAAGTCGTCGCCATCAACGACCTCACCGACAATAAAACGCTCGCCACGCTGCTGAAGTACGACAGCACCCACCGCCGCTATCCGGGCACCGTTACCTACGACAACGAGTATCTCATCGTCGACGGCAAGAAGGTCCGCGCGCTGGAAGAGCGCGATCCCGCGAAGCTTCCCTGGGGCAAGCTGAACGTCGACGTCGTCGTCGAGAGCACCGGTATCTTCACCGCGCGCGAGACCGAAAAGGACGGCAAGCTCAAGTCCGGCTACGACACTCATCTGCGCGCCGGCGCGAAGCGCGTGGTGCTCAGCGCCCCGGCCAAGGACGGCGCCGATCTGACCTGCGTGCTGGGCGTCAACGACGATCAGCTCACCGCCGAGCAAAAGTGCATCTCCAACGCCAGTTGCACCACCAACTGCCTGGGCCCGCTGGCCAAGGTGCTCAACGACACCTTCGGCATCGTCAAGGGCCTGATGACCACGGTGCATGCTTACACGAACGACCAGCGGTTGCAGGATCTGCCGCACGACAACTTGTACCGTGCCCGCGCGGCCGCGCAAAACATCATTCCCACCACCACCGGCGCCGCCGCGGCCATCGGCCTGGTCATTCCCGAGCTCAAGGGAAAGCTCACCGGCATCTCGCTGCGCGTGCCGGTGCCCACCGGCAGCCTCGTCGATCTGACCACCGTCATGGCGCGCAGCGTCACGGTCGAGGAAGTCAACGCGGCCATGAAGAAAGCCTCCGAAGGGCCGATGAAAGGCATTCTGGCCTATGTCGAAGACCCGATCGTCTCCACCGACATCATCGGCGACTGCCACAGCTCGATCTTCGTGCCCGACTGGACCCAGGTGATGGACGGCAACCTGCTCAAGACCTTGAGCTGGTACGACAATGAATACGGCTATAGCTGCCGCACCGTGGACCTCATCGCCAAGGTGGGCAAGTTTCTGAAGTAAGCGGCGGCGGTTTCCCCAAAG
This sequence comes from Pirellulales bacterium, assembly GCA_041750795.1. Classification (GTDB taxonomy): domain Bacteria; phylum Planctomycetota; class Planctomycetia; order Pirellulales; family PALSA-1355; genus JTS-RE94. The sequence continues at coordinate 20,999 of JBGSYQ010000251.1, read as the reverse complement.
GCGGTCCCGTGTTATCCATCGCAAGCTCGCGATTGTTGCTGACCGCCGCAATGCTGTTGGCCGCGCCGTGGACGTGCTCGACCAGCGTGGCTGCTGCGCCTCTCGACGGCATCCAGCCCTATGCCGCCAACCCGCGATACTGGCAATATCGTGGCCAGCCGGTGCTGCTGCTGGGCGGCAGCGAGGACGACAACCTGTTCCAACTGCCGAACCTGCAGGAGCATCTGGACGCGATCCAGGCCGCCGGCGGCAACTACATTCGCAATACCATGAGCGACCGGCCCGACCGCGGCCTTGAGGTCTATGCCTACGCGCAGCGCGACGACGGCAAGTTCGATCTGTCCCAGTGGAACGACGAATACTGGACGCGCTTCGAGAACATGCTGCGGTGGACGCACGAGCGGCAAATTGTCGTGCAGATCGAAGTTTGGGACCGCTTCGACTTCTTCGGCGACAACTGGCGGGCCCACCCGTTCAACCCGGCCAACAACGTCAACTACACGCAGAAGCAATCGGGCCTGGCCGCACGCTATCCCGACCATCCCGGCCAGAACAAGCAGCCGCTGTTCTTCACCACGCCGGCGCAGCGCAACAATCAACTGCTGCTGGCCGTCCAACAGCGGTTCGTCGAAAAGATGTTGAGTTACTCGCTGCAATACGACCACGTGCTGTTGTGCATGGACAACGAAACCTCGGCCGACGAAGCCTGGGGCGCTTATTGGGCCGATTTCATTCGCGCTGCCGCGGCCAAGGCCGACCGCACGGTTTATCTCACCGAGATGTGGGACGACTGGAATCTGCAAGGCCCGCATCATCGCCGCACGCTCGACCATCCGGAACGCTACGACTTCGTCGACGTCTCGCAGAACAACCACAACCGCGGCCAAGAGCACTGGGAACAGTTCCAGTGGGTTCGCCGCCACATCGACGGACACGCGCGGCCCATCAACACCGTGAAGACCTATGGTGCCGACGGCGGTCGCTTTGGCAATTCGCGCGATGGAGTCGAGCGCTTCTGGCGGCACGTCATCGGCGGGGCCGCGGCCGCCCGCTTCCATCGACCCGATTCCGGCCTGGGTCTCAGTCCGCCGGCCGTGGCCTCGCTGGCAGCGGCGAGAAAAATGGAATCGCTCGTCCGGTTGTGGGATTGTCAACCGGCGCTCGAACTATTGAGCGACCGCGAACCCAACGAAGCCTATGCCACCGCGCGCCCCGGACACGAGTATGCCGTCTACTTTCCGGCCGCCGGCAGCGTGGGCCTGAACCTGGTTGACGTACCGGGACCGCTCACCGTGCGCTGGATCCACGTCGCCGACGGCGCCTGGGGCGAGCAGCAGCAGGAAACCGGCGGCTCGATCGTGCGCCTCGCAGCCCCCGGCGACGACGGCTGGCTGGTCGTCGTCACGCGCGACTCGGACCGGTAATTCCGCCCCTCGCCGGCGCTATGCCGAAGCGTTCGGCGTGCGTCCGCCCAACTCGCGGTCGAGATCCAACAGCGCCGACGGATCGTCCTTGCACAGGTGCAACTTGGCCACGATTTCGCGCGCCGTTTTCTCTTCCTCCACCTGCTCGGTGATGAACCATTGCAGCTCGACCAGTGCCGCGAAGGCCTTTTCCTTGAGCGTCAACTCGTAGAGTTCGTCGATTTCCTTGGTGGTGTTTTGCTCCTGTTTGAGCGCGTCTTCGAACACCGCGGCAATCGATTTGAACTTCACGCCCGGTTCGGCAATCGCCTGCAGCTTCACGACGCCGTCGCGCGCCAGCAGAAAATCGAGCAGCCGCATGCCGTGGCCGTATTCTTCCTGGCTTTGCAACCTCAGCCACTTGGCACAGCCCAGGAAGTTTTCCTGTTCGCAATGCGCCGACATGGCCAGATAGATGTACGACGCGCTCAGCTCGTTGTTGATCTGATGGTTGATGGCGTCTTGAACTTTGCTGCTGAACATCGCAAATCTCCTCGCGGGATGGATTGAATAGTCGAGTGGGAATTACGCGAACGCTTCGCGCCGTTTCGAATTCATCGCGGCACCGAAGCGCTACCGCGCCTTGAATGCCGTGTTGTACCTGCTTCTTGGCGCGGCTGCTATTGCCAATCGTCCGGTTTCGAGGCGGGAAAGGCCAGCCCAATTTTGCCGCGCAGAATACGCGGAGGACTTTGAGACTTGTTCTCAGGATCAAGTGCGACGCATCTGCCGATCCACGGCGCAGATGCGTACGCAAGCGCGATACGACACTACCATACGCCAGGGTCACCGAACCACGGCGCGGCGCGGCGGCGGTCGCTCGACACTTTCGTAGTCGACCTGGTAGTGATCCGAGTGCTCGCTCCTTGAGCCGCGGCGAGGGCGCGTCAACACGTCCTGCAGGTAGAAGGGCCGCGACCTGTTCGCTTGCGGCGCCGGCGTGGGCCGCTGGCCGTCGTACAATCCGTCATCCAGGCCGTCTTGCGTGGGGTCTTCCACGCCGTGCTCGGCCGGTCCTGTTTCGATGGTGCCCGGCTCCAGGTCATAGTCGCGCCGGCCCACCTCGCCGCAATCCTTGCAATAGCCGCACTGTCCGCGGGGCGCGGGACCACCGTACGGTCCTTCGTGCGCGTAATAAGGGCCCCAGGGGCCGGTGCTGCCGCACAGTCCGTAGATGAAGAACCGCTCGACACAGCAGCAGCCGCTGCTGGCGGCCAAGGCCGTCGCTGCCAACAGCAGCATCAATGCTCGCCTCATGGTCGGTTGGTATCCTTGTGTCGCTCGCGGCAACAACGGGACGCCGCCGCGCAGGTGTTGTTTCGGGATAGCAGACCAGCCGCGGGCATGCGCTTCGTGCATGACCCGCGGCTGCTGCCTGACTCGATCGAAGCCCGTCTTTTTTTGTGCGACCGTGGCAAAGCCCACCATAGCTTATGTCGCGATCCGCAAGCTCCGGCTCGATGATGACTGCCGTCGTGGTCGGACTAAAACCCGCGACGCCGTGTGAACTGCTGTTGCTACGGTCCGATGTCGCGCGGCGTGCGCGCCAGGAAGTCGCGCGGACCGCGGTTGGTGTAGTAGGGATAGGTGACTCCGCCGGTCGGAGGTCCCGCGGCAAACTCGTATTCGCCGCCCGCGTTGCGACGCCGTCGCACCAGCGGATGACCGTCGGCCGGATGGTTGTCGACCAAGGCTTGCGGGCCGGCATCCATTCCGCCGCCGGCCATGCCCTCGTCGTACATCACTGCGCCGCCGTGGCCGCGGCCACGACCGCGCGAGGCGTAGCAGTCGGAGCAGCCGCCTCCCGCGCTCCCACACGTGTCGCAGCAGTCGCCGCCGTATTGCCCGCCATAAGGGCAGCCGCCTTTGCAGCAGCCCCAGTTGAACAGCCGCTCACCGCAGCAACAGCCGGAACTGCTGGCCAGCATTACGGCGGCCGACAGAACAAATAAGAGTCGTTTCATGGTCGCTCGACATCCTTTCTCGCTAGCGGGGATTGGCCGGCCGGCGCCGTTGCGTTGCCAGACGCTCGAGCCCCAGGCCCCCCAGTTTTTTTGCCGCACCATCCGTGAACCGAGCCGCTGCGAGTTCGAAGCAAGCGGCCCCCCTGGCGAACGAACGCCTACTGTGGTCTATCGGACGCATAACCAGCAAAGTTCAGCAAATCGACATCCTGGGAGTTTGTGGTAGTTTCGGCACGATCCCCCCAACAGTCATCGCCGTCAAAGCCGCACCCCCGCGCTGCTAGCAGCCTGTTGAAGAACTCAACAGGCTGCGACATCGCATGGATGCGATGACAGAATGGCGACGCAATTCGTTATTTTGCGAGCAGTGCGAAGCTTTGCTTCGCACTTGGCGAGGTTGCAACATGCCACGACGGCATTTTTCAACAGGCTGCTTGCACCCCCAGGCATCACCCCGACGTCCGGTGCCATGCTCACGAGTGCGTGAGCACCGCACCCTGCGCCAACCGGCTACGAACTCGAAGCGCCAGCCGGCGCAGCGGCAAGCCGAGCGGCGGAAGTCTCGCTGGCGCTTTGGCTTCGGCTGGGCCTGGCCACTTGAGCGGATGCCCTGCGGCTCGGCTTGGCGCAGTGCGCCGCAATCTGCTAAAAGGTGCGGACTTGCGTGCCGTCCGCCATCGCGAGAGGATCTCGCCAGGGCGCAAACGGACTTCCTTCGAACTCGCGCTTGAAAGCAATACACGGATGGGCAACTTCGCGCGCTCGGTGCGGCTGGCGCTACGGTACTATTGGACCGTCGCGGCCTCGGTCGTGTGTTCCCTTATTGTCGCGGCCCTGTGGGGCGCCAACATCGGCACCCTCTATCCCCTGGTCGAGATCGTGGGCAATACCCAGAGTCTCGGCCAATGGGTCGAAAAGGGGATCGAAAGTTCCAACACCACGATCTCCACGGAAACGGCCGCCGCCGATCGGCTGCGCCAGCAACTGGAGCGGGCCGACGACGACCAGCGCAGCGCACTCGAGCGCGACCTGGCCCATGCCACCAATCGCCGCGCCGCCGCCGAAGCCACGCTGGCGCGCTTCCGCTGGTGGCAGCCCTGGATCGTGGCGTACCTGCCCGCCGATCCCTACCAGACGCTGCTGGTGCTGATTGCCGCGCTCATCGTGGCCACCATCACCAAGGACGCCTTTCTGGCGATGAGCTCGTTTCTGGTGGATCGCGTGGCGCAACTGGCCACCTTCGACCTGCGCAAGCAGTTCTATCGCCGCACGCTGCGGATGGACCTGGCCACCTTCAGCGAGAGTGGCACCAGCGACCTGCTGTCCCGCTTCACCCACGACGTCAACGGAGTGGCCGACGGCATCCAAACGCTCTTCGGCCGCGCGGTGCGCGAACCGCTGAAAATGGTCGCCTGCTTTGCGGGCGCGGCGTATATCTCCTGGCAGTTGCTCTTGCTCTCGATGATCCTGGCGCCTCCCACCGGCTTGCTGGTCACCACGCTAGCCAAGACGCTCAAGCGAGCCAACCGCAAGGCGCTCGAGCAGATGTCTTCGCTCTACGGCATCCTGGCCGAAAGCTTCAGCGGCATTAAGGTCGTCAAGGCCTTTACCATGGAGCGCTACGAGCGCCGCCGCTTTCACCATGCCAGCAAACAATGCTACAGGAAGGCCATGCGCATCGCCCTGTTCGATGCGATGGTCAACCCCGTCACGGAAGTGATGGGCATCACCATGATCGCGCTGGCCATCCTGTTTGGCGCGTACCTGGTGATGAATCAGCAGAACTATCTGTGGGGCATCAAAATGAGCGAAGAACCGTTGTCGCTCAGCGCGCTATTGGTGTTCTACGGCTTTCTGGCCGGCGTCAGCGACCCCGCGCGGCGCCTCACCGAAGTGTTCAACAAGCTGCAAAGGGCCTCAGCCGCGGCCGACCGCGTCTACTTCGCCATGGATCGCGAGCCCACGGTCTGCGACCCGCCGCAGCCATTGCCCTTGCGGCGTCACCATCGCGAGTTGCTCTTCGATCACGTCTCGTTCCGCTATACGTCGCAGCAATCGGTGTTGGAAGACATCGATTTGCGAATCCCGTTCGGCGAAACGATTGCCCTGGTCGGTCCCAACGGCTGCGGCAAGACCACGCTGGCCAGCCTGGTGCCGCGGTTCTTCGACCCGGTCAAAGGCAGCGTGCGGCTCGACGGCGTCGACCTGCGCGACGTGCGCCTCCAGGATCTCCGTGCCCAGATCGGACTGGTCACCCAGGAAACGCTGCTGTTCGACGACACGGTGCTCAACAACATTCGCTACGGTTGCCCGCAAGCCTCGCGCGAAGACGTCATCGAAGCCGCCAGGCAGGCCCACGCCCACAAGTTCATCGAGCAAAAGCTGGAGGACGGCTACGACACCATCGTGGGTCAGGGGGGCGGGCGCCTCTCGGGCGGACAACGACAGCGGATCGCCTTGGCGCGGGCCATTCTCCGCGATCCGGCCATCCTCATTCTCGACGAAGCCACCAGCCAGATCGATCTGGAGAGCGAACAGTTGATCCACAAGGTGCTGGAGCAGTTCATTCGCCACCGCACTACGCTAATCGTCACGCACCGCCTGGCCACCTTGGCGCTGGCCGACCGGATCATCGTGGTCCAAGGTGGCCGAATCGAGGACATTGGCACGCACGAGCAACTGCTTGGACGCTCGGAGCTGTACGCCCGGTTGCATCAAATCCAGTTCCGCGAAACCGCGTGAGCCGCCCGCCCGGCCGATTTTTCGCGCCAAAGCAAATAATTGGCGCGCCCTTTGCAATATGCTCCCTGCGGATTGGGAGAGGCACTGCATTGCCCTGCAATGCGGCTACCCGGGGTCGGAACAGAGAAGAGACGAGTTTCGGGGCCGGCATCAGAAGAGGCAATGGTAACAGAGCGACGGAAACCAAGAGGAGTCTGAGACTTACGGGTCGAAAGCGGAACAGCGAGGCCGGCCCGTAGATCAAAGAAACAGCGCCAAGTTTCCGTACAGCACAGGCGAGTTGGAGTCCTAGCGCATTCCGGGACTTCAACTCGCCTGTTGCATTTTGATACAGCAAAATTGAGCATCTGTTCAATATTGATACACCCATCTGGCGACTGGACTTTTCGGTTGATATGGGAATATTTCAGTTTTTTTTGCGCGATTTCTCCAGGGCGTTTTGTCCCGCGTCCATCCTCGGCAATACTGTCCGTACCAGACGTGCCGCAGTCCAACGCTGGACTGTCGCTCGTGCATGACCGCCACGCGGAACATACTTTGAGGCAGGCCGCCCACGCTTGCAGTACGCCACACTCGTGTTGGGCCCCCCTCTTGATGGGAGCGATCGGGAAGTATGGCACGTACGCCGCGACAACTTGCGCGTGATGCTCCGCACTGCAAAAGGCACTCGCTCCGCGCGGCCGCCTGCACCGTCCTCATTCTGATCGCTAACCAGTGTGCCGTTGCTGCCGAGCGACCCGTCGCCGGCACGCGCGATGCCGAGGAAATCGCACCACCGGTAGCGCTGATCGATCGGCACGTTAAAGCGCACTGGGACGCCCACGAGTTGACGCCCTCGGTCAAGGCGACCGACGGCGAGTGGTGCCGCCGCGTATATCTCGACGTGTTGGGGCGCATCCCCACGATTGCCGAGCTGCAAACGTTTCTGCGCGAGCCGGCATCCCAGCGCAAGCCCAATCTGGTCGATCGGCTGCTGGGCGACGACTACCTGGAAGAATACGCACGCAACTGGACCACGCTGTGGACCAACGTGCTCATCGGGCGGACCGGCGGCACCGAGCGGCGCTCGCTGGTGAATCGCGACGGCCTGCAGCAGTCGTTGCGCCGAGCGCTGGTGCGCAACATGCCCTACGACCGCATGGTGTATGAGATCATCGCCGCCAATGGCGTCAACAAACCCGGCGAAGAAGGCTTCAACGGCTTCGTCAACTTCATGGCCGGCAATCTCGAGGAGAACGCCGTGCAGGCCACGGCCAAAACCTCGCAGATCTTCCTGGGCATTCAAGTGCAATGCACCCAGTGCCACAATCATCCCTTCAACAACTGGAAGCAGAATCAGTTCTGGGAGCTCAACGCGTTCTTTCGCCAGACGCGGGCCTTACGGCGGTTTGCCGGTCGGCGCGAAATCGAGTCGGTGGAATTGGTGAACCAGGATTTTGCGGGCGAGACCAATCAGCCCGACGAGGCCGTGCTGTTCTACGAGCTGCGCAACGGACTGTCGAAGGCGGCCTACCCGGTATTCGTCGATGGCACGCCGCTGGCCAGCACCAGCGGGTATGTCGACCAGGCCGACCGTCGCACCGAGCTGGCGCGCTTGATCGTCGCCTACGAAACCATGCCCCAGGCGCTGGTGAATCGCATTTGGGCGCACTTTTTGGGCTATGGCTTTACCAAGCCGATCGACGACCTGGGTCCGCACAATCCGCCCACGCATCCCGAGTTGCTCCAGGAGCTGGCGGCCGAGTTCAAAAACCGCGGCTTCGACCTGAAGGCACTGATGCGCTGGATCGTGCTCAGCGAACCATACGCGTTGTCGAGCAAAGCCACCGGCCGCAACAAGGGCGACGATCCCAACCTGGGCGAGCGGCCCGCATTCAGCCGCTTCTACCTGCGGCAGATGCGCGCCGAGGAGTTGTACGAATCGCTGCTGGTGGCCACCGAGGCCGACCAGACGGCCACCAGCTATGAAGAGCGCGAGAAAACCAAGCGCGAATGGCTCGGCCAGTTCGCCACCGCTTTTGGCACCGACGACAACGAAGAGACCACCACCTTCGACGGCACGATCCCTCAGACGCTGATGATGATGAACGGCGATTTGATGGAAAAGGCCACCAGCATTGCCAAGGGAAGTTTCTTGTATCGCGTGGCCAGCGACGCCAAAATGAACAACGCCGCGAAGATCCGCCGGCTGTACGAAGCCGCGTTGGCGCGGCAGCCCAGCACGCGCGAAATCGCGCTGGCCAACGAACTTCTCGAGCTGCGCGGCGGAGACGCGGTCGCCGCGTTGCAAGACGTCTGGTGGGCCGTGCTCAACAGCAACGAGTTTATCCTGAATCATTAGTTCTCCCGGGGACTGTCTCCTCCAACTGTTTGCGACACTACCTCGCACTTGGGAGTCTGCCATGTACGGCCTGAACCTGCCCACCGGTATGACCCGCCGCCATTTCCTTTCGCACCTGGCCGGCGCGTCGGCGTTGGCGCTGCCCGCCATGACCTTCACCCAGGCGTTGGCCGCCAATGCAAAGGATCTCAAGCGGCGGCACAAGGCGGCCATCCTGCTGTGGATGGGCGGCGGGCCGGCCACCATCGACATCTTCGATCTCAAGCCCGGCGCGCCGACCGGCGGACCGTTCAAGCCCATCGCCACCAGTGGCAGCGAGCAGATTTGCGAGCACTTGCCGTTGCTGGCTCAGCAGATGCACCATCTGGCGATCGTCCGCTCGATGAGCACGCGCGAAGCCGACCACAATCGCGGCCGCTATTACATGCACACCGGCTACGTGCCCAATCCCAACATCGAGCATCCCAGCTATGGCAGCGTGGTGAGCCGCATGCTGGAAAAGCAAACGCAAGAGCGGGAACTGGAAATCCCGCCGTTCGTGGCCGTCGGCGCCGGCAGCGTCGGACCGGGATTCCTGGGCATGAGCTACGCGCCGTTCGTCGTCAATTCCAACGGCAATGTTCGCAATCTGAAGATGGGCGCCAATGCCGACCGCCTTTCGCAGCGCATGACCATGCTGGCCTCGCTGGAAAAGAACTTCATCGCCGAAGGCCGCGGCCAATCGGCCGAAGACCACGCCAAGATCCTCGAAAAAACCGTCGGCCTGATGACCAGCAAACAGATGGACGCCTTCAAGGTGAACCAGGAGCCCGATGCCGTGCAGGATAAATACGGCCGCACCGGCTTCGGACGCGGCTGCCTGATGGCGCGGCGGCTGGTCGAACAGGGCGTCCCCTTCGTAGAAGTCGATCTCGGCGGCTGGGACACCCACAACGCCAACTTCACGACGCTTCAGAACAACAAGCTGCCCGAGCTCGATAAGGCCGCCAGCGCCCTGGTGGCCGATCTGGCCGACCGCGGGCTGCTGGAAGACACGGCCGTCATCTGGATGGGCGAGTTCGGACGCACGCCGCGCATCAACGGCAACGCCGGCCGCGACCACTGGGCACGCAGTTGGAGCGTGTTGGTCGGAGGCGCCGGCATGAACGGGGGCATTGCCGTGGGACGCACCACCGCCGACGGCACGGACGTCGACTGCGAACCCTACAGTTCGCAGGATCTCATGGCCACGGTGCTCAAAGCGCTCGGCGTCTCGCTCGACACCACGTTCACCAGCAAGAACGGCCGGCCGATGAAAATCGCCAACTCCGGCAAAGTGATCGCCGAGCTATTTTCGTAGTGGGATGAATTCGCAAGAGTTCTGCATCGCCGTTTCGAATAGCTGAACTCGCAAGAGCTCAGACGCGACACGTGGTTGAATCCCGGCGAATTCAGCTACAGCCGGCGTTTCCCCCCACGCGGCGGACCGCGACCGCGATGCCGCAAAGCATCGTCGGCCGCGGTCCGCTTTCCGGGGGTTCCTTTGGCGCCGGGTTCCACTGGCGGCGCTCCAGTGTTTCCCCCTACGCCGCCGCTCTCTGTTGCCGGCGCTTCCGCAATCGCGCCAACACCGCAGCGCAACTGCCCACCGTGGCCAGCAACCACGTCGACGGCTCGGGCACCAGGTTTTCCTGCACCCAGTCGATCGCCTCGTCGTGCAGCGTCTCATCCAAACCATTGTTATAGACGAGGTAGATGGGATCCGAATCTGCCAGGCCCGAGTCGGGCAGCTTGAGCGTCAGCCCCACCAGGTACACGCCGTCCGGCGCGTTAGGGTCCGACGGATCGAAGCTGCCTTGATAGTTGAGCATCGAGTTTAGGTGCACGTGTACGCGGCCCAAGGCCCCCGTGCTGCCGATCGTCGGCACCGTGCCCGACTGCCCCAAGGCATCCACCAGCACCGTGTTGCTGCCCCGCTGCAAACCGAGCGAGACGTCCACCGGGGCGGGCGCGAAGGAAACGCTTCCCCCGCCGTCCCAGTACAGCAAGTTCGTCACGACGTCAAAGCCCAGCGTAAAGTTCGCCGGCAACAGTCCGTCGTTAGGAAACACACCGACGGCAAACGCGCCGTTGTTAATGCCCGGATCGCCGATGAAATACGGATCGAACGGGTCTTCGCCAAAGTCGTAGCCGAACACGCGCTGGGTGATGTTGTTCGTCGCCAGCCCATCGTCATGACCTCCGGTGACGATCTTTCCGTTCAATTCATAGGGAGTCACGTCCTCGTGAGCCACCGCTCGGGCGGCGCCGGTCGCCGCGATCAATAGTGCAAAAGTCCAATGCAGGAAACGCATGGGAAACAGCCTTTCGAAAATCTAGGGTCGTCGATCAAGTAAGTAACGCAATTTGCAGTTCCCCCGGAAAAACAACCTGCGTTGGGCGCGGCCGCGTTGACCAGACGCGCTCGGCCCTGAACGGTGGGGGCTAACTGGTGTCGTATCGCATGAGCGTTCCTCCCTTGGGTGGTTAGCGTAAGTTGCGGGTGACTGTGAACATCGCTTGGTGACTGGCCGCCAGATTCACTGTGGCGGCCTGGCGAAGTTGAATCGTTCGTCGGCCCAGCGGCCGATCTGTTCGCTGGACACCAGGTCCACGTGCCCGTCGGCGTACAAAAAATGCGTCGTGCCGGCGTGACGGTCGACCGCGATCTCGTTGGAGATGGCGGTGAACACGAGGTTTTTGTTGATGTTCGACGTTTTGAACCAGTTGAATGAGTGTACGTGATCGTTGTAGGGGTCGATGTCCGACGGCTTGCCGCTGGTCATCGCGCCAATGTCCTTGATCTCGGCCAGCTCGAAAGCCACGATCGTGTCGTGTGTGGCCGCCACCTTGCGAAGGTTGTCGAACGAGGGCCGCGCTTCCTTGGACAAATAGCCGTTCATCGTGTAGCTGGTTCCCTTGCCCGCCAGCCGCAATTCGCCCGCCTGATCGCTGGGACAAATGCGAATCGCGTCCACGTCCTCCAAGTACGGCGCCAGCGTATAGACCCACGCTTTGGTGTGCGTGCCGGTGATCGGATCGGGCTCGGCGGTGTGCGTGGTCTCGGGCCAGTTGCCCCGGTTCAAATCGCAAAACCGCATCATCGCGAACCCCACCTGCCGCATATTGCTGGCACAATTGGCGATCCGCGCCTGCTCGCGCGCCGCCTGCACCGCCGGCACCAACAGCGCCACCAGCATGCCCACGATCGCCACCACCACCAGCAGCTCAACCAGCGTGAATCCGGAGGAGGCGGGAGGCGCGTTCGCTTTCAACCTGGTTCGCATGGTCATGTTGCTCGTTGGTTGGCGAGTCACTTCAACGGATCGACAAACGGTATGTCGTGAAATACCACAAAATGTTTGCGCCTTGGGAGGACGTCCCGTTCGAGCACGCCGCCACCCAAGTTATTCCTTCCTTCCCGCTTCTCGCTTCCAGCCTTCGGCCTGCAAAGCCTCCGCCCCGGCGGCGCAGGGACACGGTTTGGTCGGACCGCTCTGTTGCCCAGCAACCGCCGGAGGCGGAGGAACGCGCGTACGCGTGGTGTGCGGATTCCCGCTTTACTCGGAGGCTCGACTCCACTGGCGGAGTTCCGCATCGAACTGGCAACGAGTATGTCGTTCGCCGCGTTCGTGCCCTGCGAGGTGCGCCATGCCGCGGGTCACAAACGACCCGACAACAGTCCGACCCGCAACGAGCGCGCAGCGGCCAAGCGTATTGCTTGCCCAGCGTTACTCCGGGACGTTACGAGATGGCAGCGCCAAACGGTGGCGCCCGCGATTGATAGACGCCCACACGGACGAGTCGCGGCGAGCGATCGGCCTGTGGGGCAACGGGAGAGAGAACCGTCGTCAGCCACTGCGGTTGAAAGTCGACGGCCCATTGTGCCTGGGCAAAAAACCCGCAGATCGGGCAATGATGCGGATCGTGCGCGGTGTCGGCCGCAATGGCCAGCCCCTGAAATTCCTCGGCCGGCTCCTCGGCCGCTCGCTCGCGCGAACCGACGCCCGAGTGACAGCAGTCCGAGCGATGCACGCGCCCGCATTCGGAGTGGCCATGGGCGCACGTACTCGCCGTGCCCTCGTGGAGCGGATGCTCCACCAGCACGTGCAGACCTTGCCCCAGGAACGAGATACAGCCGAAAAAGGCCGCAAATGCCGGGCAAAACAGGCGTGGCGTGATACGCAGCATGAACCAAAAATCGCCAAAGCGCTTAGCGAGGCGGGGATAACTCCGGCGGTCCGACCAACGCTGAATCTAGTAGCCCACGCCCACCATGTCAAGCACACCCGCGAAATCCAAACTTCGAAAATCTCGGCCCTGGAGCTCGATTTGCAAGAATCCAGCGGGAGTTGGCGCCCGGTCTGAACTCTTGCGCTTTTCAGCTACTGGAACCAGCGCCGATCGCAGGCAGACCGTTTGGCAATCCTTCGCCGGCCGGTCACACTATCTCCCTGGCACGGCGTCGAGCGCCGCCGGCGAACCGCCCTTGCACGGAGGCTGTCTGGTCTGGCGTGAATGTCGTCGTCTCGCAATCTTCTGGCACGCTGCGCCCGCTGGTACGGCTCGTCTGGCCCGTGCTGGCCGAGCAACTGCTGGTCATGCTCGTCGGGTTCTCCGACACGATCCTGGCCGGGCACTACCTTGCGCCCGAGCACCTGGCCGCGATGACCCTGATCAGTTACATGATCTGGTTCCTCACCAATCTCTTCTCGTTCGTGGCCATCGGCGCGGTGGCTATGACCGCGCGCTTCGTCGGCGCGCAAGACTGGCCGCAGGCCAACCGCGTCGTCAACCAGTCGTTCCTGCTGGGCGCAATGCTCGCCGCAGTTTACACCACGACCGGCCTGCTCTTTGGCGGACACCTCTCGGCGCTGTTGCAACTCGAAGGTGAATCCGCGGCGCTGGCCACGCGCTATCTTTATTGCCTCATTGCCGTGATGCCGTTGATGATGTTGGAATCCGTGGGCAACGGCTGCCTGCGTGGCGCCGGCGACATGATCACCGGCCTGCTCACCATGATCGTCGTCAACGTCGTCAACGTCGCCGTCTCCTGGTCGCTGCTGTTGGGACTGGGACCGCTGCCGGAAATGGGCTGGGATGGATTGGCCATCGGCACGGCGTGTGGGCACGCTGTCGGCGGCTTGATCCCGCTCACTCGCTTGCTGCGCGGGCGCGCCGGCTTGCGCATCCAGAAGTCGCTGCTGGTGCCCGATCGCGATCTGATGCGCCGCATCCTGCGGATCGGCGTGCCCGGCGGCGTCGACACGCTTTCGGTCACGACCTGCCAGTTGGTGTTCCTGTCGATGGTCGATCGGCTGGGTACGGTGGCCGCCGCGGCGCATGGCGTGGCGATACGTGTCGAGTCGCTGGCCTATTTGCCCGGCTATGCATTTCAACTGGCGGCCGCCACGCTGGCCGGGCAATACCTGGGCGCCCGCGACTATCACCGCGCCAATCGCAGCGTGCTGTTGGCCTGCGCCACCAGCGGCGTGCTGATGCTCCTTGTCAGCCTTGCCTTCTTCCTGTTTTCCAGGCCTTTGGTCGACGTGTTTCTCGGCCCCGATCAAGACGCGGTCGCGGCCGTGGCACCCGGACTGTTGCGGATCATCGCCGTTGCTTTGCCCACGCTGGCGCTCACGCAGGTGCTCACCGGGGCGCTGCGCGGTGCGGGCGACACGCGCTGGCCGCTGGTGTTCACGTTCATCGGCTTTCTGATTGTGCGGCTGCCGATGACCTGGCTGGTCACGCAACACTGGGATTGGGGCATTGAAGGCGCCTGGTACGCCATGGCTGCCGATATCATGGTCCGCTGCGGACTCATCACCGCCCGCTTCCTCACCGGCGGCTGGAAACGCGTGGAAGTGTGAGGAACAGGCGGGAGGCTGGAGGCGGGAGGCTACAGGAGTTGAAGGTCACGACTTAGCGTACTGCAGAACGCCCGACCGCACGGACCGGCGCGTCGGACAATCCAGAACCCAAAACACAAAATCCAAAAATGGGAGCGGCCATGAAACCTTGGACTCTACTCATCGTCGCCGGCCTGCTCGAAACCGGCTGGGCCGTGGGCTTGAAATATACCGACGGCTTCACACGCTTCTGGCCCAGCGTGTGGACGGCGCTGGCGATCGTGGCCAGCATGCTGCTGTTGTCGCTGGCCGCTCGCGAGATTCCCATCGGCACGGCCTATCCAGCCTGGGTCGGCATCGGAGCCGTCGGCGCCGCCATCTGCGGCACACTGCTGCTGGGCGAGCCCTTTTCGCTCAAGCGGCTGTTTTTCGTCGCGCTGCTGATCGTAGCCCTGGCGGGACTCAGAGCCACATCGGGACCGGTTGCGGAGTAAAACGCCGTGCAGGTCCCGCGGGCTGCCAGCGCCGCGCCGCGGGATTGCTCCGAGCGGTGCAGCCCGTTAGGCTGTCGGCATTCGGTGGCAAGATTGGCCGGCGAGATGCACGGATGAAACCCGACAAGAAAACCCTGGTGCCGCCGATCCTCTTGATCACCGTGGGCGCCGGCTGGCTGCTTTCCACGCTGGGCATCGCGCCGGAAATCGACTGGATCTGGATTCTGACCTTGGCGGTCGCCGGCGTATTGACGTTTGCCGTCGGCGGTTTCGACAAGGTGACGGTAGTTGTGGGACCGTTCTTCATCGTGGCAAGTTGCCTGTCGGTGCTTCGCCAGACAGATCGCTTGCAACTCAATGTCGAAGTGCCCATCATCGTCATCGTCGCGGGCCTGCTGCTGCTGATGGCACGCTCGCCGGTTGTCCCCATCCCAAGTTGGATACTCAACGACACGCAAACGCCCCAGCCGCCTGCCGATGCCGACAAGCAATAGCGCGACGCCATGATCGCCAGCAGCGTTTTCCTGGTCGCCTTATAGCATCGTCGGCGATGGGTTGTGCGACACTGACTGCGGATCGGCGTTGGTCAGTAACGCTTCCGACTGGCGCCACGACTCGTAGCCGGCCAGCACGCTTTGCTGCTCGAACTTGGTCGCGTGCTGGTCGCCGGCCAGCGTCGCCCAGCGTACGTAGGCCAGCAACTGCTGCTCGGATCCAAACGTCGCCACCAACCGTTCGCTGCCCCGCTTAGTGCCATAAAGATAGTGCATCGCGACTCCTCCCAGTCCGGTCATCGACGTCGTGCGGCCACAATCTCACATGCACGAACCGTGCCACGAAGCGCAGCGGTTTGGCCGTCCCTTGCCGGCGCTTCGGGCTGGTGCCCTCGTCACCCATGTCCTGATGGCACCTTGCACCCCGCCGTCTTCCTTCCTCCCGCCTCCAGCCTCCAGCCCACAGCCTATCAATACCTCAGCACCCGCCGCAGCAGCCACAAGCCCCACGCGGCCAGGATCGCGTTGGCCAGCCACACCGCATAGGGCGTGATCGCCCCGGCCTTGGCTCGATCGACGCCGAAGGCCAACAGCGGATAGTAGACCAGCAAGATCGGTCCGAAGCAGAGGAAGAAGCTGGTCAGCGCGTCGGAGTTGCGCAAGCGAATGGCCATGGCCGAGCCAACCAGGGCGAAGCACAAGCAGCTAAAGCCGTTGGCCCAGCGGCGCGGCGGCTCGGTGTGAATGCGGTACAGCCGGTATTTCTGGTGCTGCAAGTCCTTGGCATCGCGGTCCCAGTCGCCGCCGGTCAGCCCGTCGATCTCGCCAGAAAGCATTTGAAAGCCGGCGCGTGCCGTCATACGGTTCTTGATCGTCTCGATCACTTCCAGTTGCCGCACGCGTTCCGACGGCATCTGCGCCAGCGCCAGGTGCGACGGTGAGACCGCGCCCCCGAAGTCGGGATTGACCTGGATATCGTATTCCAGAATGCCAGGGTACTCTGCGCGGCTTCCCTCGCGGATAATCGTGGAATTGTAGAGTTCGACGTTCAGCACGCCGCTGCCGGGGATCGACCGCAGCTCGGCCCACTCGGAGCGAATCGTGGTCTGGCCGTTGCCGTCTCGAAAATCAAATTCAAATATCGGCGCAATCAGCTTGTGGCCCGACACGTCCTTGACGGCTACCGAGAACGCATCGGTCTGAAACGCCCGCTTCGCGTGCAGCATGCCATAGGCAATGTCCTCCAGCGCGTCGACCACCACGCGCTGCATGCCGCTATAACCCCAGCTCATGGCCAGATCGTTCAGCCACACCGTGGCAAAGCTCAACAGCACCGACAAGATAATCGCCGGCCAGACCACTGCCATCGGGCTGATGCCCAGCGATTTGAGCGCCACCACTTCGTTGGCGCCCGACATCCGGCCGTAAACCGTAGCGACCGAAAACAGAATCGTGCCCGGCACTGCGAACATCAGCGCGCTGGGCAGCAGATAGGGGAGCAACTGCACGATCTGCACGATGCCCAGCCCTTGAGCGATCGCCTCCTTCACGGCGCCGATCATGAGCATCAGAACGGTCAGCGAGACCAGTGTAACCAGAAAGATCTGGCCGATTTCGCGCAGGACGTATCGCGTGAGCAGGCGCATCTAGATCGAATTGTCCTCCGCGCGGTGAGGACGCTTCATCCGTACGTCTGCCAAAGCTTGAGCGCCGCAAGCGCCACCAGCGTAGCGCCCAGCGCCTGATACTCGCGGCTGCGCATCCATTGCGACAGCCGCCAGTCGGCACGCACGTCGGTCCGCGCCATGCGCGGAATGAATCGCGGCGTCCGCTGCGAATAGCCGGGCCAGTCGCTGGGAAACAACTTCGCCAACAGCGTTTCCTCTTGTCGCACCTTGACCACGTACAACACCACCACCGGCACGAGAATCAGGCAGATGTCCCATAGGTTGTTCAACAGCAGGCAGAAGCCCAGCATCATAAGGAACGAACCGGCGTAGAGCGGGTTGCGAATCAGGCTATAAGGCCCGACCGTCGTCAACCTGGAGTTCTTGTGCAGGATGCCGGCCGCCCAACTGCGCAAGGCCAATCCGGCCGCCACCAGGCTCACGCCCAACACGCCGTACGGATTGCGAATGTTAACCCAATCGAGCGGTTTGGATCCATACGCGACGTCCTTGGCCACCAGCCCCACGAACAAGATGGCTGATAGCAGAATGCGCCGCCGCACCAGAAAATTGACGATCGGATCGAACAGGCTGCGGGCTGACTGCGGTTCCACCGCAACCTGTCCGCCGGCGGGCGAGGACGAGCTAGCCATGGGTCTTCCTGTGAGAGTCTTCAATGGGCGTGCACCGCGCGACCTGTCGCCGCTACATCAACCCGATTGAGGGGCTGCTTATAGTCGCACCCGGCACAATGTGTCAACACGTCATCACTTATCGTCGGCCCGCAGCCGCGCCCGGGCCGAGAAATTTGCCCGTCGACGAGAATTCTACGCACCTTCTCGGCTCGACCGCGAACTGGTTGTTTCGAACGCCACCGCAGCGACCGAAAACCGCGGCACTGGACGCGCGCTTTCATCTTGCTGGCCGGTTACTTAATATGGGTGAGCCCGTGCAGCATGGCTAAGCCCGTGCTAGCAGTGCTGCCTTGATCGAACTCGTCGGTGTCGTCACTCGTTCGTCACACTCACTCGGTGTCGCCACTCGTTCGTCACACGCACTCGAAGGATCTGCCAATGAGACGCTCCGTCCGCGCCACGGCGCACTCGCTTTACCTGTTGCTCGCCGTGACGCTCTGCGTCGCGCTGGTAAGCCTGGCCAATCGCCCGATGGCCCATGCGCAGCAAGACCCCGCCGCGGCGCAAGACGACGCGGCCGAGCAGGCCCCTCCTCCCGCCCGCGCCGGCCAGGTATCGCCCGAGCCGCAGCAATCCACCGTCTGGTGGATCATCCACACTTCCGGCGCCATCGGCGGCGTGATCCTGTTACTGTCGATTTACTTCGTGGCCACGGTTACGCGACTGTTTATCGAAATGCGCCAGCAAGTGGCCGCGCCGCCGCCACTGGTCAACGATTTGAACGAAATGCTCGCCAGGCGCGAGTTTAAGCCGATCTACGCCGCGGTGCGTCAGGACACATCGTTGTTGAGCCGGCTGCTGGCTACCGGCATCTCCGAGTTGCCCAACGGGCTGGCCGAAGCGCGCGACTCGATGGAACGCGTCGGCGAGGCCGCCACCGTCGAAATGGAAAAGAAAATCAGCATGCTCGCCGTCCTCGGCACGCTGGGACCGATGATCGGGTTGCTGGGAACCTTAAAGGGCATGATCGCCGCCTTCAGCGTCATCGCCATGTCCGACGTGCAACTCAAAGCCAGCGACGTCGCTACGGCCATCTCCGAAGCGCTGTTGCTCACCTTCGAAGGCGTGGCGCTCTCGGTGCCGGCCATCTACTTCTACGCGGTGTTTCGCAATCGCGTTGCCACCATTTCGGTCCATACGCTGGTGCAGGCCGACGAGTACCTGCGCCACTTTGCCCATGCCGCGCGCGGCAAAGCCTCCGCCGCGCAGCCGGCCGCGACACAACCGGCAGCCGCCAAGCCCGACAACGCCTGATCCGTCGCCGCAATCCCTCGCAGGAACGCTCCCGTGGCCAGCACGCAATACCACGAAGCCAGCGCCGAGCCGAATCTGGTGCCCATTCTGGACATGGTATTCCAGTTGATCACGTTCTTTATGCTGGTCATCAACTTTCGCGGCGCGCAACTCGACATGAACCTCAAGCTGCCGGTGATCGGCTCGGCACGCCCGGTCGACACCAAGGGTCAAACCGACCTGCTCGTGCTCAACATCGCCGCCGACGGCGCCTTGAACGTGTATGGCACGCCGCGCGATATCGACAGCTACATCGCCGGCGAAGCGCAAGCCAGCCTGCTCGCCGCGCGGAAGGAGAATCCTCAGCTCGAATCCGGCGACGACCTGCCCACCACCGTGGTGATCCGCGCCGATCGCTCCACGCCGTTCCACTTGCTCAACCGCGTGATCCAGGCTTGCCAGCAGCACGGCTTTCGCAACTTCTCGCTCAAGGCCATGAACCGCGAGGAGGACGGCGCCAGTTAGTTGGTCCGCGGCGCAGCACCATCATGAGCCGACGACGCAGAAAACGACGCCCCGGCGGGGCCGTAGAGCTGAACATGGCCGCCATGCTCGACATGGCGTTTCAGCTCCTGGCGTTCTTCATCCTCACCTTTCGCCCCGCGCCGGTCGAAGGCCAGATCATGCTGCGCATGCCGCCGGCCCAGCCGGTCACGCCGGTGCGCAGCGCCGCGCAGGCCGGCAGCGACGCGGAGAACACCGATCCGGTGCAGGGACTCAACTCGCTGGTGATCAGCGTCATTCCCAACGCCGCCGGTGATATCGGCTCGCTGGCCATCGGCGAGGGCCCCGTCGGTGGGCTGGCCGGCCTCAACGACCGGCTGCGCACCATCCTCGGCGATCAGTCCAGCCCGTTCGACCAGGTGGTGATCCAAGTCGGCTCCGGGCTGCGATACGACGCACTGATGAGCGTGGTCGACGTCTGCACGCGACAGCGACTCCCCAACGGCGAAAAGCTCTCGAAGCTCAGCTTCGTGGAATTGCCGGAGGCCTCGACCGATTGATGGGCTCGCGTCGATCGATGGCCCGACAATGCCACGCGGTATAATACGGAAGGCCTGTGCGTCAAGCGCATCACGAACAAAGGTCGCTACCATGCGCCGCTTTCGAGATCGACCGCCGAGCACACTGTTTCGCGGCGCCGAGTTGACGCGCCTGCTGACGCTGGTGGTCATGCTGGGCGTGTTGGTGTTGCTGGTCGACCTGGCGGCGCAGCCGGCGACCTGGCGGTGGTTGGTTCCCGGCGATGATGCGCAACCCGCCGGCGTTGACGGTTCACTGCCGGCGGCCGACGACAAGAGCATTGCGCCGCCCGAGCCCGCCGTCTCCGGTCCGACCGACCTGGATGCCGATGAACAAGAGGCCGTCCGCGAGGAGTTTCAGGCCGTCACCGACAAGGATCCGTTGCGCGGCGAAGAGATGCCGGCCTATTGGCGGCTGATGGCGTGGGAAGAGCATCAGTCAACCGCCGAGCTTTTAGAGCGAGCGCAATCGAACGTCACCTTCAACGAGCTCTATCGCCGCCCGGAGGCTTGGCGCGGCAAGCTCATCAAGCTGCGCGTGCACCTGCAACAAACACAATCGGCCCACGACCTGGCCGACAACCCGTTGGGTCTCACGTCGGTCGATGAAGCCTGGGGCTGGAACAGCGACTCGCAGCCTTACTGGTACTGGATGGTCACGCCGCGGCTCCCGCCCGGCATGCCCCAAGGCCAGGGCCTCACCGAGCAAGCTACGTTCGTCGGCTACTTTTTCAAGTTGCTGCCATATGAAGATCGCGAGGGCACGACGCGTGCTACGCCGCTGTTGATCGGCCGGATCATCTGGCATCCCCTGCCCTCCAATCCCCTGGTACACCGCGACGAGTGGACCTGGCCCTGGTATCTGGCGGGCGTGTTGGCGGTGGTGTTGGTGGCGCGCTGGGTGCTTGTCATTCGCGGCACCGCGGCACGGCGTAGTGCGGCGGCCGGCGCGGCGGC
>JBGSYQ010000250.1:0-15899 GCA_041750795.1 Pirellulales bacterium | reverse complement strand
CAGTTGCGGCTGGCTGGGGTTCGAGGCCAGCGAGCGCTGATAGTTGGCTACTGCCTGGGCGGTCTCGCCCGACTCTTCACGCAGCTTGCCCAGCGCCGCCAGCGCGACGGAATTCACCGGATCGATGGCCACCGCCTCGATGAGTTGGGACTTGGCCTGGTCGCGATTGCCCGATTCCTCGTACAGCCGCGCCAGCTCGATGCGCGGCGCCGACGAGCCGGGGTTGCGCGCGGTCCAGTTCTCGACCAGCTTGAACGCGTCGGCACTGCGGCCTTGTTCGACCAGCAACACGGCCAACGCGCGATAACAGTCCTGGTGCTCGGGATTGTGGTCGAGACACTGGTGGTAGTAGCTTTCAGCCTGCTGCATGTTGCCGGGCTGGCTGTGCAGCTTGCCCAACTGATGGTGCGTGCGGGCCAGATTGTAATAGGCGTCCGGGTTGCCGGGATCGGATTGAATGGCTTGCTGGAACCGTTCGAGCGCACCCTGGTAATAGGCCTGCTCGTACATCCGCACGCCTTGCTGGTTCTGAGTGTCGGAGAGCATCGCGCAGCCGGAGCTGACAATGCACAACGCTCCCAAAGCCCACGGCAGCAGCCGTGCGGCGTGTAGGCGAGCCTTGCGCGATAGTGATTTGAGGGCAACCACGGCTTCGAATGCGCCTCTCTCGATGGGAACGAATGGCGGCCGCGAACCGGCCGGGAGATTGGAAGCGCGAGGACCATACTCGCCGGGCCCCATGCGATGCAAGACCGATTTGCCAACGAAAATGGCCGCGGACCCAAATGGTCGACGCGGCCAGTTTCGATGGTGTTTGGTCCGATGCCTGCCCGGCGGGAACTGCTAACGCGGATCTGCTAGCAGCCGGTTGGTGGACCGCTCGGTCCTGGCCCTGATCCAGGCATGGCTGCGTGCCCCCGTGGTGGAAACCGACGACGCGGGACGGCAGCAGACCACGCGATCCAAACAGGGAACGCCCCAAGGCGGGGTGATCTCCCCGCTCTTGGCGAAGGTTTATCTGCATTGGTTCGAGAGGGCATTCTATGGCCCGCAAGGTCCGGCCAC
Organism: Pirellulales bacterium; assembly: GCA_041750795.1. GTDB lineage: Bacteria > Planctomycetota > Planctomycetia > Pirellulales > PALSA-1355 > JTS-RE94. Next base: position 14,834 of record JBGSYQ010000250.1, on the reverse strand, counting down.
GTGGGCCCAGGCTCGGATGATTCGCTACGTCGATGACTTTGTCATCCTGGCCAAGCGGAGGTCTTGGCGAAGCCGGCGCGCGTGGTGTCTATTGGCGGGCGAACATAGAACGGAGCCGCAAACATGCACCCCGACGCGTACACGTCGCTGGCCGCCATGGAGCAAGTCGGCTGGTACTACCAGGCGCGGGCTCGTTGTCTGCAGCGACTGGTCGAGCGGTTCGTTGCGCCTGACGGCCGGCCGCTGGAGATCCTCGACGTAGGTTGCGGAACCGGCGGAACTTCGGCGGCGCTGGTACGGTTCGGCCACGTGGTCGGCTTGGAGCCGTCGGATTTGGCGCTTCGACTACTTAAGGAGCGCCATCCCGAACTGGACGTCGTGCCGGGCGGCGTGGCCGACGTGGACGCGCTGTTCTCGGCTGAGCGCTTCGACCTGGCCACGATCATGGGCGTGCTGTACCACCGCAACGTGACCGATCCGGCCGAGTCATTGCGCAAGGTGCAGCGCGTATTGCGGCCCGGCGGTTGGCTGATTTGGAACGAGGGCGTGTATCCCATGCTGGCGCGGACGCACGATGAGTTTGTCGAAGCCGGCCGGAGATTCCGTCCCCGCGAGATGGGTGCGCTGCTGGACGAGGCGGGATTTCGCGTGCGTTTTGCGTCACACCTGTTAGGGTGGGCTTTTCCGGTCGCGCTGGCGCTGGCGTTGTCGCATCGAGCGCGTCGAGCGCTCTTCGGCCCGCGGAAATACGACGATCACGTGTCGGACGACCGGCCACAACCCCGCGTGGTGAATGCGTTGCTGCGCGAGTTAACCTACCTGGAGTGGGCTTGCTCGCTCAGGCATCTCAAGGCGCCGGTGGGGGTCGCGTATCTGGCGATTGCCCAGAAGCCGCCCGAATCGGCAATCGTTCGGCGGTCGGATTAATAGTTCGGCGACAGGGCCGAAACGACCGTCTGGCATGGCATCCTGGTCCCGGCTAGAATTCCGGTAGGTTTTTGTTCGCCTTCGTCCTTCTGGGGGAGTTTGCGCAATGGCCACCGAGTTAGTGGAAACGGGCGCCGAGGGAACCATTCCGGGCACGGGATTCACGAAAGCGCACCAGCTTTTTCGCGAATCGGTGCGCCGCTTCATCGATCAAGAGATCAACCCCTATGTGGACGAGTGGGAACGCGACAAGATGTTTCCCGCGCACGAGGTGTTCAAGAAGGCGGGCGATCTTGGCCTGCTGGGCCTTTCCTATCCCGAGGAATACGGCGGTGCCGGCGCCGACTACTGGTACAACATGGCCCTGTCCGAGGAGTTGGCACACGTCAGTTGTGGCGCCATTCCGATGGCGCTGGGCGTGCAGTGCGACATGGCCACCCCGGCGCTCAATCAATACGGCTCGCACGAGTTGAAAAAACAGTTTCTCGAGCCGGCGATTCGCGGTGACGCGGTGTGCAGCGTGGCGGTGACCGAGCCCGAGGCCGGATCGGACGTGGCCGCCATTCGCACCAAGGCCGAACGCCACGGTGACGAATACGTCATCAACGGCAGCAAGTTGTACATCACCAACGGCGCTCAGGCCGATTGGATTTGCTTGCTCGCGCGCACCTCGCCAGGCGGCGGCTATAAGGGGATGTCGCTGATTGTCGTTCCCACCGACGTCAAGGGATTCGCGGTCGCTAAGAAACTGGAAAAGATGGGCAACTGGGCCAGCGACACGGCCGAGCTGGTGTTCGACAACGTGCGCGTGCCGGTCGCCAATTGCATCGGTGAGGAGGGCATGGGCTTCATTTACCAGATGCAGCAATTCCAGAATGAGCGCCTGGTCAGCTCGCTGGGCGCCGCTGCGGCCGCGGAAAAGATCCTCAAGATGACGATCGAGTACTGTCGCGGCCGCAAGACGTTCGGCAAGCCGCTGATCGAGAACCAGTGGATCTACTTCAAGCTGACCGAGCTCATCTCCGAGGTCGAGTTTCTGCGACAGATGTGCTACCACTGCGGTCGCTTGATGGACCGCGGCCAGGACTACACGCGCGAAGCCTCGATGGCCAAGCTCAAGGCCGGACGCCTGGCGCGGAAGGTGGCCGACACCTGCATGCAGTTTCACGGCGGCATGGGCTACATGGAAGAATACCCGATGGCCCGCTACTATCGCGATTCGCGGCTGTGGTCGATCGGCGCCGGCGCAGACGAGATCATGCTGGGCATCATCGCCAAGTTCGAGGGCATCGCTCCGACTCGCTAACTCTAGCGCAATAAAATCGTCCAACCCGCCGACCTTATTGGCCAACGGGTTGGACGACTGGTTGCGTCGTGGTTCCCCCCGCCGGGAGCTTCGGGGAGACGGCTATCGCGCTAGCCCGCATTTCTCACAGCGCGGATTGAAAAGGGGCTGCTCCTTTGGCCACACGTTGGCGATCGTACGCGGAGTTGCGTGTACTCGCTCTTTGGCAGCGCACAAGCGGCCGATTGCTCAAGGACTGGAGGTCCAGTCGACGTGCGACTGCTGCGGTGGATGCTCGGCAACGGAGTCCGGGTGGTCGCCATTGGTTTCGCCCGCGCTCGACGACGTCGCCTTGAGCGACGATGGGGTGCTTGCCGCGGTGCCGTCGACGTCGGTCTCCGACTGCGACTCCCACACCACGTCGTCACCGGGAGCGTGGGCCCCTCCGCCGGTTAATAACGTGTACAAGTAGTACATCGTGGGAGTCAGAAACAGCACGAGCACGGTGGATGCCAGCAGGCCGAAGCACAAGCTGGTGGCCATCGGAATCACGATCTGCGCCTGGAACGACCGCTCGATCAAGATCGGAAACAGGCCGGCCACGGTCGTCACGCTGGTGAGCATGACGGGCCGGAATCGCATCGCCCCCGAATCGACCAGCGCGTCCTTGATGGAAAGGCCGCCGGCGACGCGATGGTTGATAAAGTCGATCAGCACGATGGAGTCGTTCACGACGACGCCGGTCAGCGCAACCAGCCCGAACAGGCTGAACATCGTCAGTTCCATGCCCAACAGGAAGTGGCCCCAAATGGCGCCGATGACGCCGAAGGGAATGATGGCCATCACCAACATCGGTTGCAGATACGAGCGAAACTCGACGGTCAACAGCACGAACATGCCGACCATGGCGATCATCAAGCCGATCTGCAGGCTTTCCATCGATTCGGTGGTGCGTTCCTGCTGGCCTTCCCACAACACGTTGACGTCCGGATGCCTTTCGAGCAGTCCCGGCATGAACGTGGTGCGCAGATCCTGCACGATGTTGTAAGCATTGCCGGTTGTCTCATCGACGTCGGCCGTGATGGCGATGGCACGCAACTGGTCGATGCGATTGATTTCTGCATAGCCGCGAGCCACGTTCACGTCGGCCAACTCGGTGATGGGGCGTTCGGCGCCGTCGACCGTGCGAATGCGAATCTCTTCGAAGTCGGCCAGCGAGCGGCGATCGCTCTGGGGATAACGAACCATCAGCTTCACTTCATGGCGTCCGCGCTGCAGGCGCATCACTTCCTCGCCGTAGTACGACGCACGCACGGTCTCCGCCAGGTCGGCCAAGGGAATTCCCATGGCCATCGCGTTCTGCTTGACCTTGAGTTGAAACTCCCACTTGCCGGGGCGCGAATCGTCGGAAATATCAGACACCGAGGAGTAATCGGACAAGCGGGCTTTGGTTTCCTCGACGGCGCGTTCGAGTTGGTCCATGTGCTGGGCATCCGCCAGCAGCCGAAACTCGATCGGACGTCCACCTGGTCCAAAGTCGGGAGTCTGAAACGTCACGCTTTCCGCCCCGGGGAACGTACCGGAGAGCTTCCGCCATTGGGCGATGATGTCGCGACTATGCAGGTCGCGCTGTTCGGTCTCTACCAGCTCGACGTTGACGCCGCCCACGTGGCTGCCGCTGGAGCGCGTGTCCGGTCCCATGGCGCCGGGCGAACTAATCTGGCCGACGACTCGATGGACGAAGCGCACAACTTCGCGGCCCTTGGCCTTCTGTTCTTCGTTGATCGCCACGATCGCCTGCTCGATCTGCGCGGTGGCGGCATCGGTCACCGAGGCCGGCGTGCCGTCGGGATAAACGATGCGAGCGATGATCTGCTTGCTGTCGATCGAGGGGAACACGTTGAACGGCACCTTGCCCGACGCCACCAAACCGAGCGAGACCATCAGGGCTGCCACTGCCAGCGAAAGGGCGACCGCAGTGTGATCGATGGTCCAGCGCAGCGCAGGGCGATAATAGTCGTGGATCACGACGTTGAGCAGATGATTGGACCACTTGTTGATCCAGCCGAAGAGATCGCGGAGCCGCTCGAGCGGATAGCTGAATTGCGTCCAGAGAATGGCCAACCCCACCAAACCATTGCCGAGCGTTGCCGCCAAGGCGGGCGACATCGTTGCGCGCCAACGGCGGCACTTGCCCAGGAAGGTTTCGTTATCCGGCGCGTGCCCCAGGTGGCAGGGCAGAATAAACATCGCCTCGGCCAACGAAAACAGCAGCGCGGCAATCACGGCCGTGGGCATCACGCCGATGAACTTGCCCATCACTCCGGCAACGTAAGCCAACGGAATAAAGGCAATCACTGTGGTGAGCACCGCGGAAAAAATGCTGGGCATGACCTCGTAGGTGCCGTCGATTGCCGCGCGGAAAAAGCTCTTGCCGGCCTGCCGGTGCGTATAGATGTTCTCGCCCACGACAATCGCGTCGTCGACCAGGATCCCAAGCACCATCAGAAAGGCAAAGCTGGTGAGCATGTTGAGCGTGTGGCCCGAGAAATACAACACGGCACACGTGCCCAGAATGGCCATGGGGATGCCCAACGCCACCCAAAAGGCCAAGCGCAGCTCGAGAAAGATGGCCAACAGCAGGAACACCAGTAGCAGCCCCTGAAGTCCGTTCCTGAGCAGCATGTCGAGCCGGTCGCGCACTTCGACCGACTGGTCGCCCCAGGTCACCATTTCGTAACCGGACGGCAAGTCGGTTGAGGCCACGTAGCGCTTGACGTCGGCAACCATGGCCAGCAAGTCCTCGGTCTTGGTGCGTTCGACCGAGATGGCCAGGCCGGGGCGGCCGTTGATGCGGCTGATCGAGGTGACCGAATCGTCGAACTCGTCGCGCACGGTGCCCAAGTCGCCAATCCGCAATACCACGCCGCCTGGTGACGTGACCAGCGGGATGTCGAGAATGTGCTCGCCGACGGTGCGTTTGTTCTTGCCGCGCAGAAGCACCTCTTGCGAGTCGGTGCGCATCGTGCCCCCGGGAATCTCGACGTTCTGCCGGCGCACGATCTGGGCCACTTGCTGCAGCGTCAGGCCGTACTTGCGCAGCGTTTCCTCGGGAATCTCGACGTCGATCTGATACTCGCGCGCCCCGACGATGCTGGCCTGCGAAACGGCCGGCTGGTGCAACAGGTCGTCGCGCACGTGCTCGGCGATCTCGCGCAGCCGCAGGTCGGACTGAGGGTCGTCGCTCTGGGGTCCGAGAATGCCGACGCTGATCACGGGCTGGCGCATTGTGATCTGCTTCACCTCGCGCTCTTCGGCCAGCGCGGGAAAGCTGGGGATGCGATCGACCTCGGAGCGGATTTCGTTGAGGGCCTTCTGCACGTCCTTGATGTCGGCCTCCAGCTCGATGACGACAAAGCCGGCGCCCTCCTGAGCGATCGAGATCTGTTGCTTGATGCCCTCGATGGGGCGCACGGCTTCTTCGATCTTTTGGCAGATTCCCTCCTCGACTTCGTCGGGGCTGGCGCCGGGATAGGGCACGCTGATCAGGATGATTTCCAGGTCGAATTCCGGAAACACCTCGCGCCGCATCTGCGACAGACAGAACAGGCCCACCAGCATCGCCGACACCATGAGGGTGTTCATCGCCGGCGAGTTGCGAACGGCCCATTGAATGACGGACTTCATCGAGCGGCTTGCTCCTCGACCGCCATGCCGTCGACGGCCACGGCCAACGGCGAGCTCACCAGCTTCATGCCCGGCTGCAAGCCCGACGCCTCGGCATAGATCAGCACGACGTCCTCATCGGCATCGGCCACACGTACCTGATGAACGCTCAGTTTGCCGTCGGCCACCTGCCAGACGCGGTTGCCCGGTTGCAGGGATCGCTGGGGGATCTCCAAGAGCGTCATCCGCGGTTGCGCATGGACGCTCACCGTTACGTACATGCCGCGCACCAGCGCCGGTGGGCCGACGGCGGCGAACGCCTCGTCGCCGTGCCCTTCGACGCGCAGCACTTTTCGCGGATTCGCCACAAGTACGCGACAGGGCACGGTTCGGGTTCGCTCGTCCAGGCCAATGCCGTCAAAGCGAGACAGCACGCCTTCCCATGTATAGCGGCGCCCCCCCAGCTCGTAGCCCACGGTCACCGGCGCGCGAGGAATCTGATAGTCGCGCGTCACCCCGGTGGTGTCGCCTTCGTGCGTCTCGTGGGTCTGGGCCCACAACCAATAGAGGTTTTCCATCCGCAGGTTGCACTTTACTTCCACCGCCGAGGTGTCCTCGATCATCGCCAGCGACGTGCCCTTCTGCACGTACGAATCTTCCTGGACCATCTCGCGGATGATGACGCCGTCGATGGGGGCCACGACCTTGGTGCGCGCCAGGTCGAGCTGCGCCTTGGCGAGTTGCGACTGGCACAGGTCGTGCGCGCTGACCAGCCGGCTGCGGCGCGTGTTGAGCAACTGCAACTGGTTCTCTAGTTGGATTACCGAGTTCAGCGCCGCCAACTCGTCGCGTTTGGATTGCTCCAGCTCCGTATCGGAGATGATCTTGCGGCTGGCCAGTTGTTCCTGGCGCTGCAGCTCTTTGCGCTGCAGCGCGTGCTGCTGTTTGGCGACCCCGACCAGGGCCTTGGTGTTGGATACCTCGACGTCCAGCTCTTCGAGCTGCACGGCTGCCTGCGCCATTTCACGTCGCAATCGCTCGGCTTCCAGTTCGTAATCGCGCGCATCGATTTCGATCAGCGGAGTGCCGGCAGAAACGTAGGTGCCGGCGCGGCATTTCTCCGAACGCTTGGCAATGCGTCCGGTGACCTCGGCCGCCAGGTCGATCTCTCGATACGGCACGACCAGGCCGTCCACCGTAAAGTCGAGTCCCCCGGCGTGCGGTTGCACGACGACGGTCTCGACCGTGGGCGCGGCGACTTGGGTGCGTTCGTTTTGCGGCGCCGCCTTCAGGCCACCCAAAACCTTGAAAGCAACAAAGCCCAAAACGAGAATGCCGATCGGCGCCCCGATGCGAACGGCTTCGACCATCGGCGAGCGGCTGGTGACGCGCGCGGATTTGTCAGTGCGCGGTGGAAGTGGAGCGAGGTCTTGCTTCATGATCCGACGTATCGTGCAAGGGCGCGATCAGACACGGGCAAACGGTCATTAGAGGTTCGCCACGTGGGGCCGAAACTTGGCCAGGCAAGCTTCCGTGGGGGGGGCATAACGCTTATTATTGCCAGACGGACTCGGATTTGCACGCCCAATGCGCTCGCACAGGGCCCGTTGTGACTGCCGGCCAACGGTGCAAACTGGGAAATCGTAAACGACCGGCCCCATCGGTCCGTCCGGCATCTCCAGTGGACACCTGGCAGCGCGACAAGTTCGGCCCGGAGATCAAGCCCCGCCTAACCCTCTGTACCCGTCTGTACCCGCCAAAATCGTCGTTTGTGTCGGGAGCGGGAACTTGCCCAGCCCCGCACGGCCCGTATTGCCATCCCGTAGATGGCCGTTGCCGGCGGAGCGGGTGCAAACAGGTCGAGCGGGCGACGTCTCACCGCGGCCGGATCCCTGCGGAGCTTTGCTCCTCTGGGGAGGTTGAAGAATGAGGCTGATTTGGCGAGCCGGGCCTGGCGTTGCTCAGCAGCCATTGATTCAGCGTGGCAGTGGCCGCGGTTGAAAGGCAACCGCCCGTTCGTCGAGTTGCCAGAGCACGCTACGGTCGCCATCGCAGCCGAAACGAATGATCGACGGCCTTTGACTTTGATTGAGGCGCTGGATCGTTGCCAGCAGTAGCGCCTGCGCTGTCGCGCCGTTGGCGCTGAGCAATGGAGCATCGATGCGCGCGGGCCACTGCTGCTCCTCGAATGCGGCCAGCACGGACTCCTGGTCGGGCGACGGCAGGGTGAAGCGTTTCACCAGTTGTACGCCGATCCGCAACTCGTGACGGTCGCGGTCCCAGCGCGGCGTCGGCTCGCTGGCGGCTACGTCGTGGCCGTTGGCACATCCTTCCGCAGACGCCGCATCGGCGCCGCCGACCGATGGGGCGATTCCATTTGTGGGTAAACCAATGGCAATCGTCCTGGGGACCGCGTCGTTGGCGCCGCACAGTTCGCGCGCCAGTGTTGCGCCGGCCGACGTCAATACGAAACACGACCGCTTGCCAAATACGGCTCGCGTGCATTGGCGAAAGTCGCGTCCGCTGTCGCCGGCGATTTCGACCGCGTGCTCGATGTAGCCTTTGGCCAGCAGCCAACGCAAAGTGTTTTTAGAGAGTCGCAACCGCCGCAGGCTGGCAAGTTCGACGGCGAATTCCCAAGACGTGATCTGGAGATCCTGGGCATACTCAAGGCCCTCCAAGAGGACCACCAGCGCCGCCTTGATGGCCGATTCGGATGGCCTGCCGGCTGGCTGGGATCTGGTCCCGTTCTTGGTCCCATTCTTGGTCGTGGGGCCGTTCTTGGTCGTAGGGCCGGTGTTAGTCGCGGGTCCGTTCTCGGTCGTCGGGCCGTTGCTGGCCGTTGGAACGTTGACCGCTGGTATTTTCAAGGAGGCCATGGCTACGTCTCCACGTCGAGAGAATCGTCAAAGTTGGTGCCCTCATGGTTGCTTCTCCCTGCCGTTCTCTGTCCGCCAATCGGCCGCCACAAAAAAAGCCCGCACGCGCCGTCATTGGCGAGTCGGGCATAGTACCCTGCATCCTGGCTATCCCTAAGCGGTACAAGCATACCGGTTTAGCGGGGTTTGTCAACTGTCCAGGTGGTACTGGTTTTGGCGAACGGTACGACGAGAGAATGAGATATTGAAGAATCCGCCGATCCACTACCTCGACACAGGCTGTCGCTCGACTATGATCTTGAAAGACCCCGCTACGATGCCCACCCCGCCCCAAGTTTTGCTCCATGGCCAGGACTGCAACCGACTTGCTGAGCCGCCCCGAGTCGCCGAGCCGGGGCGAAACTTCGGTGACCGCTCGATCGGAGATTCGCCCTCACCTGCGAGAGGCGCTCGGCCTGCTGCTGCAAGCGCATGACTACGCGTTGGAGCTTGGCCAGGATGACTGGGACATGGCCGTCGAGTTGGAGGCGCTGCGCGCAGCCAATCTGACGAATAGCGATCTGCGCTGGCTGCTGGCCAAGGGATTGATCGATCACGCGGTCGAGGCGACCGCGCCGGACGACGCCGCGCGACACTTTCGCCATACGCCGTTGTTGACGTTCAGTGGTCCGACCTGCGTGGTGTTGACGCGTGCGGGTGTGTGCGTCGCGCGCGAGGTGCTGGCCTCCGAGCCGGCCAGCGGGACGACCTCGCCGCGAGTGAGCCTTTGTCAATTGCCGGCGGCGGAAGAGTTGACCGAACGCCCCAAGTGGGACGAGCAACGGCGCCAGTTGCGCATGGGCCGGGAAGTCGTAAAGGAATTCAAGCTACCCTCGCCCAATCAGGAAACGGTATTGATGGCCTTCGAGGAGGAAGGCTGGCCGCCGCGGATCGACGATCCGTTGCCCCCGGTGGCGCAGCTCGACCCGAGGCGCCGACTGCACGACACCATCAAGGCGCTGAATCGCAAGCAGAAGCGCGATTTGATCCGCTTTCGCGGTGACGGCAGCGGCGAGGGCATTCGCTGGGAACCGATCGTTTCCTAGCAGCCGGTCGTTTCTTCTCTGTGCCGTGTAGATCCCCGGGAGTTGTTGCATCGTGGAATCGGTGCGCGCCGTGCGGATTTAGCGGGCAGCGCGTCGAATCGCTCGCATTCGGGACGCTACGCTCCGGAGCGTGCCCCCAAGCGTTCCCCACCGTTCACCTTGGCGTCCATGTCGCCGCGACTATGCTTTGGCTTGGGACTCGCCGTCACGAAATTGTGGCGAGCGGTTCGATATGCGGGCCGGGAGTCGGGGTCTGGAAGGCGCGCCGGGGTAGCCGTTGCCGACGGCGTGCGCGCCTTCCTTGTCTGGGTCGTAAGCATGTCACACTTCGAGCCACGCGGGCTCGGCTGGCTTCCCAGCCTTCCGGACTTCCGCGATTTTACCGCTAGTGCGGCGCCCGCCGATGCGTGGATCGAGCAATTGCGCGCCGCGGGCGCGGCGCCTTCGCACCGATCGACGAGCGTCGACCTGCGCGACTACTTCCTCGACGCCGACGATCAATTGAGCCTGAATTCCTCGACGGCACATGCCTGTACCGCGTTGGTCGAGTACTTCGAACGCCGGTCTCACGGCCGATTGTTGCGCCCCGCGCGATTGTTCGTGTACCAAAGCGCATTGCGATTGGCCGGCGTCGCCGGCAACGGCAGCGTTGATTTGCGCACTACACTCAAAGCAATGGTTCGTTGCGGTCTGCCGCCGGAACGCTTCTGGCCGTACGAAGTGGACCGGCTGTCGTTGCAACCCGACTCGTTCTTGTATTCATTTTCCGAGCTGTGCCGTGCGGTGCGGTATGTCCGATTGGACCGCCGCGGAGCCAGCGGCATCGAGACGTTACAGATGGTCAAGGCGTTTTTGGCCGCGGGATTTCCGAGCGCGTTCGGGTTTCCCGTGCCGAATTCGCTGTCGCTCAATCCGGATATTCCTTACCGCCCGACTTTTGATTCGCTGTTGGGCGGGCAGGCGGTTGTTGCCGTCGGCTACGACGATCGCTGGTTGCGCGGGTCGCGCGGCGCACTGTTGGTGCGAAGCTCGTGGGGGACCGAGTTTGGCGAGAACGGATACGCATGGCTGCCGTACGCATACGTAGAGGAACAACTGGCGAGCGATTTCTGGACCTTGTTTCATCCCGATTGGATTTCATCCGGCGAGTTCGATTTGCCGGAGGTCCCCGAATAGGGGGCGCGACTCGGTCCAGTCGCGCCAAGCCCGCGAAACCGAGAACACCTTCGTGAGGATTCACGACACCGTCCACACAGCTCCCATACAGAAGCCGTTGTAGGCTTCCGGGAGCGACTAGAATGACCCTTCACACAACGCGTTCGTGCCCGAGACAAAAGGGGATATAAGCCATGGTAAGTCGCACACCCGCCAATGGACACGCTTCCGCCGGATCGCAATCCGCGGCGGCAACGCGAAACGTGTTCCGCGTCTTGTTCCGCCACCGGCGAAAAATGCTAGTGTTCTTTTGCGCGACCATGGGTTTGGTCGTGCTGGGGTTGATTTTCTTACCGCGAACCTACACGTCGGACGCGCGATTGTTCGTACGGCTGGGCAAGGAGAGCGTCTCGCTCGATCCGACCGCGACGGTTTCGCAGACCGTGGATGTGCAGGACACGCGCGAAAGCGAGATCAATTCCGAAATCGAAATCCTCCGCAGTCGTGGCCTGATGGAAGACGTCGTTACCAAACTAGGACCTGACGAAATCCTCTACGGCGGATCGGCCGGCGGAGCGGGCAGCAGCGTGATGGACGTGCTGTTGGCGCCCGTCGATGTCGCACGCACCTGGGTGAGCGGCAGAATCAGTCCCGAAGAGCGCGCGATCGCCGAACTGGAGAAAACCGTCTCGATCACGTCTCCCAAGAAGTCGAGCATACTCATTTTGAAAGCCAAAGGGCGCACTCCCCAACAGGCGCAGACCATTCTGCAAGCCTATGTCGACGCTTACATGGTGAAGCACGCCAAGGCGAACCGCACCGAAGGGTCCTACGAGTTCTTCGTCGATCAGTCGAAGTTGCTGGCCGACCAATTGAAGTTGGCGAACGAGGAATTGCGGGATGCCAAGAACGCCATCTCGCTGGTCTCGATCGAAGGGCAGCGGCAGAACGTTCAATCGCAAGCCAGCTCGATCGAAGACGCGATTCTGGAGAACCAGCGGGCGCTGGCGCACTCGGAGGCCAAGGTCGCCTCGCTGCAAGAGGCGCTGAAGAAGCTGCCGCCGGATCTCGACGCGGAGCATACGGCCGGTTTGCCCAACGTGGCAGCCGACGCGATGCGCAACGAGTTGTACAAGCTGCAGATTCAAGAGAAAGAAGCCAGCTCGCGCTTCACCAGCCTGCACCCGACCGTGATTGCACTGCGCCGCCAGGTGGAAGACACCCATAAGATTCTCGATGAGCAGGAATCCAGCCGCAGCCAAACCACGAAGAAGACCAACCCCGTCCATCAGAGCGTGCAGACGGAGCTTACCGCGGCGCAGGCATTGGCCGCGGCACAGCGAGCCGAAGCCGCCTCGCTGGAAAAGCAGTACAACGGCATTCAGGCCAAGATCAGGACTTTGAACGATGGCGAGTTTCGCATTACGAACCTGACGCGTCAGACCGAGTTGCTCGAAGCCAGCTATCGTGACTACACCGCCAATCGCGAGCAGGCCCGCATCGACCAGGCCCTGGCTCACGGCCAAATCTCCAACGTCAACGTCGTGCATGCGGCGACGTTTGTTGCCAAGCCTTCCAGCCCGAAGGTCTTGCTGACGTTGATCGCCGGTTTCATCGTGGCCGCTGGCGGCGCTGTGTTGTTGGCCTTTGCGTGCGATCACCTCGATCCTTCGCTTAAGACGTCGGACGACATCGAGAACGAACTCGGCATTCCCGTGCTGTTCTCCGTACCGCGGAACGATCGGCACGCTTTGCTCAATAACTAAGTATCAAAGGACCTTATCTTTATGAGTACCCTTACGGCAGACTTTCCTATCGCCGCGACGTCGGTGCTTCAAAACGCCGGCGGCGTGCCGGTGTCGGAAAACTACCACTCGCTCGTCCATTGGCTGCGAGCGGTTGGCGACGTGTCGGGCGTCACGGCGAAATCGATCGGCGTTACCAGTTGCTCTCGGGCCGCTGGTGTCAGCACGGTCGCAGCCAATCTGGCCTTGGCCGCCGCGCAGGCGGGGGAAACCGTGGTGCTGCTGGATCTGAGCACTACGCGACCCGCGATCGCCACGCGTTACGCCATGCCGGGCGACCTGGGCTTGCGAGGCGCGTTGGCCGATCTCGCGCATGCCGGCGACTATGTGAAGGCGACGCCGGTTGACAGGTTCTCGGTGTTGGCCGCCAATCTGCCGGGCGAGCCGCAACCGCTGAGCCTCGACTCGGCCAGCGTGAACGGGTTGTTGCGGTCTTTGGAGAACGACTTCAGTCTGATCGTCGTGGACCTGCCGACCGTCGAATCGAGCCTGTGCTTCGTCGCGTCCGGATTGCTCAACGGCGTCTTGCTGGTCATGGAACCGGAATGCACCCGCATGGATACGGCAGCGCGTGCCAAACAGCGGCTGATGGATGCCCGGGCCAGCGTGTTGGGGGTGATTCTCAACAAAGTCCCTCAACAATTGCCGACCTGGCTGGAAGCTAGACTTTAAGAGCGTGTCTCGCTCATGGCCGCCGCGCGCGTTCGAGGCACGCTGGAATTGCGGAGTCTTTGGATCGCCCGCCCGTACCCGTTTGCTTGCGTCCCGCCTTGCAACCCTTGAAACGTAAGTAAGAAATAGAAACGAGATGATTCGAACTCCCAAGCTAGTTCCCGAGTGGCTGTCGTCGGCGAACCGTCGCCACGCGCGTGTGCAACTGCACTCGGTCGAGAAAATGCAGGCGATCCTCGATCGCGAGCGAATGCGCTCGGATCGCGGAGGCGCCAGCTTTACGCTCTTGACGTTTACCTTCACCCGTCACGCTTCGAAGCGCGATCTGGACGCCTTGGCATCGGCGCTGCACGGGCGAATTCGCCTCACCGATGACGCCGGGTTGCTCGCTCCAGGGCGTATCGGCGTTGTCCTGCCCGAAACGACCGCCGCCGGCGCTTGGAAGTTGGCCGACAGCGTGTACGACCTGTTGCCGGCCGACGTGCCGCGACCCGAGTGCGACGTCTACGTCTATCCGTCCGATGGCGATGGCGACGAGCGAAACGCACGCGAGGTGGTCGCTGTGGGCGCCGAGCATGAATTAGCCGAACACGAATCAGGCGGCGAACTGGTGGCGGTTGAAGAACAGTCCGCGTGCGAGGCCCAGCCGATGGAAGCGCTGTTCGTGCAACCGATGCCGTTGTGGAAGCGTGCGATCGACGTGATCGGCGCGGCCACGGCGCTGGTGCTGGCGGCGCCGGTGATGCTGGTGGTGGCGGTGGCCATCAAGCGCACCTCCAGCGGGCCGGTGTTCTTCACGCAGCCGCGCGATTCCATCGGCGGCCGGCGTTTCACGATGTACAAGTTTCGCACGATGTCGGTCGACGCCGAGCAACAGAAGGCGGCGTTGCGTGCTCTGAGCGAGCAGGACGGCCCGGCGTTCAAGATGACGAACGATCCGCGCGTCACGCCGCTGGGCCGGTTCTTGCGGAAGACGAGCCTCGATGAACTGCCCCAGTTGTTCAACGTGCTGATGGGCGACATGTCGTTGGTGGGACCACGTCCGCTGCCGTGCGATGAATCGGGGCGTTGCGAGCCCTGGCAACGACGCCGCCTGGACGTGACGCCCGGCCTGACTTGCATCTGGCAGGTGCGCGGCCGCTCGGCTGTGACGTTCTGCGAATGGGTCCGCATGGACATCGAGTACATCCGTTCCCGTTCGCTCGTCAACGACGTAAAGTTGATTGCCGAGACCGTTCCCGCCGTGGCGCTTCGTCGCGGCGCTTGCTGACGCCGACGAAACCGACGGTGAGACGATGTCCACAGCCCGGAACTCTTCGCGCCCCGCCGCTGGGCCCGCACTGGCCTCGTGGAGCAGGCT
>JBGSYQ010000249.1:0-4790 GCA_041750795.1 Pirellulales bacterium | reverse complement strand
CCGGGCAGCTCGACGGCGCTTTTGCGCGCGCCGGCGGCGCGGCGGCCGTGGCCGAGAAGCAGCAAGTCTACGATCGCACGGCCCGGCTGGTGCTCAGTCCGCGCGTCGGCGCGTTCGATCTTTCCGGCGAGCCCGACACGCTGCGCGACGCGTACGGCCGCACCAACTTCGGCCAGGGCTGCCTGCTGGCGCGCCGCCTCATCGAGCAGGGCGTCAGCTTCGTCGAAGTGCTCAGCACCGGCGCCATCAGCGACCAGGGCTGGGACACGCACAAGCTGGGCTTCGAGCAAACGCCCCACCTGTGCAACGAAGTCGACCCCGCCTACACCACGCTGCTGGCCGACCTGGCGGATCGCGGCCTGCTCGACAATACGCTGGTCGTGTGGATGGGCGAGTTCGGCCGCACGCCCAAATTCAAGACCGACGGCGGTCGCGAGCACTACTCTGAAGGTTGGCAGGTCGGACTGTCCGGCGCGGGCGTCCGCGGCGGACAAGTCATCGGCGCCACCGACCGCGACGGCGTCAGCGTCACCGATCGACCAGTAAGCGTGCAGGATCTGTTCCAAACGTTCTGCCAGGTGCTCGGAATCGATCCGCACGAAGAATACCTAACCACCGACCGCCGCCCCATCAAGATCGTCGAAGGCGGCCAGGTGCTCAACGAACTGTTCGCGTAACGGCTGGGGCCGCAGTTTCCCCCCTCGATTGCCACTGCGAAGAGTGTCGCCGGGGGCGCGTGCCCGCAAGGCCCGTTGTCGAATCGCACTGGTGGCGTGCGCCACCAGTGGCACGAACAAGCGGGGAAGTTATTCTTGGGTCAACCCTTCGAGCGCGGCCAGCAAGCTCGCCACGTATTGGCCGACTTCCGTCAGCACGACGTCGCGGGGTTTGGTTTGGGCTTCGGCGATGCGGCGGACAATGGCGGAGCCGACGATCAGGCCGTCGGCCACCGGGGCTAGTTTCTTCACGTGCTCGGGCTGGCTAATGCCAAAGCCGATGCAGATGGGCAGGCTCGTTTGCTCGCGCAGCCAGCCGACGTTGTCCAGCAGGCTTTGCGGCAGCTCGCTGCGCTCGCCGGTGATGCCGGTCACCGAGACGTAGTACAGGAATCCAGTGGAGCTAGCCGCGATCTTCAAAGCGCGCTCGCGCGGCGTGGTGGGCGTGACCAGTTGGATCAGGTTGAAGTCAGCCGCGCGGCAGATTTTCGATAGCTCGGCGGCCTCTTCGACGAGCAAGTCGGGCACGATGGCGCCGACGGCCCCTGCCCTTTGCGCGTCCTCGACGTAGCGGGCCAGCCCGTGACGGTAGGCAATGGCGTAGCTGACCATGGTGACGACCGGCGTGGCGATCTCGGGTGTTGCGCCGGAAAGCATCTCCAGGATCTGCGCAAGCTTGATCTGGTGGTTGAGAGCCCGGGTGTACGAGGCCTGGATGACGGGACCGTCGGCGATCGGGTCGCTGTACGGAATGCCCAGTTCGCACAGATGGGCTCCGCGCGCGGAAAGCTCGGCCAGCACGGCGGCGGTGAATTCCAAGTCCGGATCGCCGGCCGTGATGAAGGGCATCAGCGCCTTTTTCTTTTCGGAGCGGAGCCGGGCGAAGAGTTCGTCAATGCGAGACATGAGTTGAATTTTGGGGGTTCTGCAATTCCGTAATCCAAGACTACCGATGCGCCGTGAGGCGGGCGATTTCGGCGGCGTCTTTGTCGCCGCGGCCAGACAGGCAAACGACCAGCACCTCGTCCTGCGACCGGCCGCGCGCCAACTCCATGGCCTTGGCGATCGCGTGCGAGCTTTCCAACGCGGGCAGAATGCCTTCGGTGCGCGCCAAGGCCTTGAAGCCGGTCAAGGCATCGTCGTCCTGGCAGGAAGTGTAGGTAACGCGGCCCGTTTCTTTCCAATAGCTGTGCTCGGGCCCGACCCCGGGATAGTCGAGGCCGGCGGAGATCGAGTGGACGTCGCAGGTCTGGCCGTCTTCGTCCTGCATCACGTAGCTGTAGCTGCCGTGCAGCACGCCAGGCTGGCCGAACGTGAGCGGCGAAGCATGATCGCCCGGCTTGTTGGAGCGGCCACCGGCTTCGACGCCGACCAGTTGCACCGCGGCGTGCTCGACGAACGGATAGAACATGCCGGCCGCGTTCGAGCCCCCACCGACGCAGGCGACGACCAGATCGGGCAAGCGGCCCAGTTGCTTGCGCGATTGCTCGATCGTTTCGCGGCCGATCACCGACTGAAAGTCGCGCACGATGACGGGGAACGGATGCGGGCCGACCACCGAGCCGAGGATATAATGCGTCGTCTCCACACTCGACATCCAGTCGCGCATGGCTTCGTTGATGGCGTCTCGCAGCGTGCGCGAGCCGGTGGTGACCGGGCGAACCTCGGCGCCCAGCAGTTTCATGCTGAACACGTTGGGCTGCTGGCGGCGAATGTCCTCCTCGCCCATGTAGACCACGCAGTCGAGCCCGAAGCGGGCACAGGCCGTGGCGGTAGCCACGCCGTGCTGTCCGGCGCCGGTTTCGGCGATCACGCGCTCTTTGCCCATGCGCATGGTGAGCAGCGCCTGGCCGAGCGTGTTGTTGATCTTGTGGGCGCCGGTGTGGTTGAGGTCTTCGCGTTTCAGATAGATCTGCGCCCCGCCGCACTCCTGGCTGAGCCGCCGGGCGTGATACAAGGGGGACGGCCGGCCGACATAGTTGCGAAACAGATCGTCGAGTTCGGCCTGAAACGCGGAATCTCGGCTGGCTTTGTTGTACTCGGCAGCCAGCTCGTCGAGCGCGCGGGTCAGCGTTTCCGGCACGTAGCGACCGCCAAAGGCCCCAAATCGTCCGGCGGCATCGGGCACCTGGCTGGTAGCGGGCGTCGACATAGGTTCCACGTGGAAAAGGGTTTAGTTCATGGAAGAACGGCCTCGACGATCGCGCGACGGCCGTAGGCAGGGCCTCATTCTCATCCACCGTTCGAGGCGGAGCAAGGGCTCATGCCTATCACGGGCAAAGCCATCGATGGTCGGAGCCATTCCCGCCATGGAATTATTGACACTCCCCCATCGGTGTCGTACATTAGTCGCCACGCTCTTACCTCGCCACGTCGAAAAGGCCGCTAATCTCGGACCTCGACATTCTCGGAGGCCTCCCCATGCATGTGACAATCCGTAAGACACTCTGCGCGCTGGTGACGTTCGCCGCCGGTTTTTCATTGGTCGTTGCGCCTGCGCGCGCCGGGATCCTTGACGGTCTGGGGGCAGTCGGGGCAGGCAGCTCTTCGTCGGCGCCGACCAACTTTCCAGAGCTGATGCAGACGCATCGCGGGTTGAACTTTGGCGGCGCGGGAGTTCCATACGCCTATGGCGCAGTGGGCGCCCATTCGGCGTCGATTCTCAACCCGGGAAACCAGGTCGATCAACTCATTGCTCAGGTTCAGGGCGGCAATATTACGCTGGCCATCATTACCATCGGCGACAACGACTACATCAACGTGGCCGGGAATATCGCCTCGGGAGCGCTGGCGGGGCCGACACTGGCGGCCTACCAGGCGCAAGTGGCGGCTAACATTGCCGCGGCCGTCAACGCGGTGCGCGCCGAAGGCGCCTACGTCGTCCTGGGCGGCTTTGCCGACATCCTGCATTCGCCGGCGGCGGCCGGCATCCTCGCCGATCCGATTGCCGCCGAGCGGCTGGCAACGGCGCTGGCCGACGGGCGGACCTTGGTATCGGACTTTGCCCTGGCCAACGGCGTCCCGTTTATCGACTTCTATGCCCTGCAGAAAGAGATCTACGAAAACGGCAGTGCCCAAATCGGCGGCGTGGACTTGATTCTCGGCGGCTACGATGCCGACCCGCACTACTTCTTCGAGGATCCCTACCATGCGGGCATCCTGGTGCGCGGCGCGATCACGAACCTGTACATCGAGGCCATCAACGAGGGCTATGGCACCAGCATCCCGCTGCTGAGCGATCTGGAGATCTTGGCGCTGGGTGGGCTGGAAAACGAATACGTGGCCGAAACGTTCGCGCAAACCTATGCCTATCCGAATTACGTGTCCATTCCCGAGCCGACCACCCTCGTGCTGAGCGGCATGGGGTTGGCGATGATCGCCATCCGATCGCTGCGCCGCACGCGACGACGACGATAGTGTGCCAATAGCGTCGCAGACGCCGCAGGCTTGCGGCTTACAGCAAATTCGAGGGGTGCCCTTCGCGCGTGACCAGCGGCAGCACCTTGGGCTGGTAAATCTGCGTATAGGCATAAGCCTGGCGGTGGGCGTCGACGGCCTGCTGCGACTCCCAGCGCTCCACCAGCAGGAACCTGGCGGGGTCGGCCGTGGAATGATAGACCTCGAAGCGGGCACAGCCGGGCTCTTGGCGCGAGTGCTTGCCTTGTTCGACGAGCAGTCCCTTGACGGTTTCGACGTCGGCCGGGTTGTTGACGGTGAGCAGGACGTTGAGATACAGCATGGGCGGGAGACTCCGAGCTGGAATTGCGGGCCGTTGGCACAATTTACCATAACAGCCTGTTGAATTCTTCAACGGGCTGATACGGGTCGATGGACTTCGAGCATGGCGGGTGCGGTTTGCCACCGCTGGCGGCGAAGCGGATCGTGGTATGATGCTCGACTTGCTGCCCTTTGTTCCCCCGTCGTCGGAGTTGGTGTCGTGCCTGAGTTGCCGGAAGTGGAGACCATGCGGCGCGGGATCTTGTCGATCGTGGGGCGGCGGATCGAGGAGCTGCGCGTGCCGCGGTGTGCGAAGCGGCCGATCTTGATCGCGCCCAGGCCGGCGGCGTTCGGGCG
>JBGSYQ010000248.1:0-2798 GCA_041750795.1 Pirellulales bacterium | reverse complement strand
CGGCCGGTGAATTCACTTTCCATGGCCGCGACAATGCGCCGCGCATGGTCGCTCGAGGGCGCCAACTCCAGCAGCCGCGCGCAAGCCTCATAGCCGGCGTCGTTCTTCTCAGAGACGTAGCGCCAGGCCAGCCGCACGAGGATCGTGTCGCGCACCAGCGGCAACTCCCAGGCGGCGCTGGTGGAGAATAGCTCCAGGACGCCGTCGACATTCGACAAGGCTTTGTCCTCCAGCGCCCACCACAGCAACAGCGGGATGTGCGTATCGCCCGCGTCCTCGTCGTGGCGCAACAGCGGCGCTACGATGGCCAACGCGTCGCCGGCCGGCAGTCGCTTGGCGGTGCAAGCGAGTTGGTTGCGGACCGTGGGGTTGGTTTCCTCGACGCCCATCCGCACGAGCCGTTGGCGCAGTGTCGCAGACAGCCCGCACGATGCATCGCCGATCAGACGGACCGTCCAGCTTCGCACTCCGGCATGGGGATGATCGAGCAGCGCCAGCGCCACGTCATCGTTCCAGCCGCCGCAGACGTAAAACGCCCACAAGGCCTCGAGCGCCGATGGCTCGTCGTCGGCGTCGATCGATTGGCGCAGCCGCGGCAGCACGGCCGGATCGCGCCGCTCGGAGAGCAACCGCCGTGCTTCGCGCCGCTGCCAGGCATTGGAGTGCGAAAGCAGGTCGACCAGCGCATCGCTCGACAGGCGGCGCAGATCGAACGGCTGGCATGGCATTGCGCCCTTGGCGACAATCTTCCAAATCCGCCCGTTGGTCTTGTCCCAAGTGTCCTCGGGAATGACGTGGTTGGCGCGCTGGTCGTACCAGTCGGCCACATAGACCGAACCATCCGGACCGGTGAGGCAATCGATCGGGCGGAACCAGACGTCGTCGGTCTCGAGCAGCGTGCCGCCGAACTCGCTGGTGAACGTCGAGCCGGCGGGCTTGAGCGAGTGCCAATAGATGGCGTTGGAGAGCAAATTGGCGGCGATGTATGTGCCCCGCAGCGCTTTGGGAAAGGCATCGGCCTGGTAGACGATGCCGCCGCAGGTGACGTGCCCGCCGACGTGGCCGGTATGTACGGCATGCTCGAAATAGCCGTAGGTGTATGGATTGTGCAGCGGCCCGTGCTTGCTGAAGCCTTTGACGTAATAGCCGCCTTGCACCTGGTGCAGGCAGACGGCGTTGCCCCAGTTGGTGCCGGCGATGGCGTTGCCGGCGGCATCGAAATCGAGCCCCCAGGTATTGCCGCCTCCTTCGGAAAACAGCTCGAAGCGCTTGGTGGGCGGATGATAGCGCCAGATGCCTTGCTGAAAGCCGATGCCGCGAATGTCGGCCGTGACCGTGCTGCCCTGGTTGCCATAGAGCCAGCCGTCGGGGCCCCATTGCAGCGAATTGACCACCGCGTGCGCGTCTTCCAGGCCGAAGCCCGTCAGCAGCACTTCGGGATCGCCGTCGGGCACGTCGTCGTGGTCACGATCGGGATAGAACAGCAGATACGGCGCCTGGCCGACGTAGACTCCGTCGTCGCCGATGGCCAATGCCGAGGCCAGGTTCAAGCCCGTGACAAAGTCGGTGCTCTTGTCGGCACGGCCATCGCCATTGGTGTCTTCGAGAATGGTGATCTTGTCGGCGCCGCGCGGACCGTGCGGAGGCGGCTCGGGCACACGATCGTACCTGGTGCGCAAATAGCGATCGACTTCGACCGGAGTCAAGCCCGCGGGATTCGGATACTGCAAGTACTGGATCACCCACAGCCGGCCGCGCTCGTCGAAGGTCATGGTAACCGGCTGCCGGACTTCGGGCTCGCTGGCGAACAATTGCACCTCGAAGCCGTCGGCCACCTTGAAACGCGACTGCGCCTCCGCCGGCGACAGGGCCTGTGCCGGTGCTTGTGGCGCGTGGAGCAGCCATGCGGCCAGTGCGAACAACGTCCCAACGATCGGTTTTCCAAGAAGCTGCATGTTCCGACTCGATCTCACTTCAAACTGGTCAAAAAGGCCAACAGATCGGCGGCGTCCTGCGCCGTGACTTCGCTGAGCACCAGCTCCGGCATGAGCGACTTCTGCTGCTGCACCAGCGCTTCGACGTCGGCGGTTGCCACGCGGATGCTTTGGTTCTTGATGTCCTTGAGCACCACGTGGTCATCGGTGCGCTCGACCAGAAAGCCGGCATAGACCTGGCCGCGCGTGGTTTCGAGCACATAAGGAATGTATTCCGGCGCGATGGCCTTGGACGGATCGAGGATGGTTTCCAACAGCGCTGCGCGTTCGTATTTCTTGCCGATGTTCGAAAGCTCGGGCCCGGTGGCGCCGCCGAAGCCCTGCACGGTGTGGCAGGCGTTGCACTGCGCGGCGGAGCTCTTGAAGAAGATCAGGCGGCCGCGATTGGCGTCGCCTGCGAGCGACAGGATCTCATCGGCCGAAATCGCCTTGCCCAGCTTCTGGGGCCGCTGATCCTCGGGCAGAAACTTCTCGTAAAGCACGCGCACGTTGGCATCCGGATGCGCGACGGCCTTGGCAATGGCGATGGCGCGCAAGTCGTCGTCCAAGGCCTCGTCGTCGATCAACCGCAACAGCACCAGCGCGCCGCCCACCGAATCGGCAAGGCGCCTGGCCGTGGACTGGCGGAGCCTGGCATCGAAGCTGTCGGTGCAGAGAATCGCGCGCAGCGCGCGGATGTCTTGCACCGCAATCAGGCCGTCGAGCGCCGCTTGCGCTACTTGCGGATCCTGATCGCCCAGCAGTCCGGACAACACGGCGGCGGCGTCGGGCGGGTTCAGCCGCGCCAGCACGCGCGTCGCCAGC
>JBGSYQ010000247.1:0-4354 GCA_041750795.1 Pirellulales bacterium | reverse complement strand
ACAGCGTTCCCTCGGGCGTTTCGACGACCACGGTCGATTCGGCCGCGGCCGGCTCGGTGGTGACGCCGAAGCCGCGCTTCAGAGCGTCTTCCAGCCACACGACCCGCCCCTCGAGCGTTTCGGTCTGATAGCTGCGCCGCGGGGCGGTGGCGGCCTGCGCGTCGTCTGGAGACTTGGGCGTCGATTCGGCGCGCACCGCCTGCCAAGGAACGATGCCGGCCATGGCCGCCAGCAGCGCCATCGTGCAGAAGATTGCCGGTCGCGTGGACATGCTGCTCCCTTCGTGCGCGCCGCGGCGCATTGTCAAGCGCGCAGATTACTCGAGCGACTTGCCGACCACGATCAACTCGACCACCAGCTCTTCGCCGTCGGCTGTCTGGCCGGGGAATCGGACGGTCCACCACTCGGGTTCTTCCAGGTGCCGCATGCCGGGCACGTCGCCGTCGGCCACTTTGAGCAGCGGCATGATCGCCGGGTGGGACGAGCCGGCCGATTCGCCGCTGGCGGGAAAGAGGCTGTCGTCGGCCAGCGCATCGGGCGAGGCGTCGTCGGCGGCCGGCACCATCACGAAGAAATCGCGCGTGTCGAACGTGCCGACGTGATTGCCGTCGACCGGCTGATTCGCGTAGCGCAGTGTGTACAGCCCGCGGCTGATGTCCTGGTTGCGAAAGTCGGCGCTTTTGCGCGGAAAGCGCAGCGCGCCCACCAGCGAGCCGGGCTGAAACGGATACAACACGGTCGAGCTGGGCGTGAAGCCTTCGACGACTTGCCACTGCCTGGCCGGCCAGATTTCGCACACGATCTTGTCGCCGTCGAGCACCTTGAAGCCGGAGGCGCCAATGGCCGCGGCCACGTCGTCAGCCAGTCCGTCGGGCGGCGCGCCGTCGAAGGGCTCGACCGTGTAGTCCTGGGCCAGGGCGGCCAGGGGCAGCATCAACAGCAGCACAACGAATCCCGCCAGGCACTTGCTCATCATGTCGCACTCTTCTCCGCGAATGGTCGTGGGGTTGGTTCGGAAGCAAATCGTGGTTGCGGCGCGGAACGATTCCAGCACCTGCGGCCAAAGTCTCCGCCGCCGCCTCGCGCTCGCAGCAATTATAGCCCCCCGCAATGCCGGCAGGCAAAAATGGGGTTTTTGGGTAGTGGTTCAGTTTGAAATGCGGTTTTTTGAAATCGTTCGGCTATCATGGCGAACATGGACCACGCCGTAGAATGGGGAGTCGCCGGAATCGTCGCTGAGGGCGAGCCTATCAGCTTGGACGGAATCAATCCGTGGGGCCTAGAGTGGCATCGTGTGCAAGACGATCCCGTCATGCTGCGGCATCCACAGTACCTTCAATGGCATCAATTTTGGGTCTATCAGGTCACGTCTGCGGGTAAGCGGGTCACGTTCGCGGCGGGAGAGTTGTCCGCCAACGTTTGGGGCTTCTATCTCCCGAGTTCGCCGGCGCGGTACAATACCGGCATGACACGCGACTAGCAGCACAACGCGGACCCCAACGAGAACGCCGCCAGGATCGTAGGCGAGTCGGTCAAGGTCGCGCCAGACACGGCTGCTTACCTACTTGGCTTCGATGTCTGATGGAGCGCTTGCCGGCCCTGTGGCGATGCTGCGCGCTTCTGCTTGGGGTTGTGGCGAGGTTGCCATGGGCAGCGTCGTCCCGCGGATGGTCACTGGAATCTCTGTCTGTCCCGCCGCATCGGTATAGATTTCAAAGGTGTATCGAATGACGCCGGGATTCGCGCCGTGAAACTGCGTAATCACTTCCCGTGTTTCGCCCGGCGGAATCTCCAAGGGCAGGTTTTCCGGATAATCGCCACACCCGGTGTCAGAACACTGCGACGATCCTCCCAGCACATGCACTGTAATTTTGCCGCTGTTGTACAGGGAGAATGTTGCCGGATAGTGCCGTCCGGGCGTCACATCCCCTAGATTGACAACAGGATTCTCGACTCGGATGGGGAGGCCGTCGTGGGCCGCTGCAGCAAATGCTGCCCAGACAAGCAAGGTCATACCCAGGAACAGGAATGCTGGTGCCCCAATGTTTCGCATAGTGCCCTCGAGCCGCAATGTCCCTTCAGTGCGAATGAGCTACGAACGTGTGCTCGTGCGCCGCAGTAACATTCCAATTATAATGCATAGCACGCCGGCAGCTGATAACGCTACCCAGAAACGGCTCTTGCCGCTTGCTGGGGGACTGATCTCGGGCAGGCCGAATGCCGTGAGTGTAAACTCCTCATCGGGGATATCTCGCGACTTGCAGTCCACATACTCCCAAGTCCAAATGCTCTCGCTGGGGTCGGATTTTGTCGGACCGCGATTCTCCACCCGCTTCAGCGGCAGCGGAGTATGTTGCGGCTCAGGCCGAAACTCCACGGTTTGCGTCCATTTTTGCGTTTGGCCATCGTTGTAGGCCACCTCGACGTCAAACTCCTCTGCCGCCCATAGCCGCTGGGGATTCAAATACACGACTCCCAAGCTCGGCCACAATCGCGATCTTGCGTCCGCTTCCGGTGCGTATCGAAACGTTACGGCGGCTAGTTCCTCCATGCGGCGAGTCACGGGCTCGACCGATTCGATCTTGAAGTTTGGCGACTTCAGCAAGTCGGGCAAGTAGTCGCCGGCTAGGTACAACTGCACCTGGGAAACGTAGTCCAAACCGTCGTTACGAATCTCCTCCCGGACGTCGCCCAGATTCGTACCGACGTAATACACGAACCACGGTCTGGAGGGAGCGGATTTCCTTAGCTTGAAGGCATAGCGCGCGTTGCGCGCCATTGCGCGGCCGCTTCGCGTTGCCTCGGCGACCAACTCCTGCAAGGCGTTTTCGCCGTTGGTCTTGTACATCCACTCGGATTTCGTCACCTTGTCGCTTCCGGGCGACGAGCGAGTATCGACAACTTTGACTTCAAGATGCCGGGCCAACTCGACGATTTGCTCCCAGGCCTTGGGCGCCTCCGAGCGGAGGCGGTCTTCGAGCGCAGCGTCGGCGCGACAGGGCGACGATACCGCCACGCTCCACGCGAGCACGAACGCCGACAGTATCAACCGCCGAATTCCGCCCATGAATTTGTGTCAATCGCCCTTGGCTTGCGCGCGGTGGAGGGATGATTCGATGCCCAAGCGCACTTGCAATCGCGCGCAAGCCCCCCTGCGTCCAGCAGGCGACGGCTGCGTCCAGCAACGGTTCACGCGGAACCACCGGCAGCGGCGATCGGCCTGGTCAGTAGGAAAAACTTGCCAGGTAGGCGCTGCGGGAGCGGTCGTTGGTCCAGCGGGTTTTCAGGCCGGGTCCGGCGTAGCCGCCGGCGACGGTAAAGGCCGGCACGGCGTTCTTCACGTCGTTGAGCGGCGGATAGAACGTCTCTTCGTTCGAGCACACGCAGTCGCCCTTGTTGAGCGCCCGGGTTTCGATCGTGGCCAGCTTGCCCGCGGTCAGCTTGCCCACCATGGCGAAATGGTCGAGGTCCATTTCGATCGACGCGCTGACGACCTTCACCACTTCGCCGGCATGCCTGGCATTGACCGTGGCGAACTGCACCAGCGCTTCGCGCTGCTGCGGCGTGGCCTGCTGGTCGACGATGACGACCGACTTGATCGGATCGGGATAGAAGACCAGCGTGCCGCCGAAGCCGAGCGTGTCGTTGGCGTTGACGACGACCACCACTTTCAGGCCGGCCAGGTCGACGCCTTCGTAGCTGCCGCGGTCGATGCTCCAGGCCATGATCGCGTCGTTGCCGGTGAGTCCGCCTTGGCCGTTGGCATAGCACGGGCCGGTGTACACGTCGCAGGTGCGGGTTTCCAGATAGTCGCCCTTCAACTCACCGGCGGCGGCAACCGACGCGGCGAGCAAAGCGACGAGCATGCCGAAGATTCGAAAGGATGCAACCATGGCAAAAGGCTCCTTGGAGTTCAGGTGGGCCGTGAGCGGCCAACGTTCAGTTCGAGGCAGTTCAAGCAGTTCCATTTTAGTGCTGCCAGCCAGCAGGGTCCAGCGCGACGGTAGCCCATTGGGGCGGCGAGACTGCCCACGTCGTTGGCCGCCCCGGCTTGATCGTCCGCACTGCGCACCGTAGGATCGCGATTGGTGTCCCGCTTTCTCTTGTCGCGTGCCGGCTGCTTCCGCCGATTTTTGTATGGCCGACCCCACTGTTGCCAGTATGCAATCCCGGCCCGAGGACCCCCAGGCCGAGTATCGCACCATCGAGCCGTGGGCTATCGCCGGGGTGCTGTTGGGATTGCTGTCGGCGGTGGCCCTGCTGGGCGGAGTGCTGTGGCTGGTGGCAGCCATGGGGATCGCGGCCAACCTGGTGGCCCTTGCGCGCCTGCGGCGCGACGCGCAGCGCGATGGCC
>JBGSYQ010000246.1:0-1503 GCA_041750795.1 Pirellulales bacterium | reverse complement strand
CGATCGCGCCGCCGTCGTGGCGCGGTTCGAGTCGGCGCTCGAGCTCGACGGCGACCGCATTCGCGGGGCGGTGGTTTTTCAGAAGCATTGTCTCGCTTGCCACCAGGTGCAAGGCGCCGGCCATCGCGTCGGGCCCGACCTTTCCGGCGTCGCCGCGCGCGCCGCGGAGGCGCTGTTGGTCGATCTACTCGATCCCAATCGCCAGGTGTCGGCCGATTTCGTGACCTACACGGCCGTGACCCTGCAGGGCCAGGTGCTCAGCGGGCTGCTCGTTTCGGAAACTGCCAGCAGCATTACGCTGCGCCGGGCCGAGGGAGCGCAGGATTTCGTGCTCCGCAGCCAGATCGAGGATTTACGCGCTGCTGGCAAGTCGTTGATGCCCGAGGGATTGGAGCAAAATCTCTCGGCGCAAGACGTGGCGGACTTGCTCGATTTTCTGGCTCGGCCCGATGCGCGGCTGTTTGGCGTAGAAAAATAACGCGACGGCGCAAGCCGGATCGAGCTGCGCGATTCTGCCGATTCTAACGACCAGCAGGCGTGTCAACTTTGCCCGATTGCTTCATCAGGACCATGCACGTCCGGGAGGAATAAGGGTATGCTTGTACGCACGTCTTGATGGTCCGCACTCGCGGACAGCCAACTCTGGAGTATGCAACTATGATCGGCCTCTCGGCTGCAGTACTGTGTGCGCTGGCCACGACGGCTGTCGCTTCCGACACGGAAGTGCCTTCCCTTTCCCATAAGCAATTGGCGGTGGGGCAGAAATTCGAAATTGCCACAGCGGATCACGTCTATCGTGGAGAACTGGTGGATCGCGACACGGGCGCGTGTCACGTGGCCACCAGCGCTGACGGCGCCACGTTCAGCACGCCGCGTACGGTCTACTTGCTCGGCGCCACCGCCGGCCCTCAGCCTCGACAAATGCTCGTGCTCATGCACGAAGTCAAGGTCGGCCTGAAAATGGAACTGGGCGTCGACGACCTCGACGCGCGCCACAGGCACATCACCAGCGAAGTCAAATCCATCAAACTGGGCGGCTGACTAGTCGCGTCCAACGCAGCCGGGGTCTGAAGCACTGGCGCGCATGCGCCGGCTGCTCGGGGTCCGGCTGCTTGCAGGGTTAAGTCATCGCCGAGCGCGACCGACCGGAGAGCAGCCGGCGTGCGACGCCGGAAATCCGCGCGATGGCCGTCTCGACGTCCTCGCTCGTGGTGGTGGCTCCCAGGCTGAATCGCAGCGAACCGGCCAGCACTTCGCGCGAACAGCCCATCGCCGCCAGCACGTGCGACGGCTCGCTCGAACCGCTGGCACAGGCCGATCCGGTCGAACACGCCACGCCGGCCAGATCCAGCGCCATCAAGAGCGCCTGGCGATCGAGCCCCAGGAACGCCACGTTCGACGTGTTGGGCAAGCGGGGCGCGTGCTGCCCCTGAACGACCACGTTGCCGGCGAACTCGGCCGCCAACGCTGCTTCCAGCCGATCGCGCAGCGCGCGCAGCCGGT
>JBGSYQ010000245.1:0-9362 GCA_041750795.1 Pirellulales bacterium | reverse complement strand
CCGCGCGAGCGCGGGCTGAGCGGCGCGCCGTTGACGCTGGTGGCCGCGTTGTCGCGCTCTGGCGATCGGCAGCAGCAACTGCGCATAGCGCAGGTCTATTGGCGGTTGACCGCGGCGCAGGCGGCCTATCATTGGGCGCTTGAGGAGCGCGACCTGGTCGAGCGCTATATGCAGGGGCATGCCGAATCTCCGGCGGCCAGCAGTGCGCGCTCGGCGGCGGCGGCCAACGTGCGCGACGCGCAGTTGGAAGTGGCCGAAGCGCAGCAGCAACTGGGCGACTTGGTGGGGACGGTGGCCGGCGAGTTGCCGTTGTCGGTCGACCGCCCGCACGTGGGCAGCTATACCACGCTGTTCGAGCAGTTGTTTTCCGGCCGGCAAGCGCCGCCGCGCATCCGACTGATTCATCGCACGCTGCCCATTCGCCGGCAAGCCATCGATGCGCACGGCGCGGCGATCGTGGCCACGCTGGACGCGGTGGAAGCCACCGGCGACGAGTTCGCCGCCGGGGGGCAGGGGCTCACAACGCTGTTGATGCTGTTCGATCGCTTGCACGACGAGCGCCGCCAATTCATGGCGGCCGTGCGCGCGTATAACGACTCGATTGCCGAATACCTGTTCGCGATTGCCACGCCCGGCACCAGCGACGAGGTGTTGGTGTCGCGGCTGATCCTGACGACGCCGACAAGTACGCGGCCTGATCTTTCGCCCGGCGGGCGATCCGCGCCGCCTGCGAGCCCTGAAACGGGTCCGCCGCGCACGTTCGATGCGACACCTCCGGCCGGCAGCGGCGAGCAACCGACGGTGGCCGATCCGGCAACCGAACCGCGGACGTCGAACTATCAGCCGGCCGACGTCGACGCGCTGCTGGCCAACGGCGGAGGAATGTACCAAGGGTTGATCGATTTGCACCCGCCGGCGCGTGTGCAAAAGCTGGCGGGCTTGTTGCACTGGTATCGCGCGGCGCCGAGCGACTTGGACCGTCGGACCGAGTTGGCCGATTGCCTGCGCGACGTGGCAATCAGCGAGCGGTTGGCAGTGTTGACGGCCTATTGGCGCGCGTGCGAGGCGGCCGCGTTGCAGCAGTTGCTCAGCGACGAAGTAGAGCAACTCAACGCGCTGGCGCCCGTGTTGAGCGCGCTGGGCGATCGGCCGGAAATGGCCGCCGCGGGAGTGCGATTTCAGGCGGCGCGACGCCAGGTCAGGGCGCAGGCACTCGAAGCGCAACTGGCGCTGGTCGACGCCGAGTTCGAGTTGACGCAGGTTGCACGGGGGCGGTTGGAAGATCCCTGGCTGCTGCCGGCCACGCCGCCCCAGGCAGGACGCTACGTGGTTTCCCAGAGCGATACGGGCGCCGTACGGCGGGCGGGCGAAGCGGTGTCGTCGCGGCACGTCGAACTGCAAGCGCGCGCGGATGCCGTGCTGCAGGCCGACCGGTTGCGGGCCAGCCTGGGAGGCGATGCCGCGCCGTTTGCAGGAGAACCACACGCTGCGGATGCGCCCGGCGAAATGACCTCGCTGGATCGGGCCATCTGGGCCATCGACCATCAATCGCGGCAGTCGCAGGCCTTTCTTCACAACCTGACCGAGTACAATGGAGCCATCGCTCGCTATGCGCTGGCGCATTTGCCGGCGGGGATTTCCAGCGAGGACCTGGTGAAGAAGCTCGTCGTCGTGCGGAACGCTCCGGGAGCGTAGCTTCGCACGTGGCGCTTGCTGAAGAATGCCGCGAGGGTGTTCGTCAACAAGCTGGTAAGGCGCCGCAACGATTATGGCCACGGATACCGTTACAGTTCGAGAATCGACGCCGCTTGCGCGCGTGCGGCCGCTGTCGATCGGACCGGTCGTGGTCGATCCGCCGGTGCTGCAAGCGCCGATGGCCGGCTTCACCAACTTTGCCTACCGGCAGATCGTGCGCGAGTTTGGCGGCGCCGGCTTGCAAGCCACCGAGATGGTTCACGCCAAGGGTTTCCTGTGGCTGGAGCAGGAAGAAGACGAATTGCCCGACCGGCTGTGGGGCGTGCAGGAGGAAGCGCGGCCGCTGGCGGTGCAAATCTGGGACAACGATCCCGAGACGCTGGCCGAGGTGGGCGCAAAACTGGCACACGAGTTTCGCGTCAGCGTGGTCGACATCAATTTCGGCTGCCCGGTCAAGCAAGTTACGGAGAAGGCGCACAGCGGCTCGTACTTGCTGCGCTATCCCGATCGGGTGGGAGCGATCGTGGAGCGCGTGGCCAAGGCCTGCGCGCCGGTGCCGGTGACGGCCAAGATTCGGCTGGGTTGCACGCGCGACACGGTCAACGCGATCGAAGTGGCGCAGGTGGTCGAGCAAGCCGGCGGCGCGGCGCTGACGGTGCATGGCCGCACGGCGCAGGATTTTTTCAAAGGTTCGGCCGATTGGGAGCGCATTTCGCAGATCAAGCCGCACCTGAAACGGATTCCGTTGATCGGCAACGGCGACTTGAGCTCGGTCGAGGCGGTGCTGGCGGCGTTCGAGCGCTATGACGTCGACGGCGTGATGATTGCACGTGCGGCCTTGAGCCAGCCGTGGCTTTTTCAGCAGGTAAAGGCGGCGCTGCGCGGCGAGCCGATTCCGCCGCGGCCGACGATCGACCAAGAGCGCGCCTTGTTGCTGCACCACTACGACCTGGTGTGCCAGCGTTTCGGGCCGGCCAAGGGCTCGATTCTGATGCGCAAGTACGCGTGCTGCTATGCGCAGGGGCGCGCCGGTGCCCGCGAGTTTCGCACGCAGGTTTCACACGTCGCGACTCCAGCGGAGTTTCGCGCGGTGGTGGAGCGGTATTTTCCGCGGCAGTAGCCGAGCGCTGGCGGCGTTCTGCTCGTCGCACGCTGGCGACTCGCCAGAGGTCTAGAGTAGCCCTGACTGCTGGATGTAAGTCTCTATATGCCAGCCGGTTCTGTCTCGCATCTATTTTTCAAACATTCGGTTGTCAAAAATGCCAATATGGGTATGATTGAGTGTGGGCAGCGTTGCCCGCGAGAGGCAAACATGGACTACATCACCGAAAGCTCCGACATCGGCATCCTCGACTTGCTGCGCAAGGCGGGGCCGCTGGGCGTGCAGCAATTGGCTGGGGCTACGCAAGTTACGGCGACGGCCGTGCGGCAGCGGCTGACCCGGCTGATGGCCCAGGGGCTGGTGGATCGCGAGCTTTCGCGGGCCAGCCGGGGGCGACCGAGTCATCGTTATCGGCTGACGGAAAAGGGCCGCCGGCAGTCCGGTGCAAACTTTGCCGACCTGGCCATGGCGCTGTGGAACGAGGTGCGATCGATTGAAGACTCGGAAGTGCGTCGCGGCCTGTTGCAACGCATTGCCAAGACGCTGGCGGGAATGTACGGCCAGCAAGTGACCGGCGCGACCACGGCCGAGCGGATGCGGTCGGTTTCGCGGCTTTTTGCCGAGCGAAACGTGCCGGTGGAGGTGGAGGGCAGCGAGGATTTGCCGGTCCTTACGGCGGTGGGTTGTCCCTATCCGGAACTAGCGGAGCAGGATCGGGGCGTGTGTGCGATGGAGCGCATGATGTTGACCGAGCTGGTGGGCGACAGCCTGCGGTTGGCCGACTGCCGGTTGGATGGCGACACGTGTTGCCGGTTTGTCACAAATTAGCGGGGTCAGAATTCTTGCGAACCCAGCTACGAGTGGGAGCAGGGGCTGTTTGGCAGGCGGGTGCGGTGCTTCAAAACGAAAGCCAGACGTAGTAACTTAGTGGGTTTGCCACCGCTTCGCTTCTTAACGCTCGGGAAATGCCAGTCATGACGCAACCATGGATTGAAGGACGTTTCGAGGAGAACGTCATTACGACCACCGTCGAACAGGCCATCAACTGGGCCCGCCAGGCCAGTGTGTGGCCGATGACGTTTGGGTTGGCGTGTTGTGCCATCGAGATGATGGCCAGCGGGGCCAGCCGTTACGACATCGACCGCTTTGGCGCCGGAGCGTTTCGCGCCAGTCCTCGCCAGGCGGACTTGATGATCGTGGCCGGCACGGTGACTTACAAAATGGCCAGCCGCGTGCGCCGGCTGTACAACCAGATGCCCGATCCAAAGTTCGTGATCGCGATGGGCGCCTGCACGGTCGGTGGCGGCCCGTACTTCAAGTATGGCTATCACGTCGTCAAGGGGGTCGACCTGGTGGTGCCGGTCGACGTGTACGTGCCGGGTTGTCCGCCGCGTCCCGAGGCGCTGTTGGAAGGCTTGATGCGGATTCAAGACAAGATCAAGGGACACAAGATTGCACGCCAGCGCGGCGCGCTGGTTGGCACCAAGGTCGAGGATGAGCTGCCCGTGCCGCACCACTCGGGCTACGTCGACGCGTCGGACGACGAACCACTTTACGATCACCAGAAGATTACAGGGTAGGACACAGGCGGGAGGCTGGAGGCGGGAGACTGGAGGAAGAGGCAATCGAATTCCTTTCCTACAGCCTACAGCCTGCAGCCTACGGCCTCCACCAATGACTGAAACGCTGAAAATTACCGATTTGCACGTGGCCACGCCCGAGGGCAAGGAAATCTTGCGCGGCGTGAATCTGGAAATCAAACGGGGCGA
The DNA here is from genome assembly GCA_041750795.1 of Pirellulales bacterium. Lineage (GTDB taxonomy): Bacteria > Planctomycetota > Planctomycetia > Pirellulales > PALSA-1355 > JTS-RE94. The sequence continues at coordinate 4,796 of JBGSYQ010000245.1, read as the reverse complement.
AGTCCACGCGTTGATGGGGCCCAACGGCTCGGGCAAGAGCACGCTGGGTTATGCCATCATGGGGCATCCCGGTTACGAAGTGACGCAAGGCTCGATCACCCTGGACGGCCGGGACGTGTTGGCCATGGAGCCCAACGAGCGCGCCCGGGCTGGAATTTTTCTGGCGTTTCAGCGGCCGATGGCGGTTCCAGGCGTGAAGATGGCGGATTTTCTCCGCCACGCGGCCACGAACGTACGCCGGCCGGATCGCAAGGAAGGTGAAGAGCTGATTCCGATGCGCGAGTTTCGCAAGGAGCTCAATGAGAAGATGACCCAGTTGCGGATGGACAAGGAGTTTGCACGCCGCTACGTGAACGACGGCTTTTCAGGCGGCGAGATGAAGCGCGCGGAGATCCTGCAACTGGCCATGCTGCGTCCCAAGTTCGCCATTTTGGACGAGACCGACAGCGGGCTGGACGTCGATGCCGTGCGGCTGGCCAGCCAGAGCATTGCCGACATCGGCGGCACGGAGATGGGCATCCTGATCATCACGCACCACGAACATCTGCTCGAGCACAATCGTCCTGACTATACGCACGTGATCCTGGGCGGGCGGATCGTCGAGACGGGCGGCCCGGAACTGGCGATGGAGTTGCACAAGCAAGGCTACGACCGCATCCGCGCCGCGTATCCCGACGCGGCGGCCGACGAGGACGCCATGCGACAGCGCGCGGCCGAGGCCGCAAGCACGAACTAAACTCGCCGAAGCCGCCGGCCACCGCCGGCAGCAACCAGCGAAAACACCGTTAGCGAAAGCGACCGATCATGGCTACCGACATCATCTCCAAGCCGCAAATCGGCGAGATCAACAAGTACGATTTTCGCACCGAGTCGAAGCCCGTTTTCCGGGCGCGTAAGGGCCTGGATGCGCAGATCGTCAGCCAGATTTCGGAAATGAAGGGCGAACCCGCCTGGATGCGCGACTTTCGGTTGAAGAGCTTGGAGATCTTCAACTCCAAGCCGATGCCGCGCTGGGGCGGCAACATCAGCCTGGACTTTCAAGACATCTACTATTATCTGAAGCCGGCCGATCGCCAGGGGAAGACCTGGGACGACGTGCCCGAGGAAATCAAGAAAACGTTCGACCGCCTGGGCATTCCCGAGGCCGAGAAGAAATTTCTGGCCGGCGTCAAGGCCCAGTTCGAGAGCGAAGTGGTGTACGGCTCGCTGCAGGAAGAGTTGGGCAAGCAGGGCGTGATCTTCACCGACACCGACACCGCGGTGCGCGAACATCCGGACCTGGTGCGCGAGTACTTCTCGACGATCATTCCGCCGACGGACAACAAGTTTGCCGCGCTCAATTCGGCAGTCTGGTCGGGCGGTTCGTTCATCTACGTGCCCAAGGGAGTGAAGATCGCTTTCCCGCTGCAGGCGTATTTCCGCATCAACGCCGAGAACATGGGCCAGTTCGAGCGGACGCTGATCATCGTCGACGAAGGGGCCGAGGTGCATTACGTGGAGGGTTGCACCGCGCCGATGTACACCACCGAGAGCCTGCACTCGGCGGTGGTCGAGATCGTGGTGACGAAGCACGCACGCTGCCGCTATACGACGATTCAAAACTGGGCCAACAACATTTTCAACCTGGTGACCAAGCGGGCCGTGGCCTATGAAGGCGCGCTGATGGAGTGGATCGACGGCAACCTGGGGAGCCGGCTGACGATGAAGTATCCGGCCGTGTACATGATGGAGCCGGGCGCGCGGGGCGAGATCCTTTCGATCGCCTTCTCCTCGGCCGGCCAGCACCAGGACGCCGGCGCGAAGGTGGTCCACTGCGCTCCGGATACGTCGAGCCGCATCATCTCGAAGTCGATCTCCAAGAACGGCGGCCGCTCGAGCTATCGCGGTCTGGTGAAGGTCGAGAGCGGCGCGAAGCGCGCCAAGTCGAGCGTGGTGTGCGACGCCTTGATTCTCGATTCGGCCAGCCGCAGCGACACGTATCCTTATATCGAAGTCGACGAGCAGGACGTGTCGATCGGCCATGAGGCGAGCGTCTCGCGGATCGGCGAGGAGCAATTGTTCTATCTCACCAGCCGCGGCCTGTCGGAGCCGGAGGCGAGCACCATGATCGTCAACGGTTTCATCGAGCCGTTGATCAAAGAGCTGCCGATGGAATACGCCGTGGAGATGAACCGGCTGATCGAACTGCAGATGGAAGGTTCGGTCGGGTAGCATGTCCGAAGCCGCCACGAGTTTGGGTTTTCATCGAGAGGCGTTCGACGCGTTCCTGCAATCGCGGGACGAGCCGGGGTGGCTGCGCGACCAGCGGGCGGAGGCCTGGCGGCAGTTCGAGTCGCTGCCGTGGCCCTCGCAGCGCGACGAGGAGTGGATGCGGACCGACATCCGCATGTTTCACTTGGACAAATTCGGCCTGCCGCTCGAGACAAATGCTTCGACCGCGGCCGGCGAGGGACTGCTCACGCACGGAGTGGCGCTGGGCGGGCACGCCACGTCGCTCGACAGTCGTTCGCAGTCGGCCGCGTTGGCCGACAAGTGGGCCAGCCAAGGTGTGGTGTTCGGCAGCCTCGACGAATTGATCGCCGAGCACGGCGAGCTCGTCAAGCAGCATTTGTTTCACGCGGTCGATCCCCATCAAGACAAGTTCGCGGCGCTGCACGCGGCCACCTGGTCGGGCGGCACGCTGCTGGTCGTGCCGCGCGGCGTGGTGATCGACGAGCCGTTGCACATGTTGTCGGCGCTTTCCGCCGGCGCCACGGACCTGGGGCACACGCTGGTCGTTCTCGAGGAAGGGGCCGAGGCGACGCTGTTGGCCGAAACCGCCAGCCTTACGCCCGAATCGGCCGGCTTGCACTGCGGGGCGATCGAGCTGATGGTCGGTCGGGGCGCTCGGCTGCGCTACGTCAACCTGCAGAACTGGGCCACGGGCGTGTGGCACTTCGCTCATCAGAAGGCGCGGATCGAAGCGGGCGGGGCGTTGCAATGGACCATCGCCGCGCTGGGCAGCCGGTTGGCCAAGGTCAATCAGCACGTGGCGCTGGCCGGAGCGGACGCCACGGCACAAGTCAACGGCGTGATGTTCACCGAGGGAAAGCAGCACCTGTCGTATCACACGCTGCAGCACCACGAGGCGCCCACCTGTCGCAGCGACCTGCTGTACAAGATCGCGCTGCAAGATCGCTCGCGCACGGTGTGGCGCGGCATGATCAAGGTCGATCCCGCGGCGCAGCGCACCGACGGCTATCAGCGTGCCGACAACCTGATGCTGTCGGACCAGGCGCGCAGCGATTCGATACCCGGGCTGGAGATCCTGGCCGACGACGTGCGTTGCACGCACGGCTCGACCACCGGCCGCGTGGACGACGAGCAGATCTTTTACGCTCGCTGCCGCGGCCTGACGCGCAACGAAGCGGTGCGCATGGTGGTGGCAGGGTTCTTCCAGCAGGTGTTCGATCGCATCACGATCGAAAGCGTGCGGGAAGCGTTGGGCGAAGCCATCGGCCGCAGAATCCGAGAATACGATTAAAGCCAGGGGATAGGGCATCGAGGATGGGGTTTAAGAGATAGTATTGAAGTCGTATTCCGCTTGTGAATTGGCACGTCGTGCCTGATCGCCTAGCTCCGATGTCCTAGCCCGTACGCACTATGCCTGACTTCATTGCGATTGCCAAGGTTGCTGAGATTCCTGATCCGGGGCGGAAGGTCGTGGAGCTGGATGATCAATTGGTGGTGGTGATTCACACGGCGGGGCATTTTTACGCGATCGACGACGTGTGTACGCACGACGGCGGACCGCTGGGCGAGGGGACGCTCGAGGGGACGACGATCGCCTGCCCGCGGCATGGCGCGAAGTTCGACTTCCGCACCGGTGCAGCCTTGACCATGCCGGCCACCAAGCCCACGCGCACGCACGAAGTGAAAATCGAGGGCGAGAACGTGCTGGTAAAAATCAGCGATTGACGAAGGGAGACCGACCATGGCCGTATCCGAAGATGCCGTCCGCGAAGCGCTCAAGCAAGTGGTCGATCCGGAGCTGTTCGTCAACATCATCGACCTGGGCCTGGTCTACGTCGTCGACTTGGAGGAGGCCGACGAGGAGAAGACCAACGTGAAGATCGAGATGACGCTTACCAGCCCGGCGTGCCCGGCCGGCCCTCAGTTGGTTTCGCAGTCCAAGTCGGTGGTCGAGCGGCTGGAAGGCGTAGCGGGCGTGGAAGTGAAGATGGTGATGGTGCCTCCCTGGTCGCCCGATCGGATGACCGAGGCCGCACGCGATCAATTGGGCATTTTCTAATCGCGCGCCGCGGGGCAACCTGCACTCGGTCGCGTGGCACGGACAGTCGCAGCGGCGCAGCATGCGAATTCTCGTTTACGAGTTTGTGACCGGCGGCGGCTGGTATTCGGCCGATGACGCGCCCCCGCCCGAGTCGCTGCTGGCCGAAGGTCGCGCGATGCTTGGAGCGCTGGCCGAGGATTTTGCGGCGCTGGCCGGCGTACAAGTCGACGTGTTGGGCGACCGGCGGTTTGCTACGCCGTGCGGGGCGGGCATCACGGCGCATCGGGTTTCCAGCGCAGCCGAGGAGCGTGCCAAGCTCATGGACCTGGCCGGCGCGGCCGATTGGTCGGTCGTCGTCGCGCCGGAATTCGACGGCCATTTGCTGGCTCGCGCTCGCTGGGTGGAGCAGGCCGGCGGGCGACTGTTATCGCCGGCGGCTTCGATCATCGAACTGACCGGCGACAAGCAATCAACGGCCGAGCACCTGGCGGCGCGGGGCGTTCGCGTGCCGCTGGGCATGGCG
>JBGSYQ010000244.1:0-15694 GCA_041750795.1 Pirellulales bacterium | reverse complement strand
GGGGCGGCGCCGCGGCGCTCGCCGGAAGGGCATCGCACAGCGCAGGCAGCGCCGCGCCGAGCGTGGTGGCGGCGAGGCCGACCGGCGGAGAATCAAGCGGTGGTGAAGTGGAGGACATCGGCAACCTCGGTCAACAGCAGTTGGTAGCGGATGGGTTTGGTCAAAAACTTGATGCAGCCGGCCTCCAGCGATTGGCGGCTGTGCTCCGCCATGGCGTGCGCGGTCAGCGCAACGACCGGAATCGCCGCGGTTTCGACGTTGGCCTTGAGTTGACGCGTCATTGCCAGCCCGTCGAGCCCCGGCATTTGCAGATCCGTGATCACCAGCGCCGGGCGCAATTGGCTGGCGAGCCGCAGTCCTTCTTTGCCATCGGCGGCCCAGCGCGTTTGATAACCGGCGCCGCCCAGCATGGCCATCAGCATGCGGGCGTTCTTTTCGTTGTCTTCGACTACCAGCACGAGCGGACCCTGGTCGGCGGAACGATTCGCGTCGGCATTCGCGGTGGTCGTGGTGTCGGTCGTTAGATCGCGCATTCGATTCCGGGTCCCTGGCGGCGTTTCAGATGGACATGATGGAAGATTCGATCCGTTCCAGCGAGACATCCGCCTCGTCGGAGTCGTCGGCCGACGGCAGCCGCACGATGAAGGTGCTGCCTTCGCCGGGCTCGCTTTCCACGTGGATGGTGCCGCCGTGCAGCTCGGCGATCTGCCGCGCCACGGCCAGGCCCAAACCGGTTCCCTGGGCGTTCTTCGAGAGGGTCGAATCGGCCTGATAGAAGCTCTCGAAGATCTTTTCACGCAAGTGGCCGGGCACGCCGACGCCGGTGTCGGCCACCCGCAACTCGAGGGCGCCATTGTTGAGTTCAACGTCCACGCGCACTTCGCCCCCTTCGTTGGTGAACTTGATGGCGTTGGACAGCATATTGTAGAGCAGTTGCTTAAGTCGCCGCTCGTCGGCTGCGAAGTGGTCGGCGTTGGGGTCGATGCGGGACGCCAGTCGAATACCCGAGCGGATGGCGCGCTCGCGAAACATCTGCAGGCTGCGTTCGACCAGCCGGCCAACGTCAACCGGACCAAAATTGATCTCCATCGATCCGGCCTCGATCTTGGCCAGGTCGAGAATGTCGTTGACCAGCGACAGCAGGTGCTGGCCGCTGTCGAGAATGTCGGTGACGTACTGGGTCTGCTCGTCGTTGAGCGGGCCAAACGCCTTTTCGACCAGCACGTCGGAGAAACCGATGACGGAATTGAGCGGGGTGCGCAGCTCGTGGCTCATGTTGGCCAGGAATTCGCTCTTGGCACGGTTGGCCGCCTCGGCCGCGTCCTTGGCGCGCTCCAGCTCCTGCTGCACGCGGCGGCGCTCGACGATTTCGTCGCGCAGGCGGGTGTTGACGACCGCCATCTCCGTGTTGGCCACTTCGAGCTGCGCCTGGCGCTCGGAATTGCCCCAAATCTCCAGCAGGCTTTGCCGGCACAACATCCACAGGTACAGGTCTTCCATCAGCACCCAGCACGTGTGCTCGACGAAGCGCAGCGGGCTGGCCACCGCCACGCCATAGACCGATTGGGGCCAGTACACGCCGCGCACGAAATGATCGAGCGCGATCACCAGCGACATGGCCAACAGCACCGTCCAGTCTCGGTAAAACGCCAACAGTGCCAACGAAACGAACACGTAAAAGTGCGTTTCGATGCGCCCGCCCGTCAGGTGTATCAGGATAGCGACGGTCAATCCCTGCGCGACGGCGATCGACAGCCGTGTCAGGTGCTCGCCGGGGCGAAAGTAGATGAGCGCCAAAGGAAGGCTGATCACCAGCCCGCCCAGGACGACGGCCATCCATACGTGAGGGTGAATCTTGCTTTGCAAGCCGGCCCAGGCTAGCGGCGCGACCCAGACGGCCAGCGTGATTTGGAACACCCATTGGATGAGGAACAGGGCCGCCATCGAGCGGTCCATCCAACGGTCGAGCCGATCGCGCTGCTCGGCGAACAATGCCACCGCGCGCGGCAGCCAGGGCGGGTCCGTAGACACCTGCGAAACATCAACGGCCTGTCCAACGCAACTCATGAAATGGGTTCCACGGACCTACACCAAGGGAAACAATGGGCACCTTGGAAAAGGATAGCTCGCATGCCGACATCGCATGGCGGCAACCTTGCAAATAACCGGCCGGACAGGTGCATTGGTACCGGGAGAGACTTGCCCTGCGCCTGGCGCGACCAGTCTTTGGGCCGTGTTTTCGCACTCGACGCGCGGACGCCGAAGAATCCGCGGCACGGTCGCGCCGATTATGGCACTCGTGAGGCGCCCGGGGGCCGTCGCAGTGCGGCCTGAAGGAGCAGCGCGGTCTCGCAAGCGCACGGCCCATGGGGCCCCAGCATGCTCGCGCATGCGTGAGCATGACAGCGGGCATGAGAATGGGAGTAACGAAGCGGGACGCGTCGCGCGCGGATGGCAGATTACCGCGCCGCGGTGGCCACAGTTTGGCCGATGCAGTACAGCCGGTTGGCGGCGCGGAGCAACAGCTTGTCGCCAACGATCACCGGAGTGGCCATGCACATGTCGTCGTCGGCCAGCGTGTTGGTGTGCAGGATCTCCATCTCCGGATCGGCCTTGACCACAAACGTCACGCCGTCTTCGTTCAAGAAGAACAGCTTGCCGCCGTACGACCAGGGAGAGCTGGTAAACGCGCGGCCGTTGGGAATGCGCTTGCGCGATCCGATTTCCTCGCCGGTCTTGGGATCGACGGCGGCCATGAAGCCGCGATCGTAAAGAAAGTAGTACACGTCATCCACGATCAATGGCGTGGGATGATAAGGGCCCAGCTTGTCGCTCGACCAGAGGATGAACTCGTTGCTGGTGTCCTTTTCTCCCAGCGAGATATCGCCCGAGGCGCCCGGCTTGACGACGTATACCGGATTCTTGCCCCACACGATGTGTCCGGCCGCGAGATACAGATTGCCGTATTTCTCGAAGGGCGTGGGAATGGCCAGGATGGATTTGCCCTTGATCTGCCACAGCAGCTTGCCGTCCAGATCGTAGCTGCGGGTGTAGCCGATGCCGGAGGTAATCAACTCGGTGCGCAGGGCGTTCTTCCAGATGTACGGCGTGGCATAATTGGTTTTTTCGTCGCGCTCGATGCGGAGCAGCTCTTCGCCGGTCCTCTTGTCGAGCGCCAGCAGATAGGACTTTTCCTCGTTGTCGTTGACGATGTACAGGCGGTCTTCGTGGAGAATGGGGGACGAAGCGGTACCCCAGCCGTATTGCGTTTCGGCCGCGGGCAAGAGCTTGGACCACAGCAGCTCGCCGTTCAGGTCATAGCAGAAGATGCCGACGTTGCCGAAATAGGCATAGATTCGCTCGCCGTCGGTGGCAGGTGTCTCCGAAGCCAGTGTGTTCTTGATGTGGTGCGGCTTGGCCGGAATGCCTTCGTGGGCGACGCGGTCCCACAGCACGCTGCCGGTGTGCAGGTCCAGGCAATAGACCTTCCACTCGTGCTTGTCCTTGGGCTTGGGATACTTGTTGGCGTCGACGTCTTCGAGATAGAGGCCCTTGCGGGGCTCGGGCGTCTCGCCCGTGTTGATGCAGGTGGTGAGAAAGACGCGGTTGCCCCACACGATGGGCGACGCCCAGCCAAGGCCCGGCACGTCGGTCTTCCAAACGACGTTTTCGGTGGCCGACCAACGATCGGGCGGCAGCGCTTTGCTGTCGGCGGCCGGCAGCCGGCTGTCCAGAAACTGGGGAACCGCCGCGTCGGAGCGGGCCAACTCTTCGCAGCGAGCCAGCGTGGTCGACGTCAGCACGGCCAGACAGACAAGCGTCGCGATACGCGTCATCGGTTGCTCCCTTGTTGCAACAAAAACTGCCAAAAGCGTGCGAAGGGGACACGAAACATCGGGACAGTCCCCGGCGGTATTCAAACCAGTTCTAGTCATCACCTCACCGCGACGCAAGACTTCCGAGTCGGCAAAACGCCAGTCCGATCGTCCGGGCAGGCGCATCCGTCGCCACAGCCGAGACGTCCGTCGCCGTTCTCGAATCAATTGTTGAGTCCTAGCTAGCCAATGATCGAGGGTCGACCAACGGAAGCCCCGCAAACGAGGTCATATTGGGGTTGCACTACAGCCCATTGCCTGCCTCGGAATCCATAAAGACCAATCAACAGCGACTGATTCTTGGGGTTCGGACCTGTCATCGGTACACTCTAGCTGTACACTGTGGCGGCGGCGAATGTTTCAAAGCAAATTATCTCAGGCCGGGGGGAAGTACGCCGACGGCTTGGCGCGCAAGTACGCTATCGGCGCGGTCTCCCCGGTGCCGTCGAGGAGCAAAACATGACATCCAACGACAGCACCGCACCAGAGACTCCGCCGCAATCCCAACCGCGTGCAGGTGGCTGGTGGTTTTTGTGTGCGGTGGACGTCCTGACCGTGCTGGGCATCCTGGCGGTGTGGTTCCTGTTGCCGGAGCGCTTCGACCTGGGCACGCGCAAGCTGCTGACGTTTGCGATCCTGGTGCTAACGGCGGTGGTGACGGCGGTGTGGTTCTTCCTCATCTCGCGGATGCCGCCACGTGCAAAGAAGATCGGCGCGATCGCGCTGGTCGCTGCCGGCGTGGTCTTACTGCTGTCGATCCGCCGCGTCGAGTTTTCGGGCGATATGACGCCGACGTTCGATTTTCGCTGGACCGCCGATCGCTATGCCAGGCTGGAAGCCCATCGCGCCAGCCAGCAGGCCAAGACCGCGGCCAACGAAGTCCCAAGGATCACGAAGCGCGATCTCGATCGCCCGAGCGCTTGGAACGTGCTGGAGTATCGCGGGCCGCGGCGCGACGGCGTCGTCGCCGGGCCGAAACTGGCGCGCGACTGGTCGTCGCAGCCGCCCCAACTCGTCTGGCGCCAGCCGGTGGGCGGCGGGTATGCCTCGTTTGTGGTCGATGGACCATTGGTGGTGACCATCGAGCAGCGGCGCGACATGGAAGCGATCGTGGCCTACGACTTCGACACCGGAGCCGAGCACTGGGTCCATGACTACCCGGCGCTGTTCAGCGAGCCGTTGGGGGGCGACGGTCCACGCGCCACACCCACGATCAGCAACTGCCGGGTGTTCGCGCTGGGGGCCACCGGCGTGCTGACGTGCCTCGACCTGGCCACGGGATGGTTGCAGTGGTCGCTGAACGTTCTCGAACAGAATCATGCGGCCAACCTGGACTGGGGCATGTCGGGCTCGCCGCTGGTGTACGACGATCGCGTGTTGGTCAATCCGGGCACTCAGAAAGGTTCGGCCGAGAGCCGCGCCGTCACCACGTTCGAGGCGGCCAGCGGCAAGCCGTATTGGGCGAGCGGCGAAGCGACGGCCAGCTATGCCTCGCCCATGCTGGCGACTCTTGCCAGTATAGACCAGGTGTTGATTTTCGACGCCGCGGGCCTGGCGGGCTTCGATTCCGACGGCGGCGGCCAGTTGTGGCGCACGCCGTGGAAGAGCGACTTCGACATCAACGCGGCCCAGCCGGTCGTGCTGGATGACGACCGCGTGTTCATTTCGTCAAGCTCCGGCGCGGCCGTGTTTCGAATCGCCCGCACCGACGACGGTTGGACCGTGGACGAGGTGTGGAAGACCACGCGGATGAAGTGCGGCTATGCCTGCCCGATCGCCTATCAGGGATATGTGTATGGCATCGACGAGAATATCCTGGCCTGCGTCGATCTGGCCGATGGCAAGCGAATGTGGAAGGAACGGCAAGGACAGTTCGGCCACGGACAGATCCTGCTCAGCGGCGACTTGCTGATCGTGCTGGGCGAGGCCGGCGAGTTGGCGCTGGTCGAAGCCACGCCCGAGCGTTATCGAGAGCTGGGACGCATTCAAGCGATCGAAGGCAAGACGTGGAACAATCCGACGCTGGTGGGCAATCGCATCTTCGTGCGGAATCACCTGGAGATGGCCGCTTACGACTTGCCGCTGGCGGAGTGAGGCACGAAGTCGCGACAGTTCCCAAAAGTTTCTTGGCAGCGACGTGGGCTGGACGTAATGGGAGTGAGGTTTCTGGAGCAATTGCAAGCATGAGTATTTTCAAGCGATTAGACCACGTCTCGATTGGCGTGGCGAACATGGAGGCCGCGCGGCGGCTGTTTGTCGACGTGTTTGGCGGCGAGCCGCTCAAGGACGTGGGGACGAACGAAAGCGAGGGATTCCGCTGGACGACGTTCAAGTTGGGGGGCAAGAAGGTCGAATTGGTGTCGCCCACCACGCCCGGAGAAGGCGGCGTCGGACGCTACATCGCCAAACACGGCGAGGGCTTCCATCACCTCTCGATCAGCGTCGCCAATCTTGACGAAGCCATCCGGCATTTCGAGGCGCACGGGCTGCGCGTGTTGGCGCCCAACCAGACCAATCCCAACTGGAAGCACTGTTACCTGCACCCGCAGGATACGCACGGCGCGCTGATCCAGGTGTTCGAAGAAACGCACAAAACGTTGGCGGGCAGCGGTGAATAGCAGCCGTTGAAGAATTCGACGGCCTGTGACATCGCATGGACGCGATAACAAAATAGCGACGTAAGTCGTTATTTTGCGAGCCGTGCGAAGCTTTGCTTCGCACTTGGCGAGGCTGATAAGCCCGTCGCACGCGGCGCATTGAGAAACAACGTCCGAGCAGCCAATCCGTATCGAATCGAGGAACTTACGATGGAGTTCGCACGCGTATTCGCGGCGGCCGGACAACTGGCGATGCTGGGCTGGCTGTTGTTGATCTTTTTGCCGCGCTGGCGGTGGACGACCATCTTCATCACGTCGTGGCTGATCCCGGCGATTCTGGCCGTGGCGTATCTGATCCTGATGGTGCTGTATTTCCGTTCGGCGCCCGAGGGGGCCACGTTCGGCAGCCTGGACGGCGTGCGCTTGTTCTTCGAGCTCGACGGATTGCTGCTGGCCGGTTGGATCCACTACCTCTGCTTCGATTTGTTCATTGGCAGTTGGGAAGTGCGCGACGCGCGGCGGCTGGGTATCCACCACCTGCTGGTAATTCCCTGCCTGGTGCTCACGTTCATGCTGGGGCCGGTCGGCTTGCTGTGCTACCTGGTGCTGCGGTTGGCCGTGCGGCGGCAATGGACGATCGAAGAGCTTTCGCTCTAACAGCCTGATGAAAAATGCCGTCGTGGCATTTTTCAACGTCGCCAAGTGCGAAGCAAAGCTTCACACGGCTCGCAGAATAACGACTTACGTCGCTATTCTGTCATCGCATCCATGCGATGTCGCAGACTGTCGAATTCTTCAACAGGCTGCTAAGCCGGCAGCTGAAAGCGATCGGCCGGATCCGCACCCGGGGCCGGATGCGCCGCGGCCAATCTCACTTTCCGCGACAAAGCACAGTGTGTTCGCGCCGACGCGGGCCATTGGGAAGCGCCGAAACCTTGCGCCGCTAGGAATGTTGAGGTTACCGTGCACCCCGCCGCGCCGATAGAATGACTCCATGAGCGAACCTCTGTTGTCGATTCGCAATGTTGTCAAGCAGTATGGCCAACACGTGGCACTGGCCGGCGTCAGCTTCGACGTGCGCGCCGGCGAGTTATTCGGCCTGTTGGGGCCCAACGGGGCGGGCAAGACCACGTTGCTGTCGATCGTCTCCTGCCTGTTGGAGGCCACCTCGGGCGAGGCCTTGATTTTGGGCCAGCGCGCCTCCACGCGCGATCGCAACCTGCGGCGCTCGATCGGCATCGTGCCGCAAGAGCTGGCCATCTATGGCGAGTTGAACGCACGAGAGAACTTGAATTTCTTCGGCAGCCTGTACGGCGTGACCGGCGATGAGCTTGCCAAGCGCGTCGACCACACGCTGGAGGCCATCGGACTGACGGACCGCGCCAACGACCGCGTGGAGACTTTTTCCGGAGGCATGAAGCGGCGGCTCAACCTGGGCGCCGCGCTGATCCACCAGCCGCGGCTGCTGTTGCTGGACGAACCCACGACGGGCGTCGATCCGCAATCGCGCAACCACATCTTCGAGGAAGTGCGGCGGCTGGCCGGCGAGGGCGTGGGCATCGTCTATACCAGCCACTACATCGAGGAAGTGCAGTCGCTCTGCTCGCGCGTGGGCATCATCGATCACGGCAAGCTCATCGCCTGCGACTCGCTGCCGGTGCTGCTGGCGCAGATGGGCGGCGTGATTCGCTTTCGCGTGCCCGACGACGCGCCCAGCCTGCGCGAGCCGCTGCGGCAGATTCCCGGCGTGGAGATCAACGGCCATGACGGGCCGTTCGTGGAAATGGAATGCCGCGACGTGAAAACGGCGCTGATGCGGGTGATCGCTTTGCTCAACGAACGGCAGATCGAGCTGATCAGCCTGGAAACGACCGAGCCCAACTTGGAACGCGTGTTTCTGCACCTGACCGGGCGCGCCTTGCGCGATTGACCCATCATGCTCACTTGGATTCTCGCGAAGAAGGACTTGCGGCTCTTGCTGCGCGACCCGCGCGCCATGGTCGTGCTGCTGGCGATGCCGCTGATCTTCATCCTGGTGCTGGGGGTTTCGCTGGGAGAAGGATTCGGCCAAAAGCCCGACGATCGGCTGCGCGTGTCGATCGTCGATTTGGACCAGGGATTTGCCGATCCGGACGCAGGCAGCGGCGCGCCCAAGTTGCACTGGTCGAAGACCGTGGAACGCGATTTGGCGCAGACGGGCGGCATTCGCGTGGAGTTGATTCCCACGCTGGAGGAAGCCGAACAACTGGTCGCAGGCGGCAAGCGGGCCGCGGTGATCGTCTTCGGTCCCGACTTCAGCAAGCAAATGACGCAGAGCTCGTTTCTGCGCGGCGGCGTGAACCCGCTGTTCCGCGACGGCATTGACCTGGAAGCGCTCGACGCGCGCGTGCTGCGCGATCCCACGCAACTGACGGCCGCCTCGATCATCGAGCAAGTGGGGCAGGTGACCATGCTGCGCGTGGTGCTGCCGTGGATGATCGGCCGCGCGTTCGAGAAGATCGGCGACCGCATGGGCTTCATCCTGGCCAACACGCTGCAGCAGATGTTTCCCAACTACGATCTGACCGGCAAGACCTGGGCCGCGTTGACGCGGGCGCCCGAACGGTCGGACGATGGGGCGGAAGTTTCCACGTACCAGCCGCCCGCCGGCAGCGGCTTGCTGAATCGCGGCGCGCAGCGCTACCAGATCCTGGTGCCCAGCTATACCGTGATGTTCGCCTACTTCCTGGTGCTGACGGTGGGCTGGTTGTTCGTGGCCGAGAAACGTCAAGGCACGCTCAAGCGGCTGCGCGCGGCGCCGCTGTCGCGCGCGCAGATCCTGGTCGGCAAGCTGCTGCCCTGCCTGATGTTGTCGATCGCGCAGGGCGTGTTCCTGCTGATCGCGGGCAAGTTGATCTTCGGCATGAGCTGGGGGACCCAGCCGTGGTGGCTGCTGCTGGTGGTGATTTGCACGTCGCTGTCGGCCATGGGACTGGCGTTGTTGGTGGCGGCGCTGGCACAGACCGAAGCGCAAGTGGCCATCTATGGCACGCTGTTGGTGCTGGTGCTGGCCGGCCTGAGCGGCTGCCTGATGGGCGACCGGGAAATGATGCCCGAGAACATGCAGCGGATCAGCCTGGTGACGCCGCACGCCTGGGCATTGGTGGCCTACAAGCAGTTGCTGGCCAATCCCGCCGCGCCAAACGTGGCGCTGGTGTTGCAATCGTGCGCCGTGCTGGCCGGTTTCGGCGTCGGATTTCTGATGCTGGCCTGGGCGATGCTGCGGTTGGATGACGCGACGTAGGTGCCCACGCGCGAGCGAAAACTTGCAATCTGCAACGCGGATTTTGCAATCCGCACGCCTGGGTTACAATCGGCTCAGCAGCGAGCCGATGGCGTTGACCCTCGGCGCATCCATTTTCCTGGCTTGATCGCACATGCAAGTTATTGGAGCGGGCTTTGGACGAACCGGGACGATGTCGATGCAGGCAGCGTTGGAGACCCTGGGATATCGATGTTATCACATGAAAGAGGTGACAGAGCACGCAGGCCATCTGCATGCATGGCATGAGTTGGTTGCCGGTCGCGCCGCGATGGATTGGCAAACCCTCTTCAAAGATTTCGAAGCGACGGTCGATTTTCCCGCCTGCATCTATTATCAGGAACTGCTGCGTGAGTTTCCCCACGCCAAGGTGGTCCTCAACACGCGCGATCCTGACCGCTGGTTCGAGAGTTTCTTGACCTTGCAGCAGACGACCGATCGTTTTCGCGTCTTCCGCTTTATCCCGCGTGCGCGCCGCTTTCTGGATTTTGTGGATTTGCTGCTGCCGAAGGTATTCTCCGATCCACGTGATCGCGCACGTTGCATCGAGGTTTTCGAGCGGCACAATCGCCAGGTGCAAGAGCACGTGCCGGCGGACCGCCTGCTGCTCTTTCGTGTGCAAGACGGCTGGGAACCCTTGTGCCAATTCCTTGGACACGAAGTTCCGGCGGGAATCCCCTTCCCTCACCTGAACGAGGGCAAAGAAACACTCGAAGCACTCGCCCGCGAACGGCTGTTCGGTCGCTGGATTCGCGCAGGGCAGATCGCGCTGGCGGCCGCCGCGCTAGTGGCCGTTCTCTGGTGGCTGTTCCGCTAGCATTGGCCGCACCGTCTCTGCCGCTGGTGTTTGGCTGCCCGTCGAACAGCCTGTGGAATTCTTCAACAGGTTGCTAAGCATTCACGTCCGCATAGTGCTCCACCTCCGGGAACGGATCGTAGTAGTGGTGCAACAGCGCTTTCCACTGCTGGTACTCTGGCGAGCCGCGAAAGCCGATGGTGTGATCCTCCAGCGTCTCCCACTCGACCAGCAGGATGTACCGCGACGGCTTTTCCAGACAGCGCTTCAGGTCGTGTCGGACGTAACCCGGCATGGACGCAATGATCGCTTGGGCACGGGCGAACGACGCCTGGAATGCGGATTCCTGACCCGGCACGACGTCGAGAATGGCAACTTCAAGAATCATGGATCGCCGCGTGAGTGGGTTGCGGGGGGTCGGTGCGCGGCGCACGCGGAGTGCATCGGACGGTGCGCGCGTGGGCCTATCGTAGCGATTCCGGCCGACGGGTGCGAGCGCCCCGAAACGGGCGATAAGACGTTCGGGCGCTACTCTTCCAGCACCGCCAGCGCTTTGGCTGGTACGTCTGATGCGGGCATCTGCGTTTGCATCTGGCAATAGAATTGCTCCAGCTCCTGTTTCAGCCCGGCGTCGGCCAGCAGTTTCACGGTGCCAAGCTGACAGGGGCTCACGTTGGCCGCCACGCCCCACAGCCGCATCGCGTCCGCCTTGGCGCCCGCCTTGGCCGCGGCCAGGGCGAGTCGCGCGTACCACTGGGGCACTTCCAGCGGTCCAAGCTGTTTGCCGTTGGCTGGAAAGTACTCCTCGGCATGCTGCCAATCGCCGGTGTCCAGGTAAGACTCGAATAGCGCGAACTGGGCGCGGTCCTTCAGTTCTGCATCATCCGCGTTCTCGATGGCCTGTTCTAGCAGCGGAATCGAGCGCTTTGGGAAGCCCATGCGGTTCATGATCTGACCCAGCGTGAAAGCGCGCGTGGGATCCTTGCCGACTGCCGCCGTCTCGGCGCGGCTGAGTTGCTTGTCGAGATTCGCGCCGACGGGCCTCCCTTTGGTTGGACCAAAGGGGTCGGCATCGCCGCGGTCCCGCGCCGGATCGCCGGCGACGTTTTCCAGCATGCGCCATAACAGGCGCTCTTCCGTATACTCCCAGCGGGGTCGGTTTTCCAGCCAGCGCCACAGCACTTCGTCATCGGCGGAAACGTGTTCTCCGAAATCGGACGCCAGCCGGTGCGCCGCCTGCTGCGTCGATGCGGAGAGCGCGGGCGCTTGTTCGATTTCTTTCCGCACCAGCGCTACGGCTTCGTCCGTCCGCGTCTCGCGTACGAGAAACTGGACATACTCTCTCAACAGCATGCTGCGCCAGTCTTCGCGGCGTCTCACGGGCCACTCGGGTTCCGGCGGCAGTTGGGGTATGGTCAACTCCAGGCCCTTGACCAGTGCCTGTTCCTCTTGAGCGGGTTCACCGCGGCCGCGATAGTAGTGGGCTCGTTCTTGCCAATACTGGGGATCGTGCTCGGATAGCTGTTCCTGCGCCTTGATGCGGCCCTCGATGACGCGTTCTCCACTGGCCGCTTGCGCCACGCCGGCAAACAGCGCGTTGTTGCCGAGCTGGTGCTTTTCGCGCAGATCGGCCGCCGCCACCATCCACTTCTGAGCTTCTTCATTTCGATTCAGCCGCAGCAGGCACTCGGCCATGGCTTCGCGCGTGCGTACGGCAAACATGGCGCGCAAGGCATCGTCCGACACCGCCACCGCGCGCATCATGCGGAGTTCTCGGGTCTCTTCCTCCGTCAGTGGGATATCCATGGCCTGTTTATGCAATTCGATGACCACTTGCCATTGCTCCAACTGCATCAGACGCGACGCGATCTCATCTGCTTGGATCGCCAGTGCCGGCTTGAAGCTTGACGCCATCCACGACAAGTCCCAGGTTTTGGCCGGGGCATAACGGGCGTATGCCAGCGCGTCCAGAAAAGCAATGGCCCCCGCGATGTCTTGCGGATTGGCGCGTACACGCTGCAACCATTCGTTGGCCAGTACGTCACCGCGGCCGTGTTCGGTGTTGAAACGCAACCGCTCCTTCACCCAGAAGCCCTCGATTCCTTTCGGCATGCCGGCCAGCCATGCATCCACTTCCTCAACGGTCCAACCAGACTCCAACAGGTGCTTGAACAGGCGGTTCTCCAGCGAAAGCTCGAATGCATGGTCCGCGAATATCT
This sequence comes from Pirellulales bacterium, assembly GCA_041750795.1. Classification (GTDB taxonomy): domain Bacteria; phylum Planctomycetota; class Planctomycetia; order Pirellulales; family PALSA-1355; genus JTS-RE94. Next base: position 2,906 of record JBGSYQ010000244.1, on the reverse strand, counting down.
CAACGAGCGCCTTGGCCGCGTCCCAGGCCTGCAGTTTTTCGCAGGCATCGTAATAGATGTTGCGGATGACATGCTGTCCCAATTGAGGGTGTATCGCTTTGAGCTGGCGCAGCGCCGCCACGGTCTGCTCGTGCATGCCCGTTCGCATAAGAACGCCCACCTTGAACAGTGCTTCGTGCGCGCTGTCGGGTTGTGTTTCGCAAAGGGTTGCCGCCAGCTCGGCAATGGACTCCTCTGGCTTCAGCAGCGTGGCGGTGACATCGCACTGCACCTGCCACCAATCCGGCGCCTCATCTGCCGCGAACGCGCCTGATGGGAGCAACATGACGGCCAGCAGCACGGCAATCGGCAAACACTGCTTCGACACGATCGATGTAAGCATCGCTCGGCTCCCGGGTCGCGGCAGAGAAAAATCGCTACTTGGGCCGCGAACATACGAGTTAGACGAACGGTCGCAGGAAAAAGTTCCCGCGGGTCCAGGATATCCAAGCCAGCAAATAGCGATTGTGCATGGTTTAAGTGATCTCGGCTAGCCGGATCGAGAGCCGTGGGGACTAGGGGTTCTCTGTATTAATCGCACCGGTGCAGGGCCTGACGCCGGCGCGCTGGAAGTACGGTTCGAGGCGGCCGGCAAGAGACTTCCAGTGATGGTGCGGCACGGCGGGATACAGGTGGTGCTCGAGATGATAGAGGTGGTCGAACGCGATCAGTTGGACAAGCCGTCCGCGAAATAGCCGCGTTTGGGTCAAGGGTGTTTCAGCGTGTGCGTCGTGAGGAATGTAGACAGTGATGAGTGGAAACAGCCAACTGCCCGCTACTACGAGTGCAACATACACCAGCGGTGCTGGTGTCCAGTGGAGCGCGGCCACGGCGCCGATGATGAGCGTCACTACGCCAACGGCTTCGAGCAACAGCGGAGTCCGCATGGGCGCGTGCTTGGCCCATGCCCAAAGCCATAGCCGGAGTTGCATCGTCGGGCCGCTGGCGATTGCCCCCAATAGTGAACCTCCAGCGGCCTCGCCTTCGATGTCGTCGTGAGCGAGCAGATGCTGGTGGTGGTGAAGATGCGAGAGGCGATAGGCGGTGCCGCTGCGTAGCGAGAGCAGCTCGATCACGCTGAGCATGATGTCGTTGAAGCGGTGCGGCAAGCGCAGGGTTCTGTGCACCAGGTCGTGCGAGGACGAGCCGTACGTCATAAATGAGAGTGCCATCACCGAGATAATCGCAAGCAACCACCAGTGCAGCCATGCGAATAGCGCGTACGAGCCCATCGCAATGAATGGGAGCGTTAAGGTGGTGAATTGCCGCGCACGAGAAACTCGGAGTAGATCGTGCCCAAGCTGGCTGATCGATGGCAATCGTGATTCGACGACGTTGTTTGCTGCGGTGTTCATGGCACAAGGCCTGCGCGTGGTGCGCCGCGGAGGGTGGATCGGGTGAGCACGAGCCCGACAAAAAAGAGAATTGCCCCGGCTACGGCTGGTGCGAGATGGCCGGCGTCGTTGTGGCCGATCAGCGGGTGTATGCCGATTGCTGTACTCCAGCCGGCAATGCCGGCGATCAGCAGTGCCTGCCACAGCGAACGCGACAACGTACCGCACCAGATGCAACCAAAAAGCAAGATTCCTGCCGTAGCAACGCCACCACCGAATCCCGCACGGTCGTGGGCGATGAGCGGAATCAGATTGGGATTGATGGCATTGAGTGCGTCCCGCGTTAAACCCATGTACGTAAGATCCGTGGGCACGAACACCTGGGTCATGCCGATGAATTGAATCGTCAAACCGGCGCCGATCATGCCAACAGCGGCCGCCAGCAGGCACACGCGGCCAATTCCGGCAACCGATCGCCAATCCGCACCATCACTCGGTCGCAGCAACCGGCGCCACGGCGCGGTTGAGCCATTCGCTCGGGTCGCTTCAACCACGTGCGTGCGCGACAACCAGAGCCCGCCGATGAAGCAGGGTAGCAGGACGAGAGTCGCGGCGCCGTGCCACGTGTCGAGATAACCATAGCCCAGATACGTGAGAAAGCTGGTGAAGCCCACGATCCCGCTAACCAACAGCAGCCACCAGGCCCAAGCTTCGCCGTGCTTCAACGGAAACTCCGCGAGCCAAAGGTATAGCACGGCGATCGCGATCAGCGAGCCGCCAAAGCTAACACGATCGTGAAACATAAAATGGACGATTCGACACTCGTTGATGCTGCACAGTTCCGCCGCCGACATTTGCAGAAACTCGATGTCGTGGGGTAAGAACTGACCGGTGGCTGATTGAAACAGCGCAAAGGCCCCCGACAGCGCCAGGCAAAGACCTGTCAGTGCGATCAATGGGCGGCCGTCGCCGACCATCGCTTCAAAAAAACCGCGCGATTCACGAAGCACGTTGGGTCGAGGCGTGCGGGCCGCCATTGCCTTATAGATCTCGAAATCACGGATTACATGAACGTCGAAATGTGCAACGCGTCTGCGGCCGACTCGGTCCAGCAAATCTTCGCCGCGTGCTGTCGCGATCGCCGATTGTACCCTGGTTGCCACGCCGTTCGCGATATACTCAATCCGCCGATGACACACTCCGCAACTTACGGCATTCGTCCGATTCCGAAATAGACGACCATCGCCCCCGCAAATCCCGCGGCGACCATTCCCGCCCAGGTCCACAGCCATTTCGGCGACAGTCCAACGGCAAAGACGCGGCGGCGCTGCATGCGGAATGCTAGCGCGCAGGCGGGCACGAGCGAGGCGGCGGCCAGCGCGGCGGTTGCATAGGACGGCAGCCACCACGCGGCGAGGCCGGCTGGTAGCAATACCAGCGCACCGGCGAATGCGATGACCGCCTGGTGCGCCAGGTAGTCGATGCGCTGCTCGCCGCGCAGCATCACCAATGCCCCGGCGGCCAGCAGCAGCC
>JBGSYQ010000243.1:0-1995 GCA_041750795.1 Pirellulales bacterium | reverse complement strand
GCTTGCCAAGCATTCGTTGTGGGGCGTGATCGCGTTGCCCTTGCGCTCGATGCTCTACGTTCGGGCTGTGGACGTCCCCTCGCTGCAAGAGAAATATGGCTGGGAATTCCAGACCAAACATCAACTGGCGGTCAAGCTGATGACCTGGTTCGTGAACACGTTGCGTTCGCTGGGTGTGACGTGCAAGATCTGGATGGTGGCCGATGGCGCGTACGCTACGAGTAAAGTTCTGAAACCACTTAAAGAACGCGGAGTGGTGCTCTTCAGTCGCTTGCGCAAGGACGCTGTGTTGTTCGATCTGCCTCCCGAGTCGAAGGTCAAGCGGCGGGGGCGGCCCCGCATTTATGGTTTCCATCGAATCAACGTCCACAAGCGCGCCAGCCATCGCGAAGGTTGGCAAACCATCACTTATCATTGCCGCGGCGGGGAAGTTGTCCGACAGTACAAAGAGTTCTTAGCGACATCGCGTCTGGTGGGAGGCGTCATCCGAGTGGTGATCGTGCGCTTCGACGACGGCGGCTGGGCACCCTACTTCTGCACGGATGCTCAGGTCGAAGTGCGTGACATTCTGGAAACCGTTGCAGCACGCTGGGCGATCGAAGAGCACTTTCATGACGTGAAGGAAGTCTGGGGAGCCGGCCAACAACAAGTGCGCAATGTCTGGTCCAACATTGGCTGCTGGCATCTGAACCAATGGATGTATACCTTGGTGGAACTGAGCTCGTGGGACGTCGCGAAGCCAGAGTTAACCGATCGCCGCCACCGCCCTTGGGACAATCCCGATCGGCGCCCGTCGCATGCGGACCGGCGGCGCGCAATATCCAAGGAAATGCTGAAGAAACAATTTCTGGTGAGTCTGCCCAAGACCCCAGACACCAGAAAATTCCGCAGGCTGATCGAGGATCTCATCAGCCTGAGCGTGTGACCACAAGCGCACTCGCAGCCCGCACCCAACCGTCTCCAGCAAAGTTGCTCCTCTGCGACTCACCGCTCAGCGTCCGCTACAATCATGTCAGCGCCTGACGATCTGAGATATACTTCCCTAAAGTGCAGTTCTTTAAAGAAGGAACGCCGGTTGGTTATGTCCTGTTCCGGCCTGACACTGCTTGGCTCTATCTGCGCCAACTCTTCGTCCTTTCCGAGTTTCGGCGCCAATTAACTAGTCGTCCTTCGCGGCTGCATCACATGACTCGCGATTGTGTTCGTCCGGTGGCCGTATTTTGCAGAACGTCAGCTGCAAGTATACTGGTCGGCTTGTAACATGTCCTTCAGTCCTGTGATTCAAGGTTTCCGCTGCGGCGAGGCAATAAAGATGGCTGACAAGTTTGATCCGTATCGTGAAGCGATTGTCGTCGAGGCGAATACGGTCTGGCCAGAAGTGTATGACGAACTGGAGCCGACCGAAAAGGCTCGCATCGCGGGCGCGTTGCACGCGGACTCAGCCAGCTGTGCGAATTTGGAATACATCCGGATGCATACCGGCTTCTGCCGACAGATCACCGTCCAAACGGCCGACCTCGACCGACTCCAACCGCGCGTGTTGAGCCGAGACTAGCCGAGCCGTGACTAATCGCGCCGAACGGCGTCTGATCGAGAGGCCCCACTTATGAGCAACCCCCACTTATGAGCAACGAAGTCGCCACGGTCCGCGTCTCCCTCGCCGAACGGAGTTACGACATCCAAATCGGAGAGGGCCTGCTCGATCAGGCGATTGAGTTCGTCGCCGAGCGGGGCGGCGCGCGGCACGTCGCGGTGATCACCGACGCCAACGTCGATGAGCTGTACGGCGACGCGCTGGCCGACCGGTTTGTCGACGCCGGCGTCGAGTCGCACGTGCTGGTCGTCGAGGCCGGCGAGATGAGCAAATCGACCGACGTGGTCGGCGACCTCTGGCAGACCATGCTCGACGAGGGTTGCGATCGGCAGACCGTCGTGGTGGCGGTCGGCGGCGGCGTGGTGGGCGACATCGCCGGCTTCGTGGCCGCGACCTTCGCG
>JBGSYQ010000242.1:0-8643 GCA_041750795.1 Pirellulales bacterium | reverse complement strand
TCGTCGAAGATTTTGACGAACGACGGCACGATCCAGATCATGATGAAGGCCAGAATGCCGACCGCCACCGAGATGACCACGATCGGGTAGACCATGGCGCCCTTGATCTTGCGCTTGAGCGACTGAGAGCGTTCCTGGAAGTCGGCCAGGCGCTGGAGAATGATTTCGAGCGCACCGCCGGCCTCACCGGCCTTGATCATGTTGACGTACAGGCGGTTAAAGGCCTTGGGAGCCTTGGCCATGCCTTCGGAGAGCGTCGAGCCGCCTTCGATCTCGTCGCAGACGTCCATCAGGCTGTTTTTGAAGCGCCCGCCCTGGGCCTGGTTTTCCAGAATTCGCAGGCTGCGCAAGATCGGCAGACCGGCGTCTTGCAGGATGGACAATTGGCGCGTGAACGAGCACAGCACCTTGGTGCTGACTTTGCCGAAAGCGAAGCTGCGCTTGCGGCCGGTTTTGGCTTTGTCGGCAGCCGCTTTCTTCTGCTTCTTGACGGCGATCTTGGTGACGAAGTAGCCCATCTGGCGAATGGTCGCCTGGGCTTCCTCCTGGTTGGCCGCCTCGATCACGTCCTTGATCTCCTGGCCGGTCGAGTCCATGGCCTCGAATTGATAGGTTGGCATGGCAAGGATTCCTGGTTTCGTGCCGTCGTGCGTTGCGGGTGTTCGTGTTTCGTGGCCCTCAGTCGGCGACGGGGGGCGGAAACGGCGAAAAATGGTCGCTTGGGTCTCGTTCGTTATGCTTCCAAGATGGTTTCGCGGATGACTTCCTCGAGCGTGGTGCGTCCTTCCAGGGCCGCGGCCATGCCCGCGTCGCGCAGGGCGACCATGCCGTAGCCGCGTGCCGCGTCTCGCAGTTCGTCGGTCGAGATGTTCTTCATGATCAGGTCGCGCAGGGCGTCGTTCATCATCATCAGCTCGAACAGGCCGACGCGTCCCTTGTAGCCCGTGTTGTTGCAGGCGTCGCAACCCTTGCCGCGATAGAACTTCTTGCCCTTGATGTCCTCGGGCGTGAGGCCGAGATCCTGCATCGCCTCTGCCGAGGGCGTGGTTTCCTCGCGGCACTGCGTGCAAATGCGCCGCACCAGTCGTTGCGCCAGGATGGCTTCGACCGTGGCGGTGATCAGAAACGGCGGAATGCCCATGTCGCGCAAGCGGGTGATCGTGCCCGGCGCGTCGTTGGTGTGCAGCGTGCTGAACACGGTATGGCCGGTGAGCGACGCCTGCACCGCGATTTCGGCCGTTTCCAGATCGCGGATTTCGCCCACCAGGATCTTGTCGGGGTCTTGCCGCAAGATGGCGCGCAAGCAGGCGGCGAACGTATTGCCGATGCCGGCGTCGATCGGCACCTGCACGATGCCGTCGATGTCGTATTCGATGGGGTCTTCGGTGGTGATCAGCTTGTCGGTGATGTGGTTTAGTTCGCTCAAGGCCGAGTAGAGCGTGGTGGTCTTGCCGCTGCCGGTGGGGCCGGTGACCAGCACGATGCCGTTGGGCTTGTTCATGGCCACGCGAAATTCCTTGATCGTGGGCGCGTCCAAGCCGACCTTGGCCAGATCGAGCGACACGACCGAGCGATCCAGAACTCGCATCACCACGCTTTCGCCGAACATGGTGGGCAACACGCTGACGCGCAAGTCGACCGGGTGACCGCCCACGGTCAACTCGATGCGGCCGTCCTGCGGCATGCGCCGTTCGGCAATGTCGAGATTGGCCATCACCTTGATGCGGGTGGTGATGGCGAACGCCAGGTGGCGGGGCGGCGGCACCATCTCGTACAGCACGCCGTCGGCCTTGATGCGAATGCGAAATTCGTCTTCGAACGGCTCGAAGTGCAAGTCGCTGGCGTGATCCTTGATGGCCAACAGCAGGACCATGTTCAACAGCTTGCGCACCGGCGCGCTGTCGGCCAGGGCCTCGACGCTGGTCAGGTCGATCGGCCCGTCCTTCTCCAGCGCGCTGGCGGCCGCGGCCAACTCCACGTCGGTGTCCATGTCCTGGACCAGGCTCTCGACGCTTTCGCTCGAAGCGAAGTAGCGGTCGAGCGCCTTGAGGATATCGCGCTCGGTGGCCACGACCGCGCGGATTTCATAGCCCAGGAACGTGCGCAGCTCGTCCTGGATGGCCAGGTTCTGCGGATCGCACAAGGCGATGGTCAACGTGTTGTCGCGAAAGCTGATGGGAATGATGCGATACATCTGGGCCATGGTGTCGGTAACCAGTCCCAGCACGTTGGGCGGCACAACCGTATCGCCCAGGTGGATGACCTGCATGCCCCACTGCTCGGCCAGCGCTTGCGACAGTTGCTCCTCGGTGATCAGGTTCTGGCTCTCGGCCAGCTTGCCCAACAACTGGCCGGGGTGCTGCTGTTGTTCTTCCAGCAGCGCTTCAAGCTGCTCGTCGGTGATGAAACCGAGATCGACGAGGATTTGACCGATGCGACGAATCGCCATGGGACGCACTCGCGGTTGATGTGGACCAGGGGTCTATCGATGGTTGCGTTTCGTGATTACTTGCCGTTGTGCGACTGGGCTGCGTCGTCATCCTCGTCGTCGAACATGCCGCGTTCGGCGGCGGCGATGCGCGCGGCCAACTCGTCGGGCGCGGTCGCCTTGCCCATGATGTCTTCCTTCGAGACGATTTGCTTGTGCCACAAATTGAACAGCGAGTCGTCCAGCATCATCATGCCCTGCTTGGCGCCGGTTTGAATCGCCGAGGTGATGCGGAAGGTTTTGTTTTCGCGAATCAGGTTGCCGATGGCCGAGTTGCACACCAGCATTTCGTAGGCAGCGATGCGACCGCCGCCAATCTTCGGCAACAGCGCTTGCGACAATACTCCAATGATCGAAGTGGAAAGCTGGGTGCGAATCTGATCCTGCTGGTTCGTCGGAAACACGTCAATAATGCGGTTGACCGTGCCCTGGGCGCCGGTGGTGTGGAGCGTGCCGAACACGACGTGGCCGGTTTCGGCGGCGCTGATGGCCGCCTCGATGGTTTCCAAGTCGCGCAACTCGCCCACCAGGATCACGTCCGGGTCTTGCCGCAAGGAACGTCGCAGCGCCTCGGAGAAGCTGGGCACGTCGACGCCCACCTCGCGCTGATTGACGGTCGACTTCTTGTTCGGATGATAGAACTCGATCGGATCCTCGACCGTGATGATGTGATGGTCGAAGTTCTCATTCAGATAGTTGATCATGCTGGCCAGCGACGTGCTCTTGCCGGAGCCAGTGGGACCGGTCACCAGAAACAGCCCGCGGGGCCGGCGAATGAGCCGCTCGCAGGCTTCCGGTAGTCCGAGCTGCTCCATGGTCAAGAGCTTGTTGGGAATCTGACGCAGCACCATGGCCACGTTGCCGCGCTGCTTGAAGATCGAGACGCGGAAGCGGGCCAGGTCGCCGAAGGCAAAGCCGAAGTCGGACCCGCCCACGGCCTGCAACTCCTGCTGGCAGCGATCCGGAGCGATGCTCTTCATCAGCCCGACGGTGTCGGCGGCCTCGAGCACCTTGGTCTTGAGCTTCACCATGTGGCCGTCATGGCGAATCACGGGCGGCTGCCCGACGGTGATGTGCAGGTCGCTGGCGCCTTGCCGCACCACGGCGTGGAGCAGCTTGTCGATGAGTAGGGTATCGGTGGTTGCCAAGCTTGGTTCCTTGTTCCTGAGCTAACGCCCGGCCCCTAATAGGCCGGCCGACCTTGCTTCGCAGGTCTCTTGCGGCCGCTGTTCCTGGGCGGCCGGTTCAGGATTAGGAGCCCCCTCGCGCGGCGCTGAACCGCGTCGAGCCAGGGGATTATTCGCCCCGCCGCCGTCAATCGCCAAGGTGAAAACGGAAGGATCCGCGCGCCAAAGGGGCCGGCAACGTGCCGACGGATGGCTCGCTTCACACCCCGGCCACGCAGCGCCGGACGACTCCCCCTGGTCCCTCTGAAACCTGTAAGCACTTGTTGACTCGTACCGCTCGAATGATCGTCGCCTGACCAGCGTCGCCGGAGGAGGTCCGGCATTGATCGCCAGGAAAGCGGGCTGCACTGGTCGGGCTAATCCGCTCTCTTGGCGACACGAAAGATCTCTTCGATCGTCGTGGTGCCGTTGAGTACCTTGCGAATGCCGTCTTGGTAAAGTGTTGTCATGCCTTGAGAAAGGGCCGCTCGGCGAAGCTCCTGGGTGGAGACGCCGGCGAAGGCCTGCTCCCGGATCTTGTTGGACATCAGCATCAACTCAAAGATGCCCAGGCGTCCCCGATAGCCCGACTTGCTGCAGTTGCCGCAGCCCTTTCCCTTCATGAAACGGGCGTTGGCCGCCATCTCCGGCGTGATGCCCGCGGCCTCAAGTTGGGCATCGGTCGGGGTGTGGGGCTGCTTGCATTTCGAGCACACGACTCGCACCAAACGCTGGGCCAACACAGCAATAACGCTGCTGGAAACGAGATAACTAGGAACGCCCATATCGATCATTCTTGTAATGGCACCGGGCGCATCGTTCGTATGTAGGGTACTGAAAACCAAGTGTCCAGTCAAAGAAGCTTGGATGCCCATCTGGGCGGTCTCGTTATCGCGCATTTCTCCCACCAAAATGACATTGGGCGCCTGGCGGAGCATGGCCCGAATGATCTTGGCAAAGTCCAGCCCGATATGGTGCTTCACCTCTACTTGGTTCACGCCGGGCAGGTAGTACTCGACCGGGTCTTCGGCCGTGATGATCTTGGTGTCAGGCCGGTTCAGCTCGTTGAGCGCTGCATAGAGCGTGGTGGTCTTTCCGGATCCGGTCGGACCGGTGACCAGAATGATGCCATTGGGTCGGCGGATCAGGTTTTTGAACGACCGAAAATTATTTTCTGATAGGCCCAACTGACGCACGCCGACCTTGATGCTGTCCTTGTCCAGGACGCGCATGACCGCTGACTGGCCGTGGTTGGTGGGCAGGATGCTGACGCGCAGGTCGAGCTGCTTTTCGCCCACGGTCACCTTGATTCGCCCGTCCTGGGGCCTGCGCCGCTCGGCGATATCCATGTTGGCCAGAATCTTGATGCGTGACAGCAGCGCGCCGAGCAGGCGCCGGGGGGGACTGTCGCGTTCGACCAGCACGCCATCGATGCGATAGCGAATGCGCACGCGTTCCTCGAAGGGCTCGACGTGGATGTCCGAAGCACGCATATTCACGGCCTCGGTAATCATCAGTTGCACCAGCCGCACGATGGGAGCGCTGGTTTCGTCGATGATCTCTTCGGAGCCTTCGCTTTCCTGTTCGGTCTCCGTGAAGTCGATGGCCGTGTCGGTAAACTCCTGCAGCATCGAGTCGGCGCTTTGATCTTCCATCTGGCCGTAGTGGCGGTTGATGGATTCGAGGATGTTTTCCCGCGGCGCCAGTGCGATATCGACCTTACGATTGAGAATGAACCGCAGTTTTTCGAAAGTATCGAGATCCAGCGGGTCGCTGACGATCACTTTCAGGGCGCCGTCGTCCTCGGCCTCCATGGGCAGAATGGCGTTTTCGCGTGCCACCGACTCGGGCACGAGCTCGACAACCGACGGCGGGATGACCACTTCGTTCAGATCGACGAATTCAAGCCCGTGCTCCTTGGCGATTGCCCGCATCACTTCGTCGCCTGTGGCGTAGCCCAGGATGACCAATTGGTCGGGCACCTTTTTGCCGGAGGATTTGGCGACGCGTCGGGCTTCGGCCAATTGATCGGCGCTGATGGTCCCTTGGCGGATCAGGATCCCGGAAAAGTCGAGCTTCTTAGTGGACATCAATGATCCGTCGGTTCGCGGCAGAATCGTGAATCGGGTCGTTTAACGACAGAGCAAAATCATCGCCTGCGAAATCGGGTTTGAATAGCCCGCTTACCAGTCGGTCGCCATGGTACCACCAGCAGGTGGATGATCCCGTCCCGCGCGACAGCCCGTCGGTACGCACCTCTACCCGTCGCGAGTTAGGGGTGAGGCGAGCGCCTCGAATGAGAGATAAGCGGTAACTCGGTTCCTATTTGAGACTAACGACGCAGCGCACAGTTGTCAACCGACGGCTCCGCGAGGCTCGATGACCGCAAAATTCGGGCTGGTTCGCATTCCGGCGATGCCGGCGAGGCAGGCGATGTCGGCTAATGGCTTCCGTGGGGGTGGCCCGGGTTGATCGACCCAATACTGCAATACTTTGGGGTGGCGCTCTCGAATCCAGGCTGGTGTTGCGCTTGACGGGCAGGTGCCGTCAATGGGCGGTTTGTGGTGCGCGGCTGTCGTGTTCGCGGTCGCCGGACTCATTCGTTCGATCGGCAATCGCTGCAAAACGGGAACTTTCGGCCCGGTCGTCGCGTGAGGAAAGAATGAGAAACGGCCATCGAACTTGCGGCGGGCCATCCATCGCCGTTATGCTAAAGCTTTGCGGCGCAACGCCGTACACCGCGGGACCAAGCCGCGGTTCTTCCCGTCTGATCGACCAAACTGCGTCCGCAAGAGCTGTTCGCCGATGAATTTCGCGCGTGGTCCCCAGGGTAATCAGAGAACGACAGTGGGTCCGCGCGCTCGATCAAGCGCGCGGGCGTTATTCGCGACGTTTCGCTGCGAGCTGCTCGAAACGCGCCGGCTGCTGGCCTCGGATCTTGGACCGTTGCTGCCTGTGGCGCTGGAGGACGTGCTGATTGCCTCTCCGCTGATCGAGGTGACCAGCCTGGAAGACGGCGTCGTGTCCCCGTTTGCTACCACATCTCCCACCGGCTACACGCCGGCCCAGATTCGCGCCGCCTACAACATCGACGACATCTACTTTGCCGGCGGCGCCATTGCCGGTGACGGCACCGGACAGACGATCGCGATCGTTAACGCGTTTCACACGCCCACGGCCTTGGCGGACCTGACGGCGTTTAGCAATCATTTCGGCCTGCCAATGCCGCCCAGCTTCACGCAGGTTGCGCAGGACGGCACCACCAACTATCCAGCCAACGCCGATGCAAACTGGTCGCTGGAGACATTGCTCGACATCCAATGGGCCCATGCAATTGCGCCGGGCGCGGATATTCTGCTGGTCGAAGCGGCGTCGGCCAACCTGTCGAACCTGGGCATTGCGATTGACTATGCACGCAGCCAGCCCGGTGTGTCGGTCGTCTCGCTGAGCTGGGGACTGGATGAGTACTCGACTCAGTCCAGCTACGACGTACACTTTGCCACGCCTACCAATCACGCGAATGTGACGTACTTCGCGGCGGCGGGCAACAACGGAGCGCCGGGTGTGTACCCTGCCTACTCGCCGGGTGTGATGGCTCTTGGCGGCACCACGTTGCCCAAAGACGCGCAAGGCAACATCGTCATTGCCAACGAGTCGTCGTGGTCTGGCAGCGGTGGCGGCGTCAGTTTGTACTCGAGCCAGCCGAGTTGGCAGAACGGCTTTGTCACGCAGTCGGACACGCAACGTACGATGCCCGACGTGGCATTTGTTGCGAATCCGAACACCGGCGTGCCGGTCTATGACTCGTACAACAACGTCGGCTCCGCAAAGTGGTCGCAGGTCGGCGGAACCAGCTTCAGTACGCCGGCATGGGCGAGCATCGTCGCCATTGCCGACCAGGGACGCAATCTGGCGGGCTTGCCGACCTTGGATATTCCGGAGCTGATGACGTCGATCTACGCCATGCCATCGACCCACTTCAACGACATCACCATCAGCGGCGGCGGTCCGGCGAATACGCCCACCGTCGGATACGACCTGGTCACCGGCCGCGGCACGCCCAAGGCCGATCTGATCGTCAACTACCTGGTGGGCATGAGCTCGGTTGCCGGCACGGTGTTCGACGACATCAACGGCAACGCCGTGCTCGACGGCGAACCGGGGCTCGAGGGCTGGACCGTCTTCGTCGATCTCAACGAAGACGGCGTGCTCGATCCACTGGCTGTCGACACGTTTGCGTCTGCCGACGTTCCCAAGGGCATTCCCCATCTCGGCACCGCGACGTCCAGCCAATTCATCTCGGGCCTCAGCGGCGCCATCACCGACGTCAACGTGACCCTGAATATTAGTCACGGTCGTCCGAGTGACTTAGTTATTACGCTCATCAGTCCCACGGGCACGCGAGTCACTCTGGCCAACAATGCCGGCAACACGGCCGACAACTTTACCAACACGACTTTCGACGATTCGGCGGCGGTCAGCGTCTCGAACGGAATCGGGCCCTTTAGCGGCAGTTATCATCCGGATGAAATGTTGTTGTCGCTGTTCGGCGAGAATCCCAACGGAACCTGGCAGTTGGAAATCCAGGATACGGTTCCCAACACGAGCGGCACGCTGAATTCCTGGTCGCTAGAGTTGACCACCGGCGACCGCAGTACTACCTCGCTTGCCGACGGAAGTTACTACCTCGGCGATTTGCCCGCGGGCACCTATCAGGTCCGACAGGTACTGCAAGCGCCCTATTCCCAGACGGCGCCGCTGAGCACGTACTACACCGTCGGACTGTCGATCGGAAGCCACGTCACCGGCTACGATTTCGGCAACCAACTGCCAGTCACCAACTCCACGGTCGAAGGGCGTCACATCTTCTACAACCAGTCGGCCTTCGACGGCAACGATGCGGCGATTACCGCCAACGACAACGATGCCATCGCTCCGGACAAGTCGCCTTTGTTTCCGGGTGCGGGCCAGGCGACGTTGGCGAACATC
>JBGSYQ010000241.1:0-10892 GCA_041750795.1 Pirellulales bacterium | reverse complement strand
GGCGCCGTGGGCCTCGCCGATCGCGTCACTCAAGTCCTCGTCGAACTCCCAGCGGGCGATTGGCTGCGGCAAAGGGGTTTGCCGAGCGCCGGCGGATTGCTCGGCCAGCAGTCGCATTCGCATCGGTTCGACGATGTCGTTGGCGGCCTGCTGGTGTTGGGCAATCTGCAGGCGCAACGCACCGACACGCTCGGCGAGCAGGTGGTGATGCTGGCGCACGCCGACGAGATACGCTTTGGCGCGGTCGATTTCGGTGGAATCGGCGGAACGGCCGAAAGCAGCTCGGAACATGGCTTGCACGCGCTGTTCGTCGGTCGTCAGTGACCCTGTGGCCAACAACCGCCCGGCCCAGGCGTCCGCCAGGCGCTCGATCGAGGGATCGTTCAGGAGCGTGAGCGATTGGGCGGGCACGTTGGTCGCGTCGCGGCGGCCGGTGGCGCTGAACGGCTCGGGAAAGTCGAACGCTCGGAGCAGCGGGTTGAGCGCGTTGCGGCGCACGCGCAGGTACAAGCTGCGGCGCGCGGTGTCATCTCCCACGGATTCGCCGTACATCGAGCGGTCGAGCCCCGCGGAGACGGCCAGCAACGCGTCGCGAATCGCTTCCGCCTCCAGCCGCTTGACGTGAGCGTGCGACAGCAGCCGGTTGTCGGGATCGACTTGCCGCGCGCGCTCGGACGGCCCAGACGCAAGCTGCCAGGTTTGCGAGGTAACGATAAAGCGGATCATCTGCTTGAGCGACCAGGCGAAGTCTTCGGCAGGCTCGGTCGAAGCATCCGTCCCTGGCAGCGGCGCGAAGCGTGCCGCCAGGTAGTCGAGCAGCTCGGGGTGCGTGGGCGTGGCGCCCAACCGGCCGAAGTTGTCGGGAGTATTCACCAGGCCCGTTCCGAACAGGTGGTGCCACAGGCGATTGACGATCACGCGGCGCGACAAGGGGTTGTCGGGGCGCAACACATCTTCGGCCAGTTGCAACCGGCCGCTGTCGGCCGTTTGGTAGGGCGTCTGGTCGATGGCTTCCAGAAACCGGCGCGGCACGACTTCGGCCGGCGTCTTGTGGTTTCCGCGTGTGTAAAGTCGCTGCTCGCGCGGCGCCCATTCGTCGAGACTTGGCACGCGCGTGGGAACGGGAATTGCCGCTTCCAACGTGCGGTACTCTTCGATCAAGGGGCGTGCTGCGGGCAACGACCCCAGATCGTTGTCCAGCAGGCGTTCGTGCAAGCAGGCATCCAGAAACAGAGACTGCGCGTCCGTGGCCGTGCCGTCGCGCCAAGCCTCGATCGCGGCGCGCAGCGCGCGGACGTATGCGTCGGCCAGGGTGTGAGAATCGCCGGGAGGCGTTGCAGCGGCATCGCTCTCCCCCGGTGCCAAGCCGCACGCCCGAAACAGCGGATCGAGAAATTCGACCGAGTCGTTGGGGGGGTTGGCTTCGCCATTCTTGACCAGCACGACCTCGCGCACGCCGAACCAACTGCGAGCGACGTCCTTCACTAATAGCGGCGCGTCCTGCGCCGTGGCCAGCTCGATGTGCACGTCGTCGCTATTCCAGTACGCCAAGTCGAAGCGTAGCCACGCCCACTTGTCCGGCATATTGGCAACCGGGTAGACGGTTCCGCTGCGCGGATAGTTCTGCACAACGTAACGCGCGGCCGCTTGTCCGGCGCCGATGACCCGCAGGCAGAGCTCATATTGGCCGTCGAGATGAATATCGGGCGAGGTGAACCGCGCGGCGTGCTTGGAAGACAGCCCATGCGAAAAGACGCCTGCCGGGTAAATGCCGGTCAGCGCGACGTCCCCCTCAGGTTCGACGGCAAACTCGCCCGCTGCGGTCGGCAAACCGGGCAGCCCATTTCCATAGGCGAACCAATTCTCCCGATCAGCCGCGTCGGCCAGGTTCCAACGGATGGCTCCCGGCTGCTGGCGATATTCGAGGCGGCGGCGCACGTCGTCCTGCCAATCGCGCACCTGGCGCTGCCAGGCGGCATTGAAATCGATCGACGCTTCGTCATCCTTGCGCATCCGATACCAGGGATGCAAAACGAAGCCCGGCTGGTCGGCGGCGGTCCAGGGTCCGTCGTCCGCTAGAAGTCGATCGACCAGGTGCGGTAAGCGCGCCAGCCAGTCATCCGCCAGCGCCGCGCGGATGCGCGGCTTGAGCGCCGCAAGCTCCCGGCGGTTGTGTTCCTGGTGTGCGGGCAGGTCGATCACCGCGCGCCCCGGGCGGCACGAGCCGAGAATGCCGAACAAAGCATAATAGTCGGCCTGGCTGATGGGATCGAACTTGTGATCGTGGCAGCGAGCGCACGAGACGGTGAGCCCCAAGAATGCCTTGGAGAAAGCATTGATCTGGTCGTCCGTGAAACGGACCATTTCGTCCAACGCATCGGTGGGCGCAAAGCCGTGAAAGACCATCCGCCAGTGCGCCGTGCCAATGACCGATTCGTTGATGGCAAGCGCCTCGTTGATGCGCGGTGTTGGCAGCAAATCGCCGGCCATGTGCTCGCGCACGAGTTGATCGTAAGGCACGTCGGCGTTGAGCGCTCGGATCAGGTAGTCGCGATAGATCCAGGCATTGACGATTTCCGGATCCCCCTCAGAGCCGTGCGACTCGGCATAGCGAATCCAGTCCATCCAGTGCCGGGCCCAACGCTCGCCGAACTGCGGGCCCGCCAGCAAGTGGTCGATGAGCTGCTCGATGGCTGCTGCATCGAGTTGCGATGTGCCAGCGGGCATGAGCCGCTTCGTCCAATGGTCGACGTCCTCGGCAGAGGGAGGCAGGCCGTGCAGCGCGAAATAGAGGCGGCGCACCAACGTGGGCGCGGCGGCGGCCCGATTCGGCGCCAGATCGTGCTCTTCCAACCGGGCCAATACGAAGCGGTCGAGGGGATGCGCGGACCAGCGGTCGTTCTTGACCGCCGGCATCGGCTGCGGTCGCAACGGTTGAAAGCTCCACCATTGCTGGCGGCTTTCGCGCACTGCGGGCCATTGGGTCGCTGCGGCCAGTTCCGCGGCAGAAGGCGGCTTTGTGCGCGGGTCCGGCGCACCTTGCGAGATCCATTTCTCGAAACTGGCGATCGTGCGATCGTCGAGCTTGGCGCCGCCAGCAGGCATTTCCTGCCCTGCGAGCTCGTGCCGAATCACTTGAACGAGCAGGCTCTCGTGTGGCTTGCCCGGCACGATCGCCGGACCCGAATCGCCGCCCCGCAGCAGGCCATCGCGATGGTCGAGCGCCAGTTGTCCCTCGGCCTTGTCCTGGCTGTTGTGGCACTGGTAGCAATGCACCGCCAGCGCCGGGCGGATTGCGGCTTCGAACAACTCCAGCTCGCCGGCCGTCTGTGGCTCGTCGGCACGCGCATGCGCCGAGAGCGCTGCCAACACGGCAACGGCAGTCAGCAAGTTGCGGGCGAAAGGCAAGGTTCGATGCATGACACTACTCTGGGGCTGCCAATAGTGTAATCGACGCGCCGCTCGGATGCAGGCCCAGACGCCGCACGCCGGACGCTTTGACAGCAAGGTTGTGGCGTGCCAAGATAATCCCCGCATAGCGAACCAACCGACAGGGAGCGCGTCGTGCAAAGTCATTGCAGTTGTGAGCGGGCCGCGAGAATGCTTGTGCCGCCGCAGGGCCTGGCGCTGGTGCTGGTAGTCGGCTGGCTGACTTGCGGAGCGATCGACATGCCGGGGGCCGAGTTCCGGGCCGGCGCGGCAGCCATCGACATTTCGCCGCGCGTGTTGCCGGCGATTTCCAACGGCGGATTCCTGGAGGCGACGCGCGATCGGGTGGACGACCCGCTGCACGCCCGCTGCCTGGTGATGTCCCGCGGCGACGTGACGATCGGCATGGCCATTGTCGATTCGTGCATGGTGCCGCGCGACGTGTGCGACGCGATCAAGCGCCGCGTCGAGCGCGAAATCGGCCTGCCGGCCAGTCGCATCCTGATCGCCGCCACGCACACGCACAGCGCGCCGAGCTTGATGGACTATTGCCTGGGCAGCCGCAAGGATCCGGTATACGCCGACACGTTCATTCCGCAAGTGGCGGCGGGGATCGTGCGGGCGCACGCGCAGTTGGCGCCGGCCGAGGTGGGCTGGGCCGTTGTCGATGCGCCCCAGCACACGCATTGCCGGCGCTGGCTGCACCGGCCGGAGGCGTTCGACGCGGATCCGTTCGGCGACAAGACCGTGCGCGCGATGATGCACCCCGGCTACCAGAACCCGGCGTACGTTGGTCCGGCCGGGCCCGTCGACACCGGGCTGACGCTGCTTTCCATTCGCTCACCGTCGGGACGGCCGGTGGCGGTGCTGGCCAACTACTCGATGCACTACTTTGGCGGGCCGACCGGCTTCTCGGCCGATTACTACGGCGCGTTTGCCCGCTACCTGGAGGAGAAGCTTGCTGCGGGCAACGCGGCCGAGCCCGCACTCGTGGCCATCATGTCGCAGGGCACCAGCGGCGATCAGCATTGGATGGACTATGCACGCCCGCAGCGCGCCGGATATACGCTGCATCAGTACGCCGCCGAGTTGGGCGCAATGGCAGTCAAAGCGATCGAGTCGATGGACTATCGTCGCGAAGTTGAACTGGCAATGGCCGAGACCGAACTTACACTCGGGCGGCGGCTGCCCTCGCCCGAGCGGCTGGAATGGGCGCGGTCGATTTCCGCGCAGCAAACTTCCCCTCAGCCGGCCAATCGCCCTCAAGTGTATGCCCAGCAGGCTCTGTGGATCGACGAGCATCCGACCGCCGCGCTGGTGCTGCAGGCCGTGCGCGTGGGCGAGCTGGGCATCGCCGCCATTCCCAACGAGGTGTACGGCATCACCGGTTTGAAGCTCAAGGCGCAGTCGCCGCTCGAGCCGCTGATGAACCTGGAGTTGGCCAATGGCGCCGAGGGTTACATTCCGCCACCAGAGCAGCATTTTCTGGGCGGATACACCACCTGGCCGGCGCGCACGGCGGGCTTGGAGACCGACGCCGAGCCGAAAATCATCGCCGCCCTCTTGGGACTGCTGGAGCAGGTTTCCGGCGGCAAACGTCGCCCGCTGGTCGACGATTTCTATAGCGCCCAGCAGCGCGCCGCACTGGAGCAAGCTCGGCAGGACGACAACAATCGGCAGAACCGCGGCGCGGCGCGCTAAGGACCGATGGATCCATTGGCGGGAGTGGTCGCGGCGTCCTTCGCAATCGGACGGATGCGCTCGGCTCGGCCGGCGGCCCAACCCCGCAGCGACTTGAGTTGTTGCAAGCCCTTGACGAAGTAGAGATTGTCGAGCGAGTTGAAATGCTCGGCATATCGCTGGCGCTTGGTGACTTCCCAATCGCGCTCGGGGTGGACGATACCCAGGTCGGTCAGCGTGGCGACCAACTCGTCTGCCAAAAGTTGGTGTCCTTCGATGCTGGGATGAACGTGATCGACCAGCCATTGACCGCCGACGATGCCGTGCTCGCTACGTTGGGCGAATAGTCGTTGTGCGTCGACCAGCGGCACGCCGGTCTGCCGGGCGATCTGGTGAACCACCTCGTGCATCGGCTCCAGGATCCGCAAGGGGCAGACATCGGCATCCTTGGCGCGAAGATAGGCGTCCAGCGCATCGTCCCATCGGCCGACCGCTTCGTAGCACTTGGCCAGGTTGTACCAGCCGCCGGCGTGCAGGGGATCGATCCGGCATGCTTGTTCGAATAGCTCGATCGAACGTTGGACGTCGCGGTTTTCGCCGCGCAAACGCTCGCGAGCAGCCTCGCTGATTTCGTTCCAGCGCTGGCGCTGCCTGGCCGAGAGGTCCGGCCGGTGCTCGGATTTGAAAGGTGGCGTGGCCGAGAGATTGCAGACCGGGTCGACCAGCAGCAGCGGCACGCCCACCTCGCCGGCCATGTGGACCATTCGCCGCAAGTTGTACTCATACTGCGCGATTACGCCGCGACGATGCTGGTCGTCGTGATGATACTCCTCCAGTCCGCCGCGATAGTCCAACAGCGCTTCGACTTCCGTCGGCAGGATCGGCCGGCTGGTCGGCGGATCGGACGATGATACTCCCTGGGCGCGCAGATACGCCTCGCGCGCGAGATTGAACGTTCTCCAGCCGGAGGCGGCCGCGAGCGATGCATTGAGCACATCGCCGCGGTCGGCGATGTGTGCGAACGAGCGAGCTTCGAGGAACTCGTTGTGCCCGATGCACAGGACGATCAGATCCGGCTGGTGTCGGAGCACTTCCTCCAGCACCGGCGCCAGCCGATAGCTGGCGTAGGAAATGCCGCCGCAATTAACGACCTCCCAGCGCTGCGACGGATCGGCCGCCGCTAGCGCGATCTCGAGCCAGGCCGTGAACGACGTTTCGCTGCCAAAGGGCCTGCCGGCAACCGTCGATCCGCCCAGCACGAAAATACGAAACTCGTCGGCCGGCTTTTGAGCCGCAAACGATTCGGGGCGGAAATACGTTTGCCGCGCTTTGGGGATCTCGTAGCGCCGTCCGTCGGCGCTGGGTACGAATAGCGGCCGCGTGGAGCGGAAGCCGACGAACGGATCGTCGTGCAGACTTGGACGACCCCAATCGAAGATGGCGCAGAGTCCCTCGAATGCCAAAAACGGCGACAGCCCCAGCAACACGGCCCCTACGCGAAACAACCACTGCGTGCCCACCGTGCTGCGCTGGACTGTTAGAGTGCCGGTTTGCGGTGGTGCAGTCGCCATGCGGTCTATTGTAACGTCGGAAGGCGAACGTTTTCGACCTGGGCACATTCTCTGCAGGTGGCCGTGCTATTCGATCAGAAATGCGCAGGGGTGTTATGCCCCGATGTCTCGCAGCGCCTCACCGGCGATGATCGCCACGGCATGAAACCACGCCGCGCCCACGGCCAACGCCTGCTCGTCGATGTCGAAGGAACCGGAATGCGCGGGAAACTGGGGCACGCCTTCGCGCGCCGTGCCAAAGCGGACATAGCAGCCGGGCGTCCGCTCCAGGTAATAGCTGAAATCCTCGCCTCCCATGCTGGCGGTCTCCATGCGCGTCACCAGGGCGGCATCGACCACGGCCTGGGCCGCGCGGCGAGCTATGGCTGTACTCTCCGGCGGGTTGACCAACGGAGGCGTGCCCGAGCCCAACGTGAACTCGACCGTGGCGCCGTGCAATTGCCCGATCGATTTGGCGATGCGTTCGACGGCTCGTTGCAAGGCCAGTCGCACCGTCGGGTCTTGTGCCCGAATGGAGCCTTCGAGCAGGGCCCGGCCGGCGATCACGTTGCCGACCGTGCCTGCGTCGATGCGGCCCACGGTGACGACCGAAGGAGACGCCGGATTCACTTCGCGCGAAACGATGGTCTGCAACGCCATCACCAACAACGATGCTACGACGACGGCGTCGACCGTTTCGTGCGGACGGGCCGCATGGCCTCCCTTGCCGGTGATGGATATGGAGAATGCATCGCTCGACGCGTTCACGGGCCCGTCGGTAACGGCGATTGAACCCGTAGGAAAGTGCCGGTCGACGTGCCCGCCAAAGATCATCGCCACGTCCTCCAGCACTCCCGCGGCGATCATCACGGGCGCGCCCTCTCCCAGTTCTTCGGCCGGTTGGAAGATCAAGCGAACGGGCGCCGGCAACGTTTCGCGGCACAGCATTTCCGCGGCGCCCAGCAACATGGCGGTGTGCGCGTCGTGGCCGCAGGCGTGCATCTTGCCCGGCGACTGCGAGGCAAACGGCAAACCGGTTTCTTCGAACACCGGCAGCGCGTCGATGTCGGCGCGCAGAGCAATGCGCGGCCCTGCGATGGCGCCCGGCAACTCGGCGACGATGCCGGTGCCGGCCACGTCGCGAAGATACGCGACGCCCAACTGGTCGAGGTAGCGGCAGATCTGGTCGGCCGTGCGTACTTCTTGCCAACTGAGCTCGGGATGCGCGTGCAGATCGCGGCGCAACGCGACTAGCCGGGAATAGAGGGGCGATTGTAAGACATCGGTCGAAGCAGGAAGCATGACGGCGCTCGGGTGCGGTGGGATCATACACCAATGACACTATATCTATCGTAGTTCACTGCCGATACCGCAGCGTGGCATTCCGCCGGCACCGCGGGGTCCGGCCCTTACGGCGACGCGGGCATGAGCCGCGATGCCTGCGTGAAGTGCCGGACCACGTCGGCCGGGTTGCCCTTGGCGTGCAGCATGTCGACTTGCCGGTCGGCCCAGCTTGTGCCGCGCGACAGCGCCGCGACGTGTTCCAGGCGGTCGAGACACTCAAGCTGCTCGGCAATGGGACGCAAGTCGTCGACCAGCCGGTCGACGATCTCCGGCACGCGGCGCGGCTCGAACGTGAGCGGATCGATCAGCACGGCGTCGAGCCCGAACCGCGACGCACGCCACTTGTTTTGGCGGACGAAGGTGGGATGGCAGTCGTGCTGATAGGTTCCGCGATCGATCTCGTCGGAAAGCGCCTTGATCAGGCATTGGATCAGCGCGGCCACGGCCAGGTTGTCTTCCAGGTTGCCCAGCACGTCGCACATGCGGACTTCGACGGTGCCGAAGTTGTGGTGGGGCCGCACGTCCCACCAGATTTCGCGGATGGTATTGATAAAACCGGTCTCGATCATGTGGCGCACCAGCCAGACGTATTCACTCCAATTGCGCATCAGCGGGGGCAAGCCGGCCGTGGGCAGGCCTTCCATGATCTTCGCGCGGTGCGAGCACAGACCCGTCACGCGGTTCTCCCACCAAGGGCTGTTCGAGCTGAGCGCCAACAGCGTCGGCAGATGCCGCATGATGCGATCGCAGATCATGACCGCCTTGTCGCCCGAATTAACGCCCACGTGAACGTGCAAGCCGAAGCAGACCAGTTGCCTGGCCATGTCCTGCAGCAACTCGACCAGCAGCTTGTAGCGGTCGTTGGGTGTAACCCGCTGATCGCGCCAGTGCGAGAAGGGGTGCGTGCCCGACCAATACAGGCGCAATCCCAACTCGTCCGCGACTCGCTCCAACACGGCAAGCTTCTGACGCAGGTCCACTTCGGCATCGGCGATGGTGCGACAGATGCCCGTATTGATCTCGACGTACGATTGCATCAATTCCGGCTTGATGCTGTCGGCGTACTCCGCAGGAACGTTGGCCAGCACCTGCTCGATCGAGTTGGACAGGGCCATGCTATCGCCGTCGACCAGGGCCAACTCGATTTCGATGCCGAGCGTGGGCTGGGCGTTGGAGGTGAATTCGATCTTATCCATACGGCGCCTCGGTGAATGATCGACTGCATCCGGGATTCATTGTACGTGAGGCTGCAAGCGGGGCGACCGCCTGGCCTGGTCGCCGGGCGACCGCCGGGATTGGCCGGCGACCTGCACCTGCGAATGATAACACCTTTCGACGCCAATCGTGTAGAATGACACCACGCGGGCCAAAGCGTTTCGGGGCAGGAACACTTTCGCAGCCAAGGCGTTCTCAGCGAGATGCGCGCACTTGCGCTTGCGAAACAGGAGGGAGGAGATTTCGATGCGCCGCTTGAGGCCAAGAGCATTCAATGAATGCCCCCGCAGCAAGTTCCCTGCAATCCGCCGCCATCGCCGCTTGCGCCTTGAAGTGCAAGCGCTGGAAGACCGTCTGGCGCTGAGCACGCTGCCGCTCGGATTCAGCGAGTCGCTGGTCAATACAGGCTCCGGACTCACGGCGCCCACCGCCATGGAGTTTTCGCCCACCGGCGAACTGTTCGTGCTGGAACAAACCGGCCGCGCGAAGCTGATACGCGACGACGGCACGACCCACACTGCCGTCACGTTGACGGTCGACTCGGCCGGCGAACGCGGGCTGCTGGGTATCGCATTCGATCCCAGCTACGACGGCGCCGGACCGAACGCGGACTTCGTCTATCTTTACTATACGGTGCCGCGAGTCAGCTCAACCGATCCGGCCAACAACCAGTTGTCGCGGTACACAGTCACCGGCGCCGGCACCTCGACCCCAAGCTTCACCAATGGCACGATCATCCGCGACTTGCCGCCCGAAGATGAAGACGGAGATCCCACGACCGATGGCGACACCAATCACAACGGCGGCGCCATCCACTTCGGTCCCGACGGCAAGCTGTATGTGGCCGTGGGAGATCACAACTATGACACGATACCGCAATCCGATCACGTCTCGCAACGCATCGACACGCCTTTCGGGAAGATGCTGCGATTGAATCAGGATGGCACGAATCCGAGCGATTCACCCAATCCTTTCTACACCGGCAGCGCCAGCGACTGGGAAGGCGCCGTTTGGGCCCTGGGTCTGCGCAATCCGTTTACCTTTGCGTTCGAGCCCGGCACAGGCCGGATGTTCATCAACGACGTGGGCGAAAACGTCTGGGAGGAAATCAACGAAGGTGAAGCCGCTGCCAATTATGGCTGGGCCGGCAGCACGTCGCCGTTGTGGGAAGGCTTTGAGACCACGGCGCCATGGGCCAACTATCGCGATCCGGTGATGGCGTATGACCATAGTGGCGCCACGCCGCCCAGCCCGGCCAGTGCAGCAATCACCGGCGGCGCGTTCTACCCGACCGGCAGTTCGTTCGGCAGCGCGTACGCCGGCAAGTACTTCTACGCCGATTTCGGAGGCAACTACATCCGCATCTTCGATCCGGCGAATCCGGGGACCGTGGGCACGCCGGATACGTCCCTTGCCTTTGCCAGCAACCTGACTGCGAGCAACCCGGTTGACCTGAAGGTCGACGCCGACGGCAATTTATACTACCTCGCCCGCGGCGGAGGCGGGCAAGTCCGCCGCATCTCAGCCAATCGCGTCGAAGGGCGTCACATCTTCTACAACCAGTCGGCCTTCGACGGCAACGATGCGGCGATTACCGCCAACGACAACGATGCCATCGCTCCGGACAAGTCGCCTTTGTTTCCGGGTGCGGGCCAGGCGACGTTGGCGAACATC
>JBGSYQ010000240.1:0-7889 GCA_041750795.1 Pirellulales bacterium | reverse complement strand
GCCGACGCCTGCCAGCGCACGGTGCTGGCCGGTCCGGTCGAGGCCACGGCCATCGGCAACGTGCTGGTGCAGGCGATCGCGGCCGGCGATATCGCCTCGATCGGCGAAGCCCGGCAGGTCGTACGCGCCAGCTTTGCCTTGGATCGTTACGATCCGCAGAATGCAGCGGTGTGGGACGAAGCGTTCGAACGATACTCGCATCTCACCAAGCCTTGAAAGGGCGGATCCATGAAACGCAATGCGGCGATCGCAACGGCCCTGGTTCTGATTCACCTGGTCATCGCCGTGTTGCACGGCCAGGCACACAAAAGCCTGGGCGTCGACCTGGCCCCTTGGCAGTGGTCGTACGTCTACATCGTCATCACGGCCATGCCGCTGGTCGCCATGATGTTGTACTGGACGCCGCTGCCGGCGTTGGGCGGCCTGTTCCTGTTCGTGTCGATGACCGGCAGCCTGGTTTTTGGCGTGTACTATCACTTCGTCGAGATCAGTCCCGACAACGTGAACCACCTGCCCGAAGGCCACGCCCAAGGCATGTTCATCGCCACCGCCATTCTGTTAGCCATCACCGAAGCCGCCGCCGCCGCGTTCGGTTTCTGGACGTTCGTAAAAGTGAAGAACCCATCGTCCGCCTCGGCATAGGAACGAATCAAAAACAGCTTCGGTGCTTGTTCGTGCCACTGGTGGCGCACGCCACCAGTGCAATTCAACAACGGGGCCTGACGACACTGGTGGCTGCCGCCACCAGTGGCACCTGTGAGCGTTTACGGAAGTTGTTTTTGAGTCATCCCATAGCGCGTCTCCGTGCGCCGAAGTAGCGCACGATTGGCGACGTCGCGCTCCTGGCGGCGTGTGGCCGGCAACCTCAAACACGGCGACTGTTATTCGCCGCCGTTTGCGTGTAGCCTGATGTCGACGCAGCGCGGCCGCGCGATTCGCACTTGGCACTTCTGGGAGTTGGCATCCATGAATCGAATTCCCGACCCGCAGGGTCCGATTGTCTAGAGGCAACTGGCCACGATTATGGAGAACAAACCATGCCCGAATCGGATTCGACCAACAAGGATGAAAAGACTCTGAGTTTTGGCGACCGGCTATACTATGCGTTCTGGGGCTTCATGCTGGAATTGTTTCTCACTTCAGCATCGGGCCGCAAAGGTGGCGGTTGGATGTTGCTATTGTTGTTTGCTTCGATTGTTTGCCTTGCCATTGCTTTTTCGATGCTCGTTGGCCAAATCGTGAGCAGTTTTCAACCGCCGTTGTCCGAGCAAGTGGCAAACCAAGTCGGCGGTTTGGAGTCTTCTATTGAGGGCTTGCGCAATGCGGAATCATTGTTGAAAAAGATGAAGGACGACATTGAACAAACGGATCGTGCCCGACAACAAATCGAGAAAGACCTACAGATGGCGGAAAAGTTGAAGGGCGTCACGGACGAACAACTAGAAGCGATGGCGTCAGTGCTGAAACGCAAATCTTGGTGGGATTGGTGGGCGGCAACAATCACAGGAGTGATTACTGGTGTTTCCTCAACGGTTGTTGTTGGCGTTGGTCGTCGGATATGGAAAGGGTGGAAAGGAAGCCCACAATGAAACGTGCGTCGGCGCATGCAATCGGCAAGATGGCCGCGAACATCATGGGGCGGTATTTGTCGCCAATCAAATGGTCTGTGAATGGTCTGACAGACGACGACTATGGCAAGGACTTCTTAGCCGAGTGGATCGAAGACCCGAACACCGGCGATTTGTCGGGCCAAAGTATTTACATTCAACTGAAAGGCACATCGAAAAAGCCAAAACATGCCAGAGGAAGAAAGGACTGCTTCAGTTTTCAGTTAAAGAAAAAGCACGCCGTCTACTATGTGGACAAAGTTGACATCCCCGTCTTTCTAGTGCTGTCGCACAACTCGGCGGAACGCGCCTATTACGTGTTCGTTCAATCGTTCCTAGAACAGAAACAGGGATGGCGACAGAAGAAATCAGTTGCGATTCACTTGCCGATTGCCAACGATTTGGCAAATGGGGCTGCGTTTGAAAAAGCCGCTGAAGAGGCCAATGCGTGGATGCGCCGCAAACATCCATGCTCGCTAAAGGAAGCGCACGATGCGGCAATCGAGCGATACAGGAAACTTGATCCACGCTTTGAATTGCAAGTGTCGTTCAAAGACGGTCATCCCCATTTTGAAGTCGTTAAAGGACCACCGTTGACCGTCAGGATTTCTGCGGACAACCTAGAGAATGCCTCGAAGGGCAAGCTTATCCCGATTAAGCCAGGAGTAGCGAGCATTGAGGGAAGTGCCATTTTCGATGAACTCAATTCAAAAGGTGGTGCAGCACTACAGATTACAGCCAAACGCGCGTGTGATTTGGAAATGACGTTGAAGGATTCGAGCGGTAAAACAGTTGCAACGTTAAGGGACGTTCGAGGCGAATTCTCTGGAGGGCTGGCTGAGCATTGTTTTCGTGGCACCTTGCGCCGATCTCCATTTGCAATTGAAACGGGGGCATTTGCCAACGGGAAAACCCCATCGAGCGGAACTTTTAAGTTCAATCGGGAAAAGTGGCATGGTCAAGAAATCACGATGCTCGCCCATTTCGATAATCTGTATTCCTTTTTCAAGCGCATTAAGGACGCAACCCAATGTGTTTCCACGTTCATTGAAGATGGCAACACATTGCGGCAACTCAATGGTGCGCCGCCACCCGCAGAGTATTCGCAGTCGATTCTAAATCAACTGGAATACCTCAATGCGGCAAGGCAAGTGTGTAAGAAGTTTGGAGTTGCGCCTGTGCATTCGCAGGACATCTACGAAGAGGAATTCTTCATCGACGTTGACGAGGCCTACGGTTTGCTTTTTGACGGCGAATGGAAGCAGCCCTTTTGTGGCGGAAACGTGAATATGAAGTTCGATGCCAAACGCTTCACGGACAAAATGCTTGAACCGGGTGACTTTACGATGGTCCAAGAGTCAACCTATACCATCGCCGGCCAGTCCATTGAGATTGGCAAATTGCATCATCGATTTACGGAAATGGTCTTTGAAAAGCTGACTTCAGATGATCCCGATTGCGTTTCTGTGGTTGCCAAAGCCACTAAGGACTCCATGCGCATTTTGTGGCTTGACGAAAGCAGTCCGTTTGCACCACATAAAAAGCCGGAAAGTGTGCCGGCGTCTGTTCACTTGCCACAATAGGAATCGTGACGTTTGTCACAAATGCACATTCCCCTACTGGACGAATTTGGCGAAACGAATTCGTGAAAATGCGTGGGAATCAGGCGACTACGTAGAAACCAGCGAAAGTTGATGTGTTCGCCATGTCCGCAAAAATAAGGCAGTCTGCTTCCATGATTCGAGTTGGCATCGCGGGCATTGGCTTTATGGGCATGATTCACTACCTGGCCTATCAGAAGGTCAAGGGGGTGAAAGTGGCGGCCA
This sequence comes from Pirellulales bacterium, assembly GCA_041750795.1. Lineage (GTDB taxonomy): Bacteria > Planctomycetota > Planctomycetia > Pirellulales > PALSA-1355 > JTS-RE94. Next base: position 4,456 of record JBGSYQ010000240.1, on the reverse strand, counting down.
TGTGCGAGCAGGATCGCAAGCGGCTGGAGGGGGACTGGCGTGCGATCAAGGGCAACTTCGGGCCGGCCGGCACGATGATGGATCTGTCGGGCATCGCCACGTATGAGAAGCTCGACGAGATGCTGGCCGATGAGTCGCTCGACGCCATCGACATTTGCTTGCCGCCGGCGGCGCATGCGCCGGTGGCCGTGGCGGCCCTCAAGCGCGGCAAGCACGTGTTTTGCGAGAAGCCGATTGCACTGCGCTCGGCCGACGCGCGGAAGATGGTCAGCGCCGCGCGCGACAGCGGCCTGCAATTGATGATCGGCCAGGTGCTGCCCTTCTTTCCCGAGTATTCCTACGTGTGGCAGGCCGCCAAGAGCCGCAAGTACGGCAAGCTGTTGGGCGGGTTCTTCAAGCGCGTCATTTCCGATCCGCAGTGGCTCACCGGCTTTTACGATCCGCAAAAAATCGGCGGGCCGATGCTCGATCTGCACGTTCACGACGCGCATTTCATTCGCCTGCTGTTCGGCATGCCAAAGGCCGTGTTCACCACGGGACGCATGCGCGGAGCCGTGGCCGAGTATTTCACTTCGCAATTCACGTTCGCCGATCCGAAGCTGGTGGTCGGCGCCGCCAGCGGCGTGATCCAGCAACAGGGGCGCGCGTTTTGCGCGGGCTTCGAAGTGCATTTCGAACGCGCCACGCTGCTGTACGACTTCTCGGTGATCGACGGCAAGCCCGAGTTGAGCATGCCGCTGACGGTGCTGACCAAGGACGGCAAGGTGGAGCGTCCGACGATGAAGTCGTCCGATCCGGTCGACGCGTTCGTCGACGAATTGACCGAGGCGGCCCGCGCGCTCAAGTCCGGCAAGCCATCGGCCATGCTCGACGGACAGTTAGCCCGCGACGCGCTGATCCTGTGCGAGAAGCAAACGGTCTCTCTGTCCAAAGGACGGCTGGCAAGTGTCTAGCGGCACTAGCAATCGCTGCGCTTAACCATCCCTGGGATTGCTTGCGGACCAGGCGGGCGCGACGTGCTTCAAGTGCCGCCACGTCTTGCGCTTCGCCGCCGAATGTCCACTGAGCCGCGAAATGTCGAGCGGACACCAACGTGGTCACCTGGTCGGCCTGTACCGGTTGGTGGGGCGGCGGCGTGCATGCGGCGGCGGTGCGGCAACCGCCCGCAAGGTCGCCTGCAAACGGTCCGTCGGGAGCATTCGCCAGATCGGTCACAACGCGCGCGTATGATTCGTTGGCTACCACAGGCGCACGCGAGGCGCGCGATTCCGCGTGGTGCGGCCTGTAACGGATCTAGCATCCCTGGAAACGCGAAAGATTTGGCCCGTTTTTTGACCACCGCCAATTCGTGATCTATATTAGGACTGGCCGAAGTTCTGACCCACCTTTCCGGCCGCTGACAAGTACGACATCACGAGCGCAAACGTCCGCGGCAAGCCCACGCCCCCGGAGCCTCCCCGCAAGGGAGTGTCCAGCGGCGACGTGGAGGCCACCTTGGCGCCGAGCCGGGGCGGACGTGCTCGAAGCGAAAACGGAAGGAGCCCATGGGACGAACGTTCACAGCGCGAGGCACTCGGCTACTCGTTTTGCTCCTGCTGGTGGGTCTGGCGGGCCCAGCGAGCGCACAGGTTCGCATTGTTCCCGCCGCCGCCCCCGCCGCCCTGAGCGATGTCGGCAATTTTCTGCAGCAGGCCACGCAGCTCGAAGGCGAGCAGCGCTGGGGCGAGGCTCTCAGCATCTATGAAAAGGCTCTCCGCGAGCATCCCGACGATCCCACGTTGGGCAGCCGCCGCGCGATGGCCAAGATTCACTACGACCTGGGCCGCCGCTACGGCGACGCCAGCTTCCTGCGAGCGATCACTTCGCTCAGCGAGCGCGACGCGCTCAACCTGTACTCCGAAGTGCTGGTGAAGATCGAGTCGCACTATGTCAACCCGCCCGACTGGCACATGCTGGTGGAGCGCGGCACGCAAAGCTTGCAGGTGGCACTGGGCGAGCAGACCTTCCGGCAGCAGAACCTGCGCAGCAAGTCGCCGGCCGACGTCAACGCGTTTAGCGCGCAGTTGCAGCGGCTGGTGCAGTCGCGCCGCGTGCAAACGCGCCAGCAAGCCATCGACCTGGTAAACGCCGCCATCGCCTGGGGACGCCAGCAGTTGCAGCTCGCGCCGGCCAGCATCACCATGGAATTCGCTTGCGGAGCCATCGGCGCGCTCGACACCTATTCGTCCTATCTCACCGGCGACCAACTGACCGACGTCTACGCCCAGATCGAAGGCAACTTTGTCGGGCTGGGCATCGAACTGAAATCGGGCAAAGGCGGCCTGCAAATCGTCAAAGTGATCACCGGCAGCCCGGCCGACCGCTCGGGTATCCGCGCCGGCGATCGGATTACCGACGTCGACGGACATTCCACGATCGACCTGACCACCGACCAGGCGGCCGACTTGCTGCAAGGTCGCGAGGGCAGCATCGTCGAGTTGACCACGATCACGCCGGCCGGATCGGCCCGGCGGCTGCGCATTCGCCGCGAGCACGTGGAAGTGCCCAGCGTGGACGACGTGAAGATCGTCGACGCCGATTTTGGCGTCGGCTATCTGAAGCTCACTTGCTTTCAAAAGACGACCAGCCGCGATCTGGACGCCGCGCTGTGGAAGCTGCACCGCGAGGGTATGCGGAGCCTGATCATCGACCTGCGCGGCAACCCGGGCGGACTGCTCACCTCGAGCGTCGAAGTGGCCGACAAGTTCGTCGAGGAAGGCACGATCGTCTCGACCCGCGGCCGCAGTTCGCTGGAAGACTATAACTACTCGGCCCACAAGGCCGGCACCTGGCGGGTGCCGCTGGTGGTGCTGATCGACGGCGACAGCGCCAGCGCCAGCGAGATCCTGGCCGGCGCCATCCGCGACCATCGCCGCGGCGAACTGGTGGGCGAGCGCAGCTATGGCAAAGGCTCGGTGCAGGGCATCTTTCCGCTGACCGTGGCCGGCTCGGGCGTGCGGCTCACCACGGCCAAGTTCTATTCGCCCAAGGGGCACCCGATCAGCAACGTGGGCGTCAAGCCCGACATCGCCGTCCACGAGGTGGCTCGCCCGGTCGGCGCGGAACTGGTGGCCCTGGGCGGACCGGAAGACGAAGTGCTCAGCGCCGGCGTGCAAGCCGCTCGCCGACAGGTCGCCAAGCGATAGATCGCACCAAATCGTCCGAGCCCTCCACCGGGTGGAAGTGCCCCCGCGTCGATCCCGCAACGGCGCCGTCGCTTGGAATCGGCGGCCTAGGCCGTTAGGATCTGCGGATGGCGCGTCGCGTGTACGCGGCCACTCGGGGGAAATCGACCGCAGGAGCGCAGGCGACCATGTTCGACCGACTCGGAGCATTGGTCGCCCGGCATTGGCTGCCGATCATCCTGGGCTGGTTGGCGCTGGCGGTCGCATTGCACTCGGCCGCGCCGCGCTGGGACGACGTGACGCACGACGGCGACCTGGCCTATCTGCCCGACACGCTGCCCAGCGCCGAGGGCGCCCGACTCGTGGCCCGCGCCTTTCCCGATCACCAGGCCCAGAGCGAACTGGGCATCGTGGTCGCGCGCCCCGACGGTCCGCTGTCGGCCGTCGACCTGAACTGGTCCGACTCGCTGGCCGTGATGTTTCGCCAGCGGCAGGATGACTTGCCCATCCTGGAAGTCTGGAATCGCAATACCGAGATCGTCGGCGACAAGCTGCTCAGCAAGGTCACCCGGCGCGGCCAGGCGGCCATCACCGTCGTGCAACTTTCCAACGAGTTCATGGCCGTCGACAACCTGCGGCTGCTGGACGAAGTCGACCAGATGCTGGACGCGGCTCGCCGCGACGCGCCCGCGGGATTGGACGTGCGCATGACCGGCTCGGCCGCCATCGGCACCGACGTGCTGCGCAGCGCCGCCGAGAGCATTCGCAATACCGAATGGACGACGATCGCGCTGGTGATCGTGATTCTGCTGGCGGTGTATCGCGCGCCGCTGTTGGTGCTGGTTCCCTTGGTGACGATCGGCGTGGCGCTGTCGGCATCGCTCGACCTGCTGGCCCTGTTGACGCAGGTGTCGCGGCTGGAAGGTTTCGATTGGTGGAATTTCAAGATTTTCACGACGACCAAGATCTTCATTGTCGTGATCATGTTCGGCTCGGGAACCGACTTCTGCCTGTTCTTGATCTCGCGATACAAGGAGGAACTGGAGCGAGGACTGTCGCGGCAAGCCGCGGTGCGCGAAAGCGTGGGACGCGTGGGCGAGGCGCTGTCTGGCAGCGCGCTGACCACCATCGTCGGGTTGTCGATGATGTTCTTCGCCGACTTCGGCAAATTTCGCAACAGCGGGCCGGCCATCGCGCTGTGCATCGCCGTGATGCTGCTGGCCTGCCTGACGTTGGCCCCGGCCATGCTGCGCGCCACGGGCCGGGCCGTGTTCTGGCCCTGGGGCGTGCGC
>JBGSYQ010000239.1:0-7361 GCA_041750795.1 Pirellulales bacterium | reverse complement strand
CGGACTCTGGCGTGCTGCCGGCACTGGCCGCCAGGGCATTGGCGATCGCGCTGGACGGCGCAACCAGGCCGTTGAACGGCGGCAGGGTCACCCGGAAGGTGACCTGGGTCACGAAGGTGCCCGTCAGTCGCTGCCCGGCATCGTCGCCGATCCAGGCGCGCAGGGTATGGGTGCCGGGCGCGAGCTTGTAAGGCCCGCCCTTGGCGAAATCGACGAAGGGCGTCCGGTCATCGATCGCCAACCAAACCATGTAGCCGGCGGGCAGGGCGCCGTTCACGTTATAGCGAATGCGGATCGCCGAGCCGGCGCTGATGGCCGCATTGTTCCAGGGCGTGACCAGTACGACGCGTGGCAAAGCGGTGGAGGCGACGATCGGAGCGACCAGTCCATGGATTCCGGCCCGAGTGGTGGTGGTTGGCGCCACGGCGCCGGCAACAGCAATGCCATAGAGAACCCAGTTCTGCGCGTTGGTGCGTCCGAGTGCGGGCGAACCGATCGGTGCGGTGGTGCTGCCGGTGAGCGCTTTGGGATCGGTCTTTGACACGATGGCGGTGGCGGCCTGCTCTTTAAAGAAGACTTGAAAATCGTCGCCGGGCACCTGGTTGTAGTTGTAGACCTTGACCACGCTGGTTTTGGTCAAGTCGGCCCGCGTGGTTTCGAACCCCATGGTGATGTTGGCCGGGGGAGCGATCGTTGCGGGGTTTCTCGGGCCGAGCGGCACATCGATGCGCATGTCGAACTTGACGTTGCGCAGGACCAGGCTCGAACCACCGGTCGAGCTATCGCTCCATGCCGGCAAGACGTAGACGTTGATGTAGTTTTTGAGATGCGAGTTCTCGATCAGCGTGGGACGCTCGATCCCGGCGCGGGTGCCGTTGGAGCGGGGCGCCATGATGCCGATCCAGAAGTTCTCGATGCGAGCGTCGCGGATGACAAGATCGCGGTTTTCGTAGGTCGAAAGTCGCACGCCAACGCTGCCCGTATCGTTGCGATCCTGAGCGGACCAGTCGCCGATGACCGTCAGCCTCGACAGCGTGACGTTGCTGGTGTGATACATCAGCACGCCGGCGCCAAAGATGTGCCACAACCGCAAGTCCACGATCCACGTGCGTGGCTGATTGGGAAGCAAGTTGTGGCCCGAGGTGTAGGTCGCCCACAGGCCGTACTTGCTGAGTCCGTAGGCCTCGTTGTTCAGGGCAAAGGTTGGAGGATTCAACTGGGCGGCGTAGCCTTGGCCGTGCTGGCTGGGCATTGCGCCGCGGAAGAGCGGCAAACGCAACGCGCCATAGTTGGAGTATCCGTTGAACACGATGCCGGCAAAAGTGTTGTTGGCCGCCACGTTGCCCGTGATCGTATTGCCGCCGCGGCGAAACCAGAAGCCGGAACCGCCGCGTGCGAAATCGTTGGAATCGGTGGCGACTTCACCGTCCTGGCGCGTGCCCACCATCCGGATGGTGATGTTGTTGCTGATGGTGTTATAAACTTCGGTTCCGTCTTCCGTCACGATTCCGGCGCCCTGGGCGTCGTAGATGACGTTCCTGTCGACGAGGCCGTAGCTGGCGCCGTGGATGGCAACGCCCCAGCGCAGCGCACCATCCACGGTATTGGCGACGAATTTGAACTGGTAACCGGTATTGGTCGGATTCTCCGGTCCGATGAGGTGGTGCAAGTGTACCGAGTAGCGACCGATCTGATTGGTGCCGACGTGCGTTACCTTGCCGGCGTCATCGTACGTGGTATTATCGAGGTCTCGAAAGGCATCGGTGCGCCCCAGGTTCTGAAACCGCGCATACTCGATATCGACTTCGGCCCGCGCCATCAGCATCACGTGCCCGCGCGTGCCCGTGGGGTTTTCAGAGCGGATCACGACGTTGCGATTCAACAGCGCCACGTGCGGCAACAGGGTCAGCGCGCCGGTGGAATCGCGCGCACCGAGATGGTCGAACTCCAGCGGTGCGCGCAGCAGCACGCGGTTGCCAAACACCCGGTCGATCGTTACCTCTTCCCACTGGCCCGGCAAGTTGCCGTCGAGGAACAACGAACCGTTGACCCAGTCGACGTGCCGCGTGTCGGGCAATACCAGGGTATCGCCGGGCTGCCAGCGATCATCGGCGCGTTCCAAGGTCAGAATTCGGTCGCCCGCCTTGGGCTCGGCAGCCAGCCGCGTCCAGGTGTGATCTAACGGTGCGCCGACGATCGACACCTTTCCAAACGCGAGCAGTCCGGTGCCGAATTGCGACGGGTCGGCGATCAGGTTCAGCGGCTTGTCGGCAATCACGACCTCGGCCGTGACATGAGGCGCGATGGGTACCGCTGCGCTGCCAATCTGCAACGTTCCGGTGGGCATGACCGTGAGCGTGCCTACCACCAGGCGCGTGTCGACGTTGGTCGCGAAGACCAGCCGGCCGCCGACCTCGATGGCGCCGATCGACGCGTCGCTGTTGGTCGAGTAGATCACCAGCGTGCCGGGCTGGATCAACACCAGGTCGTTGTTCGTCGGCACGCGCTGACCCGACCAGATGGCGGGATCCGACCAGCTTCCGCTGCGAACGGTCCGGATGGTCGGCTCCGCCACGAACCGCGGTATTGTGTCGGAATGCGTGATGATTTGCGTGGCCGTCACGGTGACGTCGCCGGGATAAGTGATCGCGCCGTGCATGGCGCCGCCTTCGCCGTGCAATGGCTGGGCAACGAGCGCATCGTCGGCGAGCAGCGTTGTGAGTGGCTCAATCGCCGCGGCGCTGAACAGGTGGCGCGATTCGAGCGCCTCGTGTGAACACGTAAAGAATCTGCGCCTCATTCCCCAAACTCCCTGGGTTGTGTTGCGAGGCGCTTCGAAACCGGCCCTGGCTCGAACGGATGCTGTGGTTCCGGTTTGCGCGGTCAACTTGCGCAGCACCAGACGGTGACGAAGCGATGCACTCTGTTCCGTTGGATATGCCGGCCGTCAGGTAGCGATGGCCGGTGTCCTGCTCAACTGTCGCAAAGCGAATCCACGGACACATTCCCTGTGCCGGAAAGAAGCTTTGCGACGTGCTCGGCGTTGATGCCCGTCCAGCATCGCCGAAGTGGATGCAAAAGCAGTCCCCCCGATTATCAGTAGTACTGCCATTTGCAACAACCCCTGCGCAGCGGAAGTGCATTCCGATAATCGGGGGTCGTCACTCGGGTTGCTCGAGGGCGGGCCACACTTCGGGTTCGACCTGGTAGCCGTCGGTCAGCGCATAGGTGAGGTTGAAGATCGCGGCGATTGCTAGCACCTCGCCCACCATGCCAGTCGAATCGACGGGTTTGCGGAGGGCGGCCGTGTGAGAATCGACGCAACCCTTGCAGCCATGGGCCGGAAATGGGCGTTCCGACCTGGACTACCGCGGCGTGGGCATGCCGCGCTGGTCGACCGTCACCCAGCGTGCGGCGGGTTGTCATCCAGCAGGTTCCAACGCACGCCGCTAGCGCCTTCGTCTTCCTGGAAGCGAATCAACTGGAGTCGCTGGCGATTGAGCGCTCGAACCGTTCTGCGCAAGCGTGCCGGCGCATCGCTGTGCGAGCCCAGCGGATTGTCGATTCGTACCGGCCACGCCAACTCCTCGAAGGCAGCCAGAATTGCGTCCTCATCGGCGGTGACCAGCGTCAAGCGCTTGACCACTGCGCTGCCGAGCACCAGTTCACCGCGGTTGCGATCCCAATGGGGGCGCCGCGCCGGAGGAGCCGCAACGGTTGCTATTCGCTCGTCGGACGCTGCTTGCGGCAAGTGCCGTTTGGCGCCAGGGAACTCGCCGGCGCCGATCAACTCGCGAGCGACTTGGACACCCGCAGGCGTCAGCACGAACCGGCTATTGCTGCTGAATCTCAAGTTCGACTGCAACCGGAACGTCCGCGCCGCACTTGCCTGCGGCGTCTCCAGCACTGCATGGTCGACGAGTCCGCGGCGGACCAGCCAGCGCAGATCGTTGTTTTCACCTCCGGCCCGGCGCAGCGCGGTCAGGGCGTCGGAAAGCTCCCAACAGGTAACCGTCGAATTTCGCGCCGCCTCGTGTGACGCCAGCAGCCTGGCCAAGACAGAGCGCAAGCGGCTGGGAACGTCGACGATGATCCTGGAGGCATCGGCGTGGCCCGACGCATGTGACCGTGAGGCGCTCGTGTCGCTCGAAGGATCAACCTTGGCGGCCATGGGGTGAATCGCACGTGTGAATCGAGGAGGGGCAGCATGCGCTGCGGGACAGTGCGGTGGAAACAATAGTGCGAGTAACTACACGTGGCACGAAGGAAGCTGTCTGTATTTCTCGGGTCGAACCGGGTCGATGTCGGCGCGCCTTGCCGGGAAAGCACTCCTTTTGACTTAAGGTAGCACCTTCGATAGTGGGGTAAAGTGTACGGATGTTTTGCACAATAAAAACATGAAACACCGCGGCAGCCAAAAAGTTCTCCTCCGCCACGATCGCGCGGAGCATGCGTGCATGCCCGACGCCTGGCACCGGACCGGCAAAAAGAGGCCGCAATGCGGCACAGCAATCGACTTCGGTCAGCCGCGGCCGCCGTGCCTACGGCAGGGGCGTCAGGCCGCGAAACACGGTGTAACTCACGTTGCCGTTGAACGGGATCACGCCGTACAGGCCGCGGGTGAAGATCATGTCGATGAAGTTGTTGGCACGCAGCAGCTTGCTCTTGGGCACGATCACCAGGTCGGCGTCGCCCACCCAAATCTCGCTGGCCGGGCAGGGCGAGTGTCCGAGCAGTGCCGGGCGCAAGTCCAGCGTGGTGGCCACCAGGCGCCAATCGTCCACGCGGCGGAACACCACGATGTGCGTGATGTGCGCGCCGTAGTTCCAACTGCCCGCCATGGCGATGGCCTGCATCACCGTGGTGGGCTGCTCCAAGGTGAAGCGGCCGGGCTGGGCCACCTCGCCCAGGACGTACACATAGCGCGGAGCTCGCTGCCTGAGCACCGGCACGACTTCGATGCCTTCGATCTTTTCCGCATAGCGAGCCGCCAGCTCGGCCTGGAACTCGTCCAGGGTGAGGCCTTGCGCCGGCACGCTGCCCACCGCGGGCAGCTGGATGGTGCCCTCGGGCGTGACCTTGCCGGGCAACACCTGGCCGCCGAAGCCCGACCGACCGCTGACGGTGTAACGGAGATCTTCGAGCTTGGTGTCAACTTTGGTGGGCGTGACCGTGATGCCCGGCAGGTTGTAGAACTGCTTGAAAGTCTCTTCGAGCGAATCGCGCAATTGGGCGACGGTGAGCCCCGCGGCGCGGACCTGGCCGACCAGTGGGAGCGTGAGCGTGCCGTCGGGCAGGATGACCAGCGCGCGGCGCAGGTCGGGGTCGTTGGTCGATTCGATGGAGACTTCGTCACCGACGTTCAGTTTGTAAGGTGAGGGGGTTTCGTTGCGCGTCACGCGGAACACGAACTCCATTTCGTCGTCGACGCGGAGCCGATAGGTCGGAACGTGCGGCAAGCGGGCCCGGCCCACGTATTCGCCCTGCGCGAACTCTTGAAAATTCGCGACGGGCCCCAGCGCGTCCCACGTCGCCTCGAAGCCGGGCGGGCAGTTACGGACGCAATCGACCGCAGGAATCGGATGCGGATCGGCCGGCGACAGCGCCTGGCAGAGCTGGACCAGGTCGTATCGCACGGTCTTGACCGCGTCCGGAGCACTAGGCGAGCGCGAGACGTCCAGCGTCCGCGTCGACGGCTTGGCGCCCTTGGTCGCCTGATCCGGGGGCTCCGCGCCGGCGTTGTGCCAAACGACCAGCGCCAGCGACAACACGAGCAGCGCGGCGATCAGCGATTTGCGTCCCAGACGCCTGGCGCGAGTTTCGGACACGTCCGCAAGTTCAGGCTGGTGCGATGATTCGAGTTTCATGGGGATTCGCGTGGGGGGTTATTGTTGCCGATTGCTCGGTCGAAGCCAGTCGGCAAGAGGTTTTTTGGCTACTTTGACAGGGGGCGTGGACGATGGCTCCGGGTGCTTGCCGCCGGCCTTGGTAGCGGCGGTCAGTGCGGCTGCCTGGGCTTGGGGCGCCGGCGCAACGGGCAAGGTGTCGGTGGCCGACGACGTGGAAGCAAACACGGCCGGATCGACCCATTGCACGGCCGGCGTGCTCGACAAGTCGCGGCCCTGTTGCTGCATGGCCAGCGCGCGCTGCTTGGCGCGCTCGGCCATTTGATGCTCGCCGATCCGGGCGTGAATGGCCGCCAGGTTCTTCCAGGTGGTTGCTTGCGGCGATACGACGACGCTGCGGATCAACAGATCGCGCGCCAATTCGTACTGGCCATTCTGTGCCAGCAAGACGCCCAGTTCATTGGCGGCCCGAAAGTTCTTGGGATAGGCAATCAAGGACGCGCGATAGAGCGCCATGGCCTGGCCGGAGTTCTCGATCGTGGAACCGGCCGGTTTGGCGGACATCACGGCCACCTTGCCCATGGCATACAGGGCCATCGAGCCGCAAACCTCTTGGCCGACGGCGGCCGCGAGCTGCTCCTGAGCATAGTTGTAATAGCACCGCGCCGCGGCGATGGGCGGCATGTCCGACGTGTCGCCGTCCTTGAGGACCGGGGTCGAGTGCGCCACCAGGACGCTGGAGATTTCGACCTCGCGGAGCGTTTGGGACGTGCGAACGAAATCGCTGGCTTCCTTGATGGCGGTCAGGCCGGCGGTGGCTGCGCGGCTGTAGCGGCGAGTGCCTTCCTGATTGTCGTAGGCCTGGGCGATGATTTTCAAGGCGACGACGAACTCGGCCCGCGCGGCATACACGGCGCCGCGCGACGCCAGTTCGTATCCGTGCAGCACGCGCTGGTCGGCGCGTTTCAATTCGGCCACCAGTTCCGAGCTGCGCTGAGCGGGTCCAGCCCAGGGGAGCCGGGTGTATTGTTCGTCGTCGAGCACTGGACTTTGCGAGGCGTCGGCAACGGCCGGCTCGTCGAACTCATCGTCGAGATCGCGCGCCAACTGCTCCGGCGGGGCGGCCACCGGCGCCGGCGTGGGCGCCAATTCGACCGGCACGGGAGAGGCCTTCGGCATGCCGCTCTTTTCGGCCACCGCTTCGTCCGCCGGCGTCGACTGCGGAGTTGCCAGGGTCGGCTGCGGAGTTGCCAAAGTCGGCTGCGGATTTGCGGCGTCCGGAATGATCGCTTGCGGCGGTTGTTTTGCCAGCGTCGGCTCGCTCTTGGCCTCGGTCGGCGACTGCGAGCCGGGCGGCTTTTTCTTCACCCACTTGTGCGCGGCCGGCGCCTTCGCGTCGGGAGCGTCCTGCGGAGCTTCCTTGACGATTGCCGCGGGCGCGGGCTCCGGAGCGGCGGATTGGGGAGTCGCTTCGGCCGCCAGCGGCGCGGGCTCCGGAGCGGCGATCTTCACCTC
>JBGSYQ010000238.1:0-2975 GCA_041750795.1 Pirellulales bacterium | reverse complement strand
GCACCGCCCGACGGCGCTGTCGGTGGGCGAGCAGCAGCGCGTGGCCGTGGCCCGCGCGCTGGCCAACCGGCCGAAGCTGCTGTTGGCCGATGAGCCCACGGCCAACGTCGACGCGGGTCATCAGCAGCAGATCATCGACCTAGTGCGGCAAACCTGTCGCGAAGAGAACGTGGCGCTACTGATCGTCACGCACACGGCGGAGGTGGCCGAGCAGTTCGATCGCGTCGATCGGTTGGAAGACTTCAATCAAGCGGTGGCGGTCGCATGAGCGTGTGGAAGATAGCCTGGCGCAGCATTCAGCAACGGGCGCTGGCCTCGAGCCTGACCGGCTTGTCGATGGCACTGGGCGTGATGCTGGTGGTCGCGGTGCTGGTGATTCACAGCGCGATCGACCAGTCGTTTCTGAACAACAAGGGGCTCGGCTACAACATTGTCGTGGGGGCCAAAGGGGGGCGGCTCGACCTGGTGCTCAACTCGGTCTATTACCTTGCTCGGCCGATCGAGAATATTCCCTACACGTATTACCTGGAATTCACCGAGGGCAAGTTCGCCCCCAGCGTGGAAACCGCCATTCCCTTGTGCCTGGGCGACACCTACCAGGAGTTTCGCGTGGTGGGAACGTCGTCCGACTTTCTCGACAAGCTGGACTACGGCGGCAACAAGTACACGTTCGCCTCGGGCCGGAATTTCGAACCTGACGAGCACTTTGGCGCCGTCGTGGGCGCCACGGTGGCGCGCAACACCGGGCTCAAAACGGGCGACACGTTTCAACCCTCGCACTCCGGCGGCCCCGAGGCAAGAGTCCATGAGGAAGAGTTCACCGTGCTGGGCGTGCTCGAGCCCACGGGCACGCCGAACGATCGCGCCGTATTCGTGAATATGGAAGGCTTCTACCTGATACCCGAGCACCGCACCGATCTGGAAGGGCCCCATGCCGAAGATGCCGCCCACGAGCCGCCCCCCATCGAACAGCGCGAAGTAACCGCCGTGCTGGTGCTGACCGCCAGCATCCCCGGAGCGCCGCCGGAATTGCTGGCGCCGGGGCTAATCAGGCAAATCAACGGCGAACCGGTGGCCCAGGCCGTGCTGCCCATCCGCGAGATGAGCACGCTGTTTGCAACGTTCGTCAACCCGATGCGGATGGTGCTGCTGAGCCTGACGGTGATGATCGTCATCGTCGCCGGCATCGGCATCCTGGTGAGTATTTACAATTCGATGAGCGAGCGCCGGCACGAGATCGCCGTGATCCGTGCCTTGGGTGCGGGGCGTCAGACCGTGATGCTCATCGTGCTGGCTGAATCGATTTTGCTGAGTCTGGCGGGTGGCCTGGCGGGCTGGGTCGTGGGGCATGCCTTGATCGGGGTGTTGAACCCCTGGATTGTCGAGCAAACCGGCGTTTCCATCGGCGTGGCCAAGTTTGTCGGCTACGAATTGGTTATAATACCAGGGCTGATCGCGCTGGCCGCCGTGGTGGGCTATTTGCCGGCCATGGCCGCCTATCGCACGGACGTGGCCAAGGCGCTCAGCGCAACCCCGTAACGAGCCCCGTAACGAGCGTTGTCCGCCATTCCCATAACGGTCCTGCCCCATTCGCCCGCACACCGGGTGCCCCCTGGCCAATCCTCCAAGCTGCGAAGGAACATGCGTATGAAACCGAAGGCGCAAACAATCCTCATCGGGTCGCTGGCAATCGCGCTGGTCGGGGCCGGATTGGCAAGCCGCGTGGAACGCGCCTCGGCTTGTCCGTTTTGCGCAGCAGTGGCATTGACCTTCAGCGAAGAGATCGGCAATTCGCAGGTGGCGGTCATCGCCCGATTGGCCTACTTGCCGCCGCGCGCCGAGACCGACGCCGCCGCCGCAAACTTCCAGGAAATCCCCAAGGCCAGGTTCGAGATCACCAAAGTTCTCAAAGGCGACAGCGACCTGGGCGACACGCGCACCATCGAAACCGTCTACTTCGGCGATGGCCAGGTGGGCTCGAAGTTTCTGGTGATGGGCATCGATCCGCCGATGCTCAACTGGAGTACGCCCATCGCCATCAGCGATCGCGGCGAGCAGTACATCGCCGACGTGTTGGCGCTGCCGGCGGACGATGCCGACCGGTTGGCCTTCTTCCAGGATTACCTGGAGGACGGCGACGAGTTGCTGGCACGCGACGCCTACGACGAATTCGCCAAGACGCCCTACGCGGGCGTGCTGGCCTTGAAAGACCGCATGAAGCACGACGATCTCGTCGAGTGGATCCAAAGCCCCAAGATTCCCGTCAGCCGTCGGCGGCTGTATCTGACGATGCTGGGCGTTTGCGGCGGCGAGCAAGACCTGCCGATGCTCGAAGAACTGATCAAGTCGAAGGACCGCCAAACCCGCGGCGCGCTCGACGCGCTGGTGGCCGCCTACCTGACGCTGAAGGGCCCCAACGGCATGGAACTGGTGGAAGAGTTGTTCTTGAAGGACAAGGACGCCGAGTACACGGACACCTATGCGACGATCATGGCGCTGCGCTTCCACGGCACGGAAGAGAAGGTCATTCCGCGCGAGCGACTGTTGCAGGGCATCCGGCTGATGCTCGATCGTCCGCAACTGGCCGACCTGGTGATTCCGGACTTGGCGCGGTGGGAAGACTGGTCGGTCATGGACCGGCTGGTAGAGTTGTTCAAGACCTCGGACGACGAATCGAGTTGGGTGCGCGTGCCGGTGGTGAACTACTTGCGCGCGTGTCCGTTGCCGCAGGCCAAGGAGCGGCTGGATGAACTGGCCAAGCTCGATCCCGAGACGGTCAAGCGCGCCAACTCGTTCTTCCCGTTTGCCGGCACTCCGGCCGCGGCGGCCGTTCCCGAGAAAGACGGCGAGGCGGACGCCGATGCCAACACACCCCAGCCGCCCGCACCGGTAGCCGCCGACACCGACCAGGAACCCGCAGCCAAGCCCGCCGCGGCAGCCAAGCAACCGGCTGAGGAAACCAAGCCCGTCGAAGA
>JBGSYQ010000237.1:0-4792 GCA_041750795.1 Pirellulales bacterium | reverse complement strand
TCTGCTCAGCAAATCCCGACGGGGGCCGAAGAAGAAACGCCGAACCCCCAACTGCACCAACATCCGACACCTCTCCACCAAACGTGTCCTCGACAAGTACGGCTAATGCATGTTGAAAGGGGTGGCCACGGCCTGACCTACCTGGCTGTGGGGCAGAACTGCGTTGGCGTAGCATTCCTCTGTCGGTATAAAATCAAAATGCTTTGCCCTCGCGTTGCAGCAAAGGTACAAGCCGCTTGCGGAGGAGGTTTCTGGCGAATGACAATTTTGGCGCGACTGCTCACCAAACTACGCAGCGGCATTCTCCGTAGAGAAGTTTCGAAATACGACGAGATCATCGCCGAATGTAGCGAGGCAATCCGCGTCGACCCCCACGATTCCATTGCCTATGTCAAACGCGGCACCGCCTGGGCTTGCAAGGGCGAATACGACAAGGCCATCGCCGACTATTCTGAGGCCATCCACCTCGACCCAAAGCACGCCGAGGCCTATTACAACCGCGGACGCGCCTGGGCTGAGAAAGACGACTGTGACAAGTCGATCATGGACTGTACAGAAGCCATCCGCCTCGATCCGCAGTTTGTCAACGCATACCTCGGCCGCGGCATCAACTGGCATAAGCACGGCGAGTACGACAAGGCCATCGCCGACTTCAACGAGGCTATCCGACTCGATCCCAAAGATGCCAAAGCCTATTACAATCGCGGCCGCGCCTGGAAAATGACGCGCGAGTACGACAAGGCCATCGCCGACTATACCGAAGCGCTCCAGCTCGCTCCGCAATCTGCCGTTGCCAAGCATGCACTTTACACCCGCAGCCTGGCCTGGGCTGAAAAAGGCGAGTACGACAACGCCATCGCCGACTGCACTGACGCGATCCGCCTCGACCCGAAATTTGCCTATGCCTACATCGGTCGCGGACGCTGCTGGCATAGCAAAGGCGAGTACGATAAGGCGATCCGCGAATTCAACAAAGCCCTCCGAATTGCTCCGCGATCTGCCTATGCCTACCACAACCGCGGCGACACTTGGGTACACAAAGGCGAGTACGACAAAGCCATCGCGGACTATTCCGAAACGATCCGTCTCGATCCACTCGACCCTCGCACGTACAACAACCGCGGCATTGCATCGAAGCTAAAACGCGACTACCAAAGCGCAATCGCGGACTATACCGAAGCCATCCGCCTCGGCCCAGACACTGTCACACGCTACACCGCTTTCGCTTGGCTCTTGGCGACCTGCTCCGACGAACAATACCGCGACGGAGCTAGGGCCGTTAAATTATCCGAAAAGGCATACACACTCACGGATTTCACTGATACCTATAGCCACGTACTTGCCGCGGCCTATGCCGAGAACGGAAACTTTGCTGATGCGGTCTCGTGGCAACGGAGGGCTCTCGACGTGGCCGCCCCGGACGAAAAGGCCGACATGGTTGCCGCCCTGGAATTGTACAAGACAGGTAAGCCCTACCGTGAGGAGTGAATTATTCTCGTTCGATGTTGCTGATTCTCCGTCCTGTACAAATTGGATGCCAACGCGTGTTTGAACTGCGTTCACCTCGGTTGTGTGTCAAATTCAAGGCCGGTGGTGATGGCGGGATGACGACGAGCGGCAGCTTTTCTGCGCCAGAATTGCCAACTCGTCGACTCGGCGCGCAACGGCAGCGAACCGCCGAATCGTATCGATCGAAAACGGGCTGACTCTACGCGGCGCGACGATAGGTCTTGTGCAGCCCGCCGAGGCGCGACTCGCACTCGAGTTGGTCCACGCTCTCGACCAGGCGCGGCGAGTGAACGGCACAGGTTTAAGTATGGCGCTGGCAGCGAGTCAGTAGGTGCCTTCTTGGATGGCGCGTTGGGCTTCGTCGGCCAGGGCTTGGACGTTTTTGTTGAAGGTGGCGAAGCGCTCGTCCTTGGTGTGGCCCTGCACGTAGCGGTAGTAAATCTGCTGGACGATGACCGCCGTTTTGAACAGGCCGAAGGTGTAGTAGAAGATGACGTTCGAGGTGTCGAAGCCGGATCTTTGGCCGTAGTACTCGGTGAGCTGGCGGCGGGTCATGCTGCCTGCGCGCTGCGTGGGGCCGAAGGCGTGAAGCTGTAGCTGCGGCGCGTCGCCGGCCTCGACCCAGTAGCTGAGCACGGTGCCGAAGTCCATCAGCGGGTCGCCGAGCGTACACATCTCCCAATCGAGCACGGCCACGATCCTGGTCAGATCGTGCGGGTCGAGCATGATGTTGTCGAACTTGTAGTCGTTGTGTACCAGGGTCGCGGCGATCTCGGGCGGCATGTGCTGGGGAAAATATTCCATCAGCCATTCCATGGAGGGCACCTCGTCGGTGCGCGCGGCGACGTAGCGCTTCGACCAGCCCTCGACCTGCCGCGCGACATAGCCGGCCGGCCGGCCGAGATCGCCCAGTCCGGCCGCTTCGTAGTCGATCTTGTGAAAGTCGACCAGGTTGTCGATGAAGGCGCGATTGAGCTTGAGCATCATCTCGGGGCTGGCGTCGAAGCCCTCGGGCAGCTTGCGGCGCAAGACGATGCCGTGACGGCGCTCCATGCAATAGAAGGGCGCGCCGATCACCGACTCATCTTCGCAATAGAGATACGGCTGTGGAGCCGGGGCGTAGACGGCGTGCAGCTTGGAGAGCACGCGATACTCGCGCCCCATGTCGTGGGCGCTCTTCACGCGATTGCCGAAGGGCGGGCGGCGGAGCACCATCTCCCGTTCGCCCAGCCGCACCAGGTACGTCAGGTTCGATGCGCCGCCGGGAAACTGCTCGACGACGATGGGCCCGCTCGTGCCCGGCAGTTGGCTGAGCAGATAGGGCTCGAGCTTGGCAACGTCGAGCTCTTCGCCGGGTCGGATGTCTTTGCTTGTGTCGGAGGTCATGGGAGGCGGTCGGCTGAAGGCAGTAGGAGTTTAAGTCCGGGCCACGATCTCGATTCTAACGAAACGTCCACATGGCGGGGTCTTCCAGGTGAGCGAGGCTGTTGAAGGTGTCCATGGTCAGGCGGTCGCGAGAGAAGATGAAATCAGTGACCGAGCAGTTCTTGACGCGCCAGCCGAGGTCGAACGCGGCGCGATCGGCGCAGCCGGTGGAGAGCTGCAGGCTGACGGTGATGGCGCCGACGCTGGTGAAGGCCGCCACGTTGCGCCCGCTGGCGCCGCCGTCGGTGATCCGGCGCAGGCCGGCGCGGACGCGCTCTTGAAAGGCCGGCCAGGATTCGACGCCGTCGACCGCCACTTTGTCTTGCACCCACAGCATCACCACCTGCTCGAACATGAGCTGAAAGGTGCGCTGCTTGTCGCGGGGAGCCGTGGCCGTGTGATACGCCTCGTGCAAAGGGCCGACGTGCGGGAAATCGCGAACGACCGACTCGATGCCTTGCTTGATGAGCCGGTCGACGTGATGCTCGTCCAACTCGGGCAGGAACTGCGGCTCGGGCCAGGGAATGCCGGCCCGGGCGAAGGCTTCGCCTGCCAGTGCGGCGGTTTCGATTTGGCGCACGCGCGGACCGGTGAACACTTCGTCGAAACGCACGCCGCGTTTCACCCAGTGTTCACCCAACAGCCGGGCCTGCTGCTCGCCCAGCGGCGAGAGCTGATCGTAGTTGTCGGCAAAGAACGAGGCCTGGCCGTGTCGCACTAGTGCAAGCGTACTCATCGCGTCCTGTTATCGGCTCCTGACAACGAATCGCACGGCCACGCCATGGGCAGCGCATCTACATTTTCGTGTTGCCTGCGGTGGCGTCGACCTGGGCTTGAATGCGGCGCATGCCGCGGATCCAACGATCGTGGTCGGCCGCCTTGCGTGCGACATAGTCTGCGACGATCGGATGCGGCAGGATGAGGAACTTCTCCTCGGCCAGGGCGGCGATGACGGCGTCGGCCACGACTTCGACCGTGATGGCTTCTGCGCGCAGCATTTCGGTGGCCGGTCCGGCGTCGGGGCGCATGAGCATGTTGGTGAAAACGCCTTGGGGACAAAGGCAGGAAACTTTCACGGTCGGCCCGTAGGTGACCGCCATCCACTCGGCCAGCGCCACGGCGGCGTGCTTGGTGACGGCATACGGGGCCGAGCCGATCGAGCTGAGCAGGCCGGCGGCCGAGGCGGTTTGCAGCAAGTAGCCGTCGCCGCGCTTGAGCATCGTCGGCACGATGGCACGCGCGGCGTAAACGTGGGCCATCAGGTTGATGTCCCAGATTTTCTGCCAGTCGCTGTTGGGCGCTTCGACGCCGCCGCCCAGGGCGATGCCGGCGTTGGAGCAAAACAGGTCGATGGGGCCGTACTTGTCTTCGGCAGCGGCAACCAGTCGCAGGACGTCGGCCTCGTTGCCGACGTCGACGGTCACCGCCAGCCCGCCGATGCGGTCGGCGACTAGCTTGGCGCCGGCGCCATCCAGATCGGCGACAACGACGCCCCGCGCGCCCTCGGCGGCAAACCGCTGGCAGAGCGCTTCGCCAATGCCGTGCGCTCCGCCGGTAACGACCGCGACTTTATCCTTGAGTTGCATGGGTGTGATTTCGGAATGAGGGTGAACGAGAAGTGAACGAGGATTGTCGAGTTCGATCGAATGCGACACAACGACACTAAGGGGCGACCGAAGAATAACTTCCTGAATCGCTAACCCCTCACGCTGCCCTCTCCCACAAGGGGCGAGGGGAGTTGCGGAGAAGTTGTTTTTCGGACGATCGTAACTCGACGCGCGAGCGAGGGAACGCTGGTATGGTCGTTTTCCCTCGCTTGCGCTTCGGGCTAGTGTAGTTTTCCCTCGCTGGCGCTTCG